>JAUNBR010000025.1 GCA_030527015.1 Planctomycetia bacterium
TCCGTGGTTTCCACAGGCGCAGTTTCGGTGGTCGGCTCTGTGATTTCCGCAGGCGCAGTTTCCGTGGCTGGTTCCGTTACGGGAAGATTACCGGGAAGCCCCTCCAGTAAACTGGGATCAAAACTTGCCCCATCCGTCGTTCCTTCCGTGGGAATCGGCGGAAGTGGCCGAGAAAACGGATTATTTGCGTCCGGAAGCTGGAAATTCAGTTCAGGTGTTTTGATATATCGTGTCTTTTTCTGTTCTTCGTAATAAACACGCATTTCATTAAGCGTTACCGTTTCCGGTTTCACGTGATCCGCGAGATTTGCCACCGCATACTGGATTTCTACCTGTTTTGGCTGCTTAAATCCGACTTCTCCCAGATGAAGATTCGGCTCTTTTTCCTGATATGTCGCAAAAAATGTTCGCAATTCACTTTCTGTGGGTTCAGGAACATCTTTCACAAAATCAGCGACTTTTACCGGATAAGCGTTTACCGAGATCATCTGATGGGTTTTCAGATAATTTTCCCACTGCTGCGCGACCGATAAATCACTAAAATTTAAATCGTAAATGCGACGATATTCATTCGCCATTAAAATATTTCGAATCGCGTCCACCAGCAGAGAGTCTAAACGAATCCCGGCAATTTTTTTCGCCGTGGCAAAATCACTGTCCGTCATGCAGTTATTCGCCATTTCGTTCACAAAATCATTAATGGCCTGATCACTGATGACGATATTCATCTTTTGTGCGTTTTTCATCATCAGCCAGTTTTCCACAAGGTACTCTTCATTCGAGTTATTCAAAATCATATTAGAATACCACATCAGACGCTGAAAAGCACCATAAATGCTTATCATTTTATTAGTATCAGTATTTTCCGAGGACAGTTTTGTCCGCATTACCTCTCCCAGAGCATTAAAGAAACTGCCCACGACCTGACGCTGCCGATACAGATCCACAATTTGAAGTTCTGTCAGCTTTCCAAACTCTGAGGTCTTAACCGCGACCTGGTTTCCCGCGCCATAACGGACACCGGTATTCTGTAACAGAATCGGGATAAAGACGAAAGACAGCATACAGATCACACCGAGTACAACGATCCATGTTTTTTGGTTTTTACGAATTTTGCGAAAAATGGTAGACATAATAGTATTTCTAAAAGTGTGTTAATGAAACAAAAACAAATAATTTTTTAATATACTGGTTTTACACCCAATACATGATAATTTTTACTTCCCCGCATTTTACAAAAACATCTGTTTTGCATGGGAACATAAGTTTATACCCGATTCTCTGCAAATTTTCCGTTTCTCTGTCCGCCTGTTAAGAGCAGGAACCACTTTCATGGAGGTATAAAACGAAAATTTAAAGTAGAGTCAGTAATATATTCCTAAAACCTCACACCATTATATACTGGTTCCACTTTAAATTTCCGTTTTCCGAGGCTCTGAAAGCCAGGTATTTTCAGCGAAGCAAAATGCCGAGGAAGCGGAAATTTATGTGTATCAGGTATAAAATGAATTCCCGACTTTTAACCAGGAAGTAAAATTTTATTTCCACACACAGTATATAAAAAATGACACGGCGTATTTATTGTAAAAAAAGATGGGTTTTATGCAATCCCATTTTTGAGAATTTTAATCTATTTTTGAATATTTTTTAAAAAAGTTTAAAATTTAAAGGATATTTTAAAAAATTTAGATAAAATTTTGGCGTTTTTCTAATTTTTTACAAAAATCAGTCTTGCATGATTTACCATTTAGGAAATAATATGTGAAATGTATTATGAATTTTCTCTTTCTTAACATTTTGTGATCCTTATCCTGGTTCTACTTTAAATTTCCTTTTCCTGATGTGATTCTGAAAGCAGCCATTTTCATCTGTCTGTCTTGTGGCGGACAGAGATGTGAAAGGTTATAGTGTTTTGAGTATGAAATATAAAAGAAAAAAAGAAATTATATCCGATACCCTATAAAATTCCGCTTCCCCGGCATTTTGCTTCGCTGAAAATGTCTGCTCTCAGGGCCTCAGAAAACGGAAATTTAAAGTAAAACCAGTATATAATATATCGTGCATAAAATTTTCTTAAAAATTTTGAATCAAGGAAAAAGGTAACGAAAATATAAGCGCTCTGCTGGCTCATTTTAAATTTTTGATTCAGCTGGATGACGTACAGGTTTCGCATGTGGAATGCTATAATTTTTACAAAAACGCACCGGAGAATTAAAAATTTATAATGCAGGGCGAATAAAATGACCACCGCCCCTTTATGATTTTACAATTATATATAATAATATGGTTTAAATGAACTGGGTTTTGTGTTCGGAACATTTATATGCCCGGTACACACTATAATTTTTCGCTTCCTCAGCATTTAGCTTTCGCTGAAAATGCCTGCTTTTAGAGCCGCTCGAAACGGAAATTTATAGTGGAATGAGTATATATATTTCTGTGTCGGCCTTCATTTTTTATTGAAAACCCGCATGTTTTAATATTCGAAACGATAAAATTTTACATTCCTGGTATTTTATTCTGGTTTAACTTTAAATTTTTTTGTGTGCATATACGAAAGAGGCGTTTTCAGCGTAAGCAAAATGCCTGGAAAACAGAAATTTATAGTTCATCGAGTATAAAATCAGGTATTACCGAAGAAGTTTAACATTTTTAACGATCTGAAATTCATTATGTCAACAAAATATTTAGTTATCGTGGAGTCACCCGCCAAAGCGAGAACCATCAGTAAATTTTTGGGTAAAGATTATGTTATTGAAGCGAGTATCGGTCATATTCGAGACTTGCCGCAGGGCGCGAAAGAAGTTCCGGAAAAATATCGTTCGGAACCGTGGGCCTATTTAGGTGTAAATGTCGACGATAATTTTGAACCGGTGTATATTATCCCGAAAGACAAGAAAAAACAGGTCGATAAACTTAAATCACTTCTGAAAAATGCGGAAGAACTTTATCTGGCGACAGATGAAGACCGTGAGGGGGAGGCCATCAGCTGGCATTTATGTCAGGTTTTGAAACCGAAAGTACCCGTACGGCGACTGGTTTTCCATGAAATCACAAAAAAAGCGATTCATGAATCTCTTCGTAATCCACGCGAGATTAATGAATTTTTAGTCCGTGCACAGGAAAGTCGGCGAATTTTGGACCGTCTTTACGGTTATGACGTTTCTCCTCTTTTATGGCGAAAAATTGGCCCTAAACTTTCTGCAGGGCGCGTCCAGAGTGTCGCGGTGCGCTTAATCGTGGAACGTGAGCGTGCACGAATGTCTTTCCGTGCCGCCACATACTGGGATCTTCAGGCGGTGTTTCTTACGAAAGAAAACCAGTCTTTTGAGGCGTCTTTAACTGCTGTGAATGGAAAGCGTATTCCCTCCAGCCGAGATTTTGATCC
Source organism: Planctomycetia bacterium (assembly GCA_030527015.1). GTDB lineage: Bacteria > Planctomycetota > Planctomycetia > Pirellulales > Thermoguttaceae > RGIG3701. Next base: position 3,389 of record JAUNBR010000025.1, read on the forward strand.
CAGCACGGGCCAGCTGAAAAATAGTGAAGACTGCCTTCAGATGACAGAGGCGGAAATAAAAGTACTCGTGGAACGTCTTCAGACGTCACAAAACGGTCATGTGGCAAATGTCGAGGATAAATTTTTCACGCAGAAACCGCCCGCGCCATTTACCACCAGTACGCTGCAGCAGGAGGCGAATCGAAAGCATGGATTTTCCGCCAGGCGCACGATGCAGGTGGCGCAGAGTTTATATGAAAATGGATATATTACGTATATGCGTACGGACTCGACGACACTTTCGTCGGAGGCGATTCAGGCCGCAAGACATTCTGTCGAAACACGTTACGGAAAAGAATATCTGCCCGCCACGGCGCGTCAGTATCAGACGAAAGTTAAAAATGCTCAGGAAGCTCACGAAGCGATTCGTCCTGCGGGCACAACTTTTCATACTCCTGAAGAACTTCGGCTTCTTCTTACAGAAGAGGAATATAAACTTTATGACATGATCTGGAAGCGCACGATCGCCAGTCAGATGCTGGATGCGGAGGGAAGACGCATGACGATCACGGTAAATCTGGAGGATGCACAATTCTCGGCCTCTGGTAAAACCATTACTTTCCCTGGATATTTACGTGCGTATGTAGAAAGTTTTGATGAAATGGAGGATTCAGAAGGTGAACGTGTTTTGCCGCCGGTTAAAATGAATGATGCACTGGACTGCACAAAATTAGAGCCGAAAGTTCATACGACTCAGCCGCCGAATCGTTACAGTGAAGCGTCCCTGACGCGTACTTTGGAGGAAAAAGGAATTGGGCGTCCCAGTACATATGCATCTATTATTGATACGATTCTTGCCAGAAATTATGTTTTCAAAAAAGGGAGTGTGTTAATTCCCACCTGGATGGCATTCGCGGTCTGCCAGCTTTTGGAAACCCATTTACCGAATCTGATCGATTATCAGTTCACGGCAGATATGGAAGATGAGCTGGACGCCGTCAGTCGAGGAGAAATGGACTGGCTGGAATACCTGCGGACGTTTTATTTTGGAGATGAAACAGGGAAAAATAAAAATACACCGGCTCTGAAACCTCTGCTGAAAAATAAATTAGATGAAATAGACGCTCGGGCGATCAGTACGATTTTAATAGGAACGCCAGAAAATGGTGAACCTCTGTATGTTCGGGTGGGGCGTTATGGACCGTACCTGGAGCAGGGAGAGCGCCGAATCAGTTTACCAGACGGAATCGCGCCGGATGAATTATCGGTGCAAAAAGGCCTGGAAATGTTAGAGCGTGCTCAGCAGGGTGAAGAACCACTGGGTTTTGACCCGAAAACGAATAAGCCAATTTTTGTAAAAGTAGGGCGTTTTGGGCCGTATATTCAGTGTGGCACGTCGGATGATGCCGAAAAACCGGTGAATGTGTCTTTACTGAAGGGGATGCATCCAGAGGAAGTGGATCTGGAAACGGCGCTGAAACTGCTTTCTTTACCACGAATACTGGGGAAGCATCCGGAAAATGGCGAGGAAATTCTTGCGTCGAATGGGCGTTATGGACCGTATATTAAATGCGGTGACGAAACGCGTTCACTTCCAGAGGATCTTACGCCAATTGACATTACCCTGGATCAGGCACTGGATCTTCTGTCTCAGCCAAAAACAGTACGTGGACGCACCGCCGCGGCACCTGCCACAAAAAGTAAAGAACCGCTGCGTATTTTTGACATTTCTCCCGTTACGGGTAATCCTGTGACTGTAATGTCTGGGCGTTTTGGCCCATATGTTACGGACGGAAAAACGAATGCTGCCTTACCTAAAACAGTGGATCCTGCAGAAGTAACTTTTGAAATCGCGCTGGAACTTTTGGAAGTTCGTGCTGCGAAAGGGCCAGTCGTGCGAAAACGGATAACACGGAAAAAGGCCACTAAAAAAACATCTACAAAAAAAGTCGTTAAGAAAAAAGCACCCACTAAAAAAACAGTAAAGAAAAAATCTTCAGTTAAAAAAACCACCGTTAAGAAAACGAAGACGAAAGTAGAAAGTGGAGATGCTCCGTTTACTGAAATGGATAAAAATTCCTGATCCTCATATACCCGGCGCAGGATGAATTTTGCACTTCAGTTTTTTTTACTGGCATGTTTACTTTTATACCCGATATACTGTAAATTTCCATTTTTCTGTCCGCCGACAGACGGGCCAGCATTTTATACCTGATGCACTATAAATTTCCGTTTCCACGGCATTTTTGCTTCGCTGAAAATACCTGCTTTAAGAGCCGCACAAAACGGAAATTTAAAGGAGAATCATTATAATTTGCTGAAACGCCTGTTTTCAGAACCACACAGAACGGAAATTTAAAGTAAAATCAGTATAAATCATGTTTTGTGTGATTAAGAACAGGCATTTCATGCATCCGGAAATGCCTGGGAAGTAAGATTCATCCTGTATTCGGTGATCTTATGCGCATGATTATACTGACGTTATTTTCCAGAAACGTGGAAATTTAAGGGACAGATATTCCGTTTTCCACATCTTCTCGGTAAGAGATGCATGCATTTAGGATCATTTCTTCCAGACATATATACTGTTTAGCGTGGCGCGGGACTCGGCCGGACAGACCTAAAATGTCATGCAGAACCAAAACTTGGCCATCACAAAATTTTCCGGAGCCGATTCCAATTACGGGTACCTGTAAAGTTTCGGAAATTTCCTGTGCGATTTCAGATTTTACGCATTCTAATAAAACGGAAAATGCCCCCGCTTTTTGAGCAGCCAGAGCTTCTTCTAAAAGCAGGTCTCGCTCTTTTTGCAGGGAATATTTCCCCAGAACCTGAATCATCTGTGGGCGCAGGCCGAGGTGCGCCATACAGGGGATCCCAGCTTCCACAAGACGTGATATTAGTGAGTGTTTTCCCACGGCGCATTCCAGTTTTACGGCATGACATCCGGTTTTTTTAAGAACGGTGGCAGAATCATGCACCAGATTTTTCCAGCCAGTATGTCCTGCGGGAAAAGGTAAGTCGATAATTACGAGAGTATTTGGTGCCGCGCGGCAGACCATTTCGCCATGATAAATCATTTCTTCCAGCGTTACAGGTAAAGTATTCGGTTTTCCTTGGACGACTGTCGCCAGACTGTCTCCCACGAGAATAGCATCTATTCCCGCTTTACTGACGATTTTTGCTGTGGGAAAATCGTATGCCGTGAGCATGGAAATTTTTTTGTGTGAATTTTTTAACGCGGTAAATTCAGGAATCGTGCATGTCATAATAAAACCTGTAAAATAAAAAATGTAATAAAAAGGGGGATCTGGAAATTTTATAATACATCAGGTATAAAAAGCTGGAGAAGAGGAAGTTTATATACCCGATACACTATAAATCTCCGCGTCCTCGGCATTTTTACTTCGCTGAAAATGCTGGCTTTCTGAGCCGCACAAAACGGAAATTTAAAATGGAACCAGTGCAGTATACCTTGTGTATAAAATCTAAAAGTGCCGGGATGAAAATGGTCAGGATAAACTGGCCAGTTCTCTCCAGAGCATCATACTGGTTTTTATGCCACGATGAAAATCTGTAAGGGAAAAATGTTCATTCGGACCATGTGCATGATCTGAACTCTGGGAAAGTCCGATCATGATAATATTTGGTGTAAGGCTCTGCGCAAATGTCGAAATAATGGGGATGGACCCTCCTTCACAGATAAAAAATGGAGAGCGCCCAAAACCGAATTCCAGTGCACGTACCGCGGCCTGCATGCAGGTGGAAGATGTATCGATAAATAGTCCGCCGGCTCCTTCACCAAAAGAAGTAAGTTTCATCTGTATGCCGGGCGGGCAGTTTTCCTGCAGAAATGCGTTCAGTGATCGGGTGATTTTTTGGGGATCCTGATCCGGCACCAGACGAAAACTGAATTTTGCAGATGCGCGTGCCGGTAAAACAGTTTTTCCTCCCTCACCCTGGTATCCGCCAGTAAGACCATGAATGTCAAAACTTGGCCGCAGCCATCTTCTTTCCAGCACAGAAAATCCTGTTTCTCCAAAACCTTCTTTAACACCGACACTCGCATAAAATTCATCTTCCTCAAAAGGCAGCATTTCGAGCTGTTCTCGGCGTTCTGGAGTAATACGCTGGACGTCATCATAAAACTCAGGTACCGTAATCTGACCATTTTCATCCTGAATTTTTGATAAAATTTTAGTTAAAGCGTTACAGGGATTCGTGATCGCGCCACCAAACATTCCAGAATGTAAATCCTGATTCGCGCCAGTAAGATCCAGCTGATAATAAACATTTCCTCTCAGTCCACAGGTAATCGCAGGCTGTCCGGGCGCAAATTGTGGACTGTCGCTGAGCACGATATAATCACATGCCAGTAAATCTGAATTTTGGCTGACAAAATTCTGTGTTCCGCCGTTTCCGCATTCTTCGTCACCCTCAATAAAAAATTTCCAGTTCAGATTCAGTTTTTGAGATGATTTCATCCAGTATTCCACCGCTAAAATATGGCTTAATAAAGGGCCTTTATCATCAGAAGCACCGCGCGCGTAAACATAACCGTCACGAACCGTGGGCAGGAAAGGTTCTGTTTCCCATTCACTGATAGGGTCCGTCGGCTGCACATCATAATGGCCATAAATCATAACCGTCGGCGCACCTTCTAAAACAGGAGTCTCCGCATAAATCAGAGGGTGCGCATCCGTTTCTATAAGTTTTGTTGAAAGCCCCATTTTTTGAAAATAACGCTCCAGCCATTCCGCGGTACGGCAGCAGTCCTGATGATGTTCTGGTACCGCACTTACAGAAGGAAATCTTAATAACTCAAAAAGTAAATGCTCAAAATATTCTTTATTTTTGTTTAAGTAGTCCTGAATGGAAAATTCTTGTTTTTTTTCAGACATTTTTGATTTCCTGATTTTTTGTTTATGTTCCAGAAATATACGGATTCTTCTCATATAAAATTTAAGTTCCGTGAGTACGGAAACACAAAAATTTTAGTGAAGGATCATTCTGAGAAAATGGGAACTCACTGTACTTTTGTGATAAATTTCAAAAAAATGATTCGGAATCCATATTCCTTGTAAAATCTGATGATTTAGTTATAATATATTTTATTCGTAAAGTATGATATTTCAAAAATTTTGTTTTCTTACTGGTTCTCGTTTAAATTTCCATTTTATGTGGCTCTGAAAGGTGGGTATTTTTAGCGAAGCAAAATGCCAGAGAAATGGAATTTTATAGTGCATCGGGTATAAACTGTCATACTGTCGGAATCATTTCTGGCGTAACTGTACATGGAACTATAAAAATTTCGTCGTTTTTCGCCGTGCAGCCAGCGAGGTTTTTTATGTCCGGGATACTATAAAATTCCGCTTTAACAAAATTTTTGCTTCGCTTAAAATGCATATGCTTTCAGAACCGCGCAAAATGGAAATTTAAATTAGGAATCTGCATGTTAAAATAAAAGCAAAAAATCGCTGAATGTAAAATACAAAATATATACTCTGGTTCCACATTAAATTTCTGTTTTTTGCGGCTCTGAAAATGGCATTTTTAGCGAAACAAAATGCCAGGGAAGCGAAAATTTATAGTGTATCGAGTATAAAATTTAATTTATACTATTATATTATAATTTAAAAGTAAAAAAATACCACCCGCCGGGAGAGAATTTAAGATGGAAACGATGATACCTGTCCAGACACCAAAAAAGAAATTAAAAAAGCGAAAAAATAAAAAAAAGCCGGAAACTAAAACACGACCGAAATCCAAAAAACAGCCATTATATCGTGTTATTCTTTGGAATGATGATGACCATACTTTTGAGTATGTGATTCTGATGATGTGTCAGATTTTTAAGTATGATTTCAAAAAAGGAATGGAAATCGCGCTGCGCGTCCACCAAAACGGTAAAGCAGAAGTAGCGGTGGTTCCTCTGGAAATCGCGGAACTTCGGCGAGATCAGATCCGAACTTTTGGCCCGGATTCATTAGTGGAAGACTGCTATTCTTCCATGTATGCGACGATCGAAGCGGCGGAGTAAAACGTACCTGAAATTTTTGGAGAAATGAGAATTTTAGACGCATCCCAGAACTTTCTGGTTCCACGTATACTCTGATTCCACTTTAAATTCCGTTTTTTGAGGCTCTGAAAGCAGGCATTTTCATCGGAGAAAAATGCCGAGGAAACGGAAATTCTTAGTGCATCGGCTCTAAAAGTATGCATTTTCAGTGAAGCTAAATGCTGGAGAAACGGAATTTTATAGTGTATCGGGTATAAAATTTCTGTTTTAAGTGGCCGCAAAAGAAGATATTTTATATCTCAGAAAAGCGAATTTTACAGTGTGTCGGCGAAAACATATCTCCATTTTTCTTATTTTTCTGAATTATGAGAAACGATTCTCCGATATTCCATTTCATAATCATCATAAAGGGAGAAAAGCATTTCGCGTACATTTCCTTTTTGTTCGTAAAAACGTTCTTCCACCAGAGATTCTGAAATATGAACGGGCGTACCCAGCAAAAGATCTTTGACAATTTGCTGAGCGACTTCCAAGTTTCCATGTGTGCGAAAAAGAATAGGCAGATCAAAAGGTGCATGTGCGATAATTAAAGTGCCGAAACCCTGGATTTTACTTTTATTTTTCAAACGTCTGCGAGACCAGTATGAAAGCTGTTCATATCCGTCGATCGCCAGCAGAGAATTTTTGTCTAATTTTTCTAACTGTTCTGGAGTTAATGGCAGGTGACGCGTGCCGTCCTGTAATTCCAGATGAAGCAGATGCCGTCCCTCATTTTCCAGTGCAGGTAATAAAGCTGCCAGAAGAGTGGATTTTCCTGAACCGTGTGGCCCTATAATCTGTCCATACCACTCATTTTCTCGTAAACGCTCGACCAAAATTTCTTCATTTAATCCTTCTGGGAAAAAAAAAGGAATCGCTCCGGGTTTAATTCGTCGTGAGCAAAAAGGATTTTCAGCATAAATATGAGGCATCTTACATTTCCGTTAACGTGGGGTTACCCTAATAAAACTTCCACCGGAGGTAAATTTCCCAGCAGAAACAATTTTTGTTCCATTACTTCACGACCGGATGTTAAAAAAATTCGCACACGAATACACCAGCGGATTTTCAGGATCAGTCCATAATACGAAAGAGGAGACGCGGGAAGACGGACGCTATAAGAATACATGCGGGAAGATCCTTTCGCGATATATTCTGTTAATCCCGCAGAGCCTGCCAAAACGATTTCTTTTCCTGCATCATGTGATAAAGATTCCTGTTCGGCGCCCCAAGATATGGACTCAAAATGATGGACGCCCATATCTTCATCACCCTTCCCCTCCGTAAACCATAACACCGAAAACTCCATTCGGCGTAACTCCTCTGGCTGCACATGAATAAAACGAAAGGTTCCTGTGATTTCGTCGCCTGGCGAAAAATGTTTTGCCGGATCATCCAGCTGAATAATAATAGAGGGTTTCATGAAAAACCTTTTAAACGTGAAAAACTGTATCCGATTTTATTTCTGTTTCTGAAATCTGCGCGACAAGACACTCTGACAGCAAAAAATACTCGAAAATGAAAATTGCACTGTGCTGTTTTGACTCTCCATTTTGTGCGGTTTTGAAAGTATGCATTTTCAGCGAAGCAAAAATGCCGAGAAAGCGGAAATTCGTAGTGCATCAGAAATATAATCTGGTACACACGATAAATTTCTGTTTTTCCGTTATTTCGTTTTCGAAAAAGGCGGATTTCGTATTCCTCAAAAAACTAAAATTTTACGTGAATCCGTATGTCATAAGGTACTTTCAGTTAAACGATAAAAATTTTATGGAAAAAAACGGGACTCCATTCAGTGTATTACAGTTTCGTTATCCTCACTTTTTTTAGGATAAACAATAATCGGGAAAACTCGTTCAAAAACAGGAATTCCTGCGGCCGCTCCCTGAATGATAATCTGCCATTTTATCTGATTTCGCGCAGAAACGAAAGAATGCATGGCGTGTTCAGGTAAGGTAAGTAAAAAATCACATTCAAAAGGTGCAGACACCGTAATGGTAAAACCTTCCTCACAGAATAACTGTTTTTGAAATACACGCTGTACCTCACGTCGGGTATTCGTACCATGAGTGAAAATCGCTTCTTCTTCGCATACCAGCATGACATTTAGCCAGTACATCTGGAGGTGCCCCCCCTGAGAAACAAAAATCGGGCAGGGTTCTGCTGGACGGATGGGAAAATGACCGATTTCCACAAAAGTCAGGCCAATTTTTGTTGCACGACGAATCTGTTTAAGCACGATCCACGCCAGAACCACGCCGGAAGCGAAAAACGGGAGCATATATAATATACGGATCCAGTCTTTATTTCCTGCCATAAAATCATTCGTAGTTATCGTCAGCTGAAACAAGACAAAAACATTCCATAAAACGGCCACGACAGTCAGCGCGATAAGTCTCCATGCGGAGGAACTGTCCATGGGAAGTCGGTATGCCAGCCGAACTCCAGGACTGTCGGTGATTAAACTGCCGTCAGGAATATTAGGAAAGGGAGATATTTTAGTCTGATCGCTTAAAAATGGAGCGATCGTCGGCCCACGCTGTGCAGTAACCACCGAATATTCCCGGGAGCCAAAAGATGAATAAAAAATCAGATGAACCAGCATTCCACCGCCAAGAATGATCAGAGAGACCGGAATAAGCAGAGAAAACCAGTGCTCCCAGTTCCAGTAACTGACCAGCACCACATGTTCTGGATTTTTCGGGTCATACCAGCAGTGATAGGGAGTGTCTTTTCTTAAATCTCCAATTAATTCTTCCACTTCTTCGTAAGAGTCATAATATTTATGACCGGAAACCGTGTGAATGTCATATGTCCAGCTGCTGTAAGTAATTCCGTTCGCTTCATAACGAATTTTAACTTCCGGTTTATACTGACTAATAAATCCACGTGGACGCTTTAAAGCAGTAATTGCTGGCTTTTTATTTTGTTGAGCAGAAATCCAGAGAGCATCATGAGCTTTTTCGTCTTCTTTTATAAGTGAAGAATTTCCCTCTTCTGGAATATCTTCTATCATTTCTGTTTCGCTGGATAATAAGGTCTCCCCTGAAATTCGTCGTTCTGAAATTCGAGTATCCTCTATCATACAGGTCGTGTGTACATACTGGTCATGGACACGCCATTCCGGTACCACATATGTTATGAATATCCAGATCAGACCGATTATTCCCGAAAGTAGGCAAAAAAACGCGAATAAAATTTCAGCAAAAAGTCCTGAAAGCCGAGACCCCGTACGCCGATTTCCCCGTTTTTTTGTAAAAAGCCATGAATGTCCAGACAAAAATTCAGCTCCCGTAAATCATCTTTTGGATTTTCGTTTAAATCCCAATTTTTCTAAAGCTGCGTAAACTTCAAGCAGCGTTTTTTCGCCAAAATTTGAAATTCGTAATAACCGTTCTGGTGTACAGTTTAATAAATCCCGAACTGTTAAAATTCCCTCTGATTCCAGACAGTTCGTGGTACGTACTAATAATCCGATCTGTGCAGTACTCAGTTCCAAAATCTCTTTTTCCTTCTGCTGACGCATTTCCTGTTCACTCATGCGGATTCTTGTCGTGGGAACTCCTGTGCCCCCAGCAGATGCATTATCAGACATGTGGCGCGTCTCTTTCTGCGTTTTATCAGAGTCTCCCGTATACTTATTTTCTGTTACCTCATTTTGAGGTTTTCCCGATGAAAATTTTTCTTCATTCATTTTTCCCTCTTTTTCTCTAAAAAATTTTACCCGATTTTGCTGGCTTACCAATTCTCGAGTGCGTTTATAAGAGAGGCCGACTCATTTCTTAAAATGATATGTCAAAATTTATAAATTGTCAAGGATTCCAAAAAGAATTATATCTGACGTGTATGAAAATTCGCTTTTCGGATATTTTTTGTTTTATTCTGGTTCCACTTCAATTTTTGTTTTCTGTGATTATAAACAGACGTTTCATGCGGTATAAAATGTCAAAATAAGAAATTTACAGGTGTTATAAAAAACATTATTTTCATATCAGGCATAAAAAAAAGTGGATCAGACATCCACTTTTTATACCTATTTTTGATGTAAGGAATTTTTTCGTGCACCATAAATCTTACTTATATACATTTTATGGATGCTGAAAACATATGAATCCCGTATTTCTTTTTCCCACAGCCGCATTTTATATAAGTACGAATACTGTGAACGAAAACATTTTATAAAACATATGCCATAAATACCGATTAATATTTTCTGTTCCTATAACAGATATGGCGAAATGCTACAAAATAAAAACAGAACTAAAAATTTCAGGGATTTTATTCTCCGACGAACGGCAGTAAAGCCATAAATCGGGCACGTTTCACAGCCTGCGTAACGGCATGCTGACTTACTGCACAACAACCATTCTTGCGGCGACTCAAAATTTTTCCCTGACGATTCGTCAATTTTTTCAGTAATTCGATATCTTTATAATCGACATACATAGGATGCGGACGTTTTCCATCCACCGCGATCGGATCTTTTTTCTTTGTTCGTACTTTCGGTTTTGAGTTCTTACGAAAGGGGACCGCACCTTTTTTATTTTTTTTATTAAATCCACCAGCTCTAGACATACTTTATAATACCTTCCTGATACAGTTTTGATTAAAAAACATTTAATTACGGAATAATTATAGTATATTTTTGGATTACGTCAAGAACCAGCTTTAAAATTTTTACAAAAAAATATTAAATTTTTAAAGTGTGTCGGTTCCGCTAATTTTAAATTTACATTTTAAATGGCTCAGACTGCAGATATTTCGTATTCCCAAAAAATACTGAAAGGTGAAAAGTTATAGTGTTTTAGAGATTTCAAAAATAAAAATCTTAAAAAATTTTAAAAAAAATGTAAAAAGGCTGGTAATTTTTTGGTTAATTACATAAAATATAATGGTTCCACTTTAAATTTCCGTTTTTTGCTGTTCTGGAAGCAGCATTTTCAGCGAAGCAAAATGCCGGAGAATCGGAATTTTATAGTGTATCGGTATATAAAAAGGTAAATTGGTGGGGACTGGTGCCATATGGTACGAACTGATTTTACTTTCATAATTTAATTTTATATACGGTCACGAAAGCAAGTATTTTTAGCTCAGCCTCTGTCTGTAGGCAAAGAAAGATGCTTGGTGAAATGAAAATTTATAATATGTCTGTAAAACGTTCACTTTTTTGAGATATTTTTTGAAAAATCTCACTGTGGAATGGATAAAAAATGGAATCTGAAGTAAGTATGAAAAATAAAACATATATCCTTAGTCATTTTTATGCGGAGCCTGTAAATGCTGATTTTATTAAAAAGTCTTTCTAAAAAAATACTTGCTTATATGGGTGTTTTTTTTGTAGTTTTTTTGTTTATTTTTACTAGAAATGCCATTCAGGCGCAGCTAAAACCTGAAAATATCGCGATTCTTGCCACCCAAAACAGTGAGGATTCTCTAAAAATTGCCAGGCATTATGCGCTTTCACGAAAAATTCCTCCACGGAATGTGTATCTTTTACCTCCAGAAAAAAGCACTGGCTGGATGTCTCGCTCCGTCTGGGAAAAAGAAGTGCGCCCTGATTTACAGAAATGGCTTTTAGACCATCCTGAAGTAAAATGTATGGTCTGCTGCTGGAATGTTCCTTACCGTATCGGCGGGTATGGGAAGGATTCTCCGCAAATTGTCATCAGAAAAGAATTTTTACTGAGGAAGAGAAAGGAATATCTCGATAAATGTACGATGATTATCGCATTTTTAGACGCGATCGGACGCCAGGGAAATACGGGGGAAGCTGAAAAATTTGAGCCAGATGCCAATTTACAGTCTGTTTTCACAAAAATGGATGCAAAATTAAAAGAAACACAAAAAAGGTTAAATGAATTATCGCCGCAGCAGCAAAAAAAGGAACTGCCACGCATGAATATCGCTTTACAGAACATGGCGGGCATTCAGAGCATATGGGGGCTCATACGTAAACAGTATCAGGATTCTCCTGAAACGATTTCTGATCAACTAAAATCTCAGGCACTTATTTTGCGTTTTAATATTCGTGGGATCCTTCAGACCCTGATGTCTCTGCAGATGTTACCGGAGTCCACCGCCACGGATGCTGAGATTCTGCGTTTCCAGGAGCTTCTTAGTGGTGTCCTGGGAAGTCTCCGCTGGGTGGATTCCCAGCTGGCGAACATCTCAAAAAATGAGTCGTCAGCTTCTTTTGACAGTGAACTTTCCGCCATTTTCATGGAAGGGTATCCGCTCTTCCGCTGGATTCCTAATTATATGAGCTTTCAGAGCAGAATAACACGTCAGCAGGTGCAGCAGGTTCAGGACGAAGATTTAAATGAGATTTCTGAACTGCAAGAAATGCCACTGGAGTTACAAGAAAATTCTCCAGAAACAGAACGCTGGGTGGCCCCCCCGCCGGCCCGACCTGTGCTGATGGTGGCACGACTGGAAGCACCCACGGTGGATCTGGTCTTAAAGATGATCGACTCGTCCATTTCCGTGGAAGAAAAAGGACTCGAAGGTGATATTTATCTGGATGCCCGTGGAAAACGTCCCGGCGGCACCCCGGATTATGGTTCTTATGCGAAAGCCGATCAGTCTTTACATGATTTGGCACAGCGAATAAAAACACATACGAATTTAAATGTAATTCTGGATGATCGTGGAGGACTCCTTACGCCGGCTGACTGTCCGAAACCCGCGGCACTTTACTGCGGATGGTATTCCATGGGAAAATATATTCATGGCTGTGACTGGGCGCCAGGATCTGTCGGATACCATATGGCCAGCATGGAAGCGGGCTCCTTAAAAAGTGGGGAGCTCTGGTGCCCTCAGATGCTGCGTCGGGGTGTGGCCGCCACGCTGGGACCGGCCGCCGAACCATATCTTTCCGCATTCCCGCCGCCGGATGAATTTTACTCTCTTATTTTGACTGGAAAGTACACGATGATTGAGTGCTATTATTATACGAAAGCCTTTAATTCTTGGGTGATGGTTTATGTCGGGGATCCTCTGTATACGCCATATAAAAAGAATCCCGCCTTAAAATTAGAAGACTTACCAGGCACTCTGAAAATTTTTTTCAAAAAGAATTGACCCGGTTTTCATATACTGGTTCCACTTTAAATTTCAGTTTTTTGCGGCTCTGAAAGCAGGCATTTTTAGCGAAGCAAAATGCCGGGGAAGCGAAATTTTATAGTGTATCGGGTATAAAATATGGATCATGTCTGTACAGTTTATACCTGAGGTACGATACACTTTACTTTCCCGGTGTTTCATGATATATGAAACACCGGATTCTTTAATCATGGGTGGTGGAAAAGATATTTCCGGTGAAAGTTTCAGAGTTACGTGAATGCCATTTTATTGTGAGTGAAATATAAATTTATACCCGATGCACTATGAATTTCCGCTTTCATGGCATATTTTGCTTCGCTGAAAATTCCTGTTTTCAGAGCTGCAGAAAACAGGAATTTAAAGTGAGCCAGTATAATGCTTGAGATGCGATCCATTTTTACTTCGCATCTGCCGACAGCCTGCTGGTACGCTTCTTAGTCTGCTGCAGAAGGAAATCTGAAAGTGACTTTCATGGCCACGTAAAAAGGAAATTTAAAATAGAATCGGTATCATTCTTACTCATTATTATTTTTATTTCCCGTAAACGCCAGCTGAAGAACCGCTTTTTCGGGAGGTTTCGTCCAAAAAGAGACCAGAGGAATGATAAAAAAGGGTACGATCATGGCCGCGCTGGCTGCGATCGGCGCGTTTTGTGGGCCAAGAATGAAGAAAAGAAGTGTGTTCGTCACCAGGCCACTTATCATACCTGCCCAAGTTCCGACGCGTGTAATTCCTTTCCAGTAAAGTGCCAGTAAATACGGTGCCATGAAAACACCTGTGACAGATCCCCAGGAGAGGGACATGAGTGTAACGATTACTTCAAATTTTGACAGGGCGATAAAAAATGAGATAAGAATAAATAGACCGCTTAAAAAACGAATCAGAACCAGAGAGTTTCCGGAAGATTCGTCGCCGCGGCGAATTCCCTGGTATAAATCGATCGCGATGGAACTGGACGAAACCAGCACCAGAGAAGAGAGCGTACTCATGGATGCCGAGAGTACGAGAAGTACGATTATGGTCATAAATATTTCAGGAAGGGTGTTATATAAAATATCCGGAACGAATTTATCGAAATCCGGCACGACATGCTCTCCCCGAATAATCGCCGGCGCGGGAACAGAGTGAAGGGTTTTCTCGCGGGTATTCCATGCGGTTTTCTTTTCCTCTGAAAGTATCTTTGCCTGCGCAGAATCTTTAGCGGCCAAAATATCTTTTTCAGCAGATTCACGTGTCGGAGGATCATAAAATAAATGAGACATACTGCCGACAAAATATGCTGAAAATACGATAATAAACGAAAAGCACGTGGTAATAATGGCGGCTCGGGCGATCTGTTTTTCATCGTGAATCGCATAAAATTTCTGCACCATCTGAGGAAGTCCCCACACGCCAAAAGAAGTCATAAAAACAGTCGCGGATAATAAAATCCAATTCATTTTTGGTATATGCTGTGCGTAATTAACCTGAATGGCCTGTACCGTTTCCGTCAGACCTCCGGCCTTTCCTGTTAAAATGGATACCATAAGCAGAGTACCCAGAATCATGACCATTCCCTGAATAAAATCATTTAGTGCCACCGCAAAATACCCTCCCAAAATTAGGTAAATCGCGGTAACCACGCACATAATAAGAATTGCGGTGGGGTAATTCATTCCGAATGAAACTTCAAAAAGATAACCCAGTCCCTGAAAAACAGAAGCGCTGTAAGGAAGTAAAAAAAGGAAAATGATAATTGCGGAAAAGATTTTTATGCCGGGAGCCTGAAGCCGGGCTTCAAAAAATTCAGGCATGGTCATGACTTCCAGATTTTGTGACATACGCCGAGTGCGGTATCCCAAAACGAACCACGCTAAAAGTGCGCCAAAAAGAACATTTCCCAGTGAAATCCACAAAACATGAATACCGAAAGCCCAGCCCAGTTTTCCTGCGAAACCGATAAACATGACTGCTGAAAAATAACTTGTGCTGTATGCGAAAGCAGACATCCATGGTCCCAGAGTGCGGCCACCAAGAAAATAGTCTCCCAGCGTTTTCGTTTTTTGCATTCCCCACACGCCGATTCCCAGCATGACGAAAATAAATAAAATAATAAGTATCCAGGCTGTCATTTTTCCTCAGAATAAAACTCTAAATTTTTGTCTTTTTTTATGATGTTATGGCAAAATATCCAGTTCCATTTTTTAATGGTACTTCTTTAAATTTCCGTTTTATACCCGATACACTATAAAATTCCGCTTCCCCGGTATTTTGCTTCGATGAAAATAATGCTTTCAGAGAAGCACGAAACGGAAATTTAAAGTGGAACCAGTATATGTGGCTAAAAAAGTAGGCATTTTCTGTGAAAAAATGCTGGAAAATTGAAAGAATGGTGGATCAGGTAAATGGTATCAGGCGAAATTACAGAGTAACAGGAGAGCTGAATCTCAGTTAATTTTATGTAAATCACGTTTATCGATAACTCGTTTCGCTTTTCCTGTAAAACGCTCCAGGCTTTTCGGTTCTTTTATAACTAAATTTACGCGCAGTCCGGTGATGACATGAATTTCATGTAAAATTTTGGACCGAAGATTTTCCATTTCACTCATTTTGTCAGAAAAGAAATCCGGCTGAATCTCGACATACACGGTCAGTTCATCCTGCGTTTTAGGCCGTGTGACTTCCATTAAAAAGTGTGGTGTAACTCCTTCCACCTTTAAAATCGCCTCTTCCACCTGAGTCGGGAAAACATTTACGCCACGTATGACGAGCATATCATCTGAACGTCCCATGACTCTTCCCATGCGCCGCGTGGTGCGTCCACACGGACACGGAGAATCATCCATGACCGCGATATCCCGCGTCCGATACCTCAGTAAAGACATGGCTTCCTTATTTAAATTGGTGATGACCAGCTCCCCAGATTCTCCCGGTGCGACAGGTTCTAGAGTTTCAGGATTCAGGCATTCTACAAAAAATTCATCTTCCTGAATATGCATCCCATTTTGAAAACGACATTCTCCGCTTACTCCCGGGCCAAGAATTTCACTCAGACCATAATTATTATATGCTTTAATCCCGAGCTGATCCTCAATTTTTACACGCATCTCTTCCGTCCACGCTTCTGCACCAAAATGTGCGTATTTTAATGGAAGTTCAGACGGTTTAATCCCCATTTCACAGACGACTTCCGCGATATTCAGCGCGTAACTTGGTGTGGCGATTAAGCCGTCCGCTTTTAAATCCTGCAGAAGCATAATCTGTCGCGGGGTGTTTCCTGAAGCGGCAGGAAGAATAGACGCGCCGATACGCTCTATTCCGTAATGAAGCCCGAAACCTCCGGTAAAAAGTCCATATCCGAAAGACACCTGCACCAGATGTTCCGCACGGCACATGCCAGCATAAAGAAAACGCGCACACAGATCTGCCCAGCGATAAATATCTTCACGTGTATAACCTACAAAAGTGGGTTTCCCATGGGTACCACTGGAACCATGGACACGTACCAATTTTTCTCGCGGTACCGTTAAGTAATTCAGAGGATAATTCTCTCGCAGCTGAGCTTTCGTGGTAAACGGAAGACGGCGTATATCGTCCAGCGTCCGAATGCTTTCAGGCGAAATTTTCTCTCGCTGAAAAAAATCCTTATAAAGAGGAACATCCTTCACTCTGGCGACAGTTTCGCGCAGACGAGTCAGCTGTAAAGCCTGAATTTCATCTCGTGATAAACATTCTGCAGCACTCCAGATTTCCTCATTAAATGGTTTTCCCTGAGTTAATATCTCCGACATATCCGACCACTTTCTTTAAATATCATCTAAAAAATTATGATTAACCATATACACTAATTTTCACGTTCACTGTATTTTTACACTGAAAATACCGCGTTCAGAAATGAGAAAATTTAAATGTAACTGGAACCTGTATATTTGTACCCGATACACTATAAAATTTCACTTCCTCGGTATTTTACTTCGCTGAAAATGCCTGCTTTCAGAGCCGTATAAAATGGAAATTTAATGTGGAACCAGTATGGGAACCGATATAAAAATAAAGAATTCCCAAAAATTTGTAATAAACTCATAAAAGCAGAAATATTAATGGAGTTTATAAATTTCCACGCTGTCCAGCACACTTACGCCGTTTTCCTGAAGCACTTTTACCGCAGCGTCCGGCTCATCAAAACGGAATACTAAAATCGCGCGATCATTTTCACGATAAGTAAACGCATACATATATTCCACATTAAGATTCGCGGATTCAAGAATTTCCAGAATTTTTGCCAGACCTCCCGTCTGATCCATAATCTGAATGGCGACAACTTCTGTCGTGGAAACGACACAGCCCGCTTCCCGTAATAACGTTTTCGCCTTCTGCCACTGTGAGACGATCAGACGTAAAATCCCGAACTGATGTGTATCCGCCAGTGAAAGTGTTAAAATATTTATCCCTTCATCCGCTAATTTTTTGCAGATGGCACACATGTGACCCGGTTTATTCTCCAGAAAAATAGATAATTGCATGATCTTCATGAAAGAGTACCCTTTCTAAAAAATTTTCTTGAAATATGGTGAGTGTGTGAACACAAAAAAATTACAAAGATTAATGTGATGGGATCATTCTGCTTTCCGAGTATATCTTAATCTACAAGAAATTTCAGCTTAAATCCAGGCACAGACTTTTCGGTGAGCAAAATTCCAGAAAATTAGAAATTTATAGCTCGTGGCTCTCTATAAAATGTTATTCTTCAGATTATGTATCTGCTGTTTCCCCTTTAAATTTCCGTTTTGTGCGGCTTTAAAAGAGGTTTTTTTTGAAACTAAAATCCCAGAAAAGCGGAATTTTGTAGTGTATCGGATGTATAAACTCTCCTGCTTTTTTGGGCCATAAGAAAATAAATCTTAAATGAAACCAGTATATAAATAATAATAATAATATAAAATAAGTTTTCTGCAAGGAGTGTGCTGTTTAAGTACTGTGATGGTGATTTTATCTAAAAGACTATAAAAATATTATATCCGATACACTATAAATTTCTGTTTCCCCAGCATTTTTACTCGCTAAAAATGCCTGCTTTAAGAACTTCACAAAACGGAAATTTAAAGTGGAAACAGTATAATTTTTTATGAACATCTTTCTTTCAAAAAAGCACAATAATATTTAAAAATGTATAATTATTAAAGAAGGGGATTTATATAATTTAAAAAAATGAATTAAAATGAGACGATTATACAGGTGTGGAGAGAAGAATTTTTAAAAGATTTTTCATAAAAATTTGACTTTATGGAAATTTCAGCATATACTTCTAATACATACAGTTCATTTTACACTTCTGTTTTAGCAGAGCGTGAGAGTGGAATTTAGTCGGAATGAAATTTTAAGCGAAATGTAATTCTGGTTTTTCCTTTTTCCCCTATTTATGTTTTTATATTTATAAAGGTTCTCCTTTAAATCTCCGTTTTGTGTGGCTCTGAAAATAGGCATTTTTAGTGAAGCAAAAATATCGAAGAAGTGAAATTTTTAAAGTGCATCGGTTATAAAATATATCGAAAAAATAAAGTTTATAGAGTTTTGAGAAGAACGCCTGACAGGGAAATTTTTAGATGACGCAGACGCAGCAGTTTCTTTTTGGCCCAGATCTTACTTTAAGTGTGAAATCTGCACATACCTACGATTTTTTGGCTCTGAGTCGAGAAATCAAAAAATCGGATCTTGAGGAAATCGCATCCTGGAGTGCCAGAGGGGGAGAATGTTTTGCAAAATATGGTGTTCAGAATGGTATGGAGCGCGTAAACTGGAATTTTCATCCTCTTCCGTCTGGAGCATACTGCGTTTCTCAGACGCTCCAGTTACCGTATGTTACCAGGCAGGACAGTTTTACGCACGGATTAATTATCACTCCTAAAATTTTACAGAATTTTGCCAATAATCCGGTACTACTTATAGAGCTTCTCGAAAAACAGGGTTTTTGGCAGGCAGGCGCAGAAGTTTTACGTCAATTAATTTTATACTTTCGGGAAGAAAATTATTTTAAAACAGAGAAATTCGCGTATACACAGATTTCTGATAAAAAATATCCTGTACTGCGTATGATTCCAGTAGAGGGAAGTGCCGAGGTGGTACGAACAGGTTTTTTACGTAAAACTGGCGAAAATATGGGCGTTTTTCAGCTGGTATCTGTTCTGGATGCCATACTACAAAACGTCACCACCGTCATTACGGGTAAAGTTTCTCCATTATCTCTGATGAAAACTATTTTTGATATGTTACCCGTTAATTGTCGTCCGGAATTATCATTTTCCACAAAACTCTCTTTTTCGCCAGAACGTCCATTTAGAGTTATCTTCACGGGAGAAAATATTTTTGAACAAAAACGTGTGCGCCAGTCTTTTAATCTTCCACAAGTTTCTTTTTCTTCGGGAAAAAATGAAGGAAAAAAATTACGATCATTAAAAAATCGCTGGAGTATTTTTATGACGGCCATTCTCCAGCAAAAACTGGAGAGAAAATGGAAGGAAATACAGATTTTGGATCCGTCTCCATGTGATATGGATGATTTAGCTGACCAGGCCAAAATTTATATGAAAAAATTGGGGTTAAAAAGATTCAGTGAATCTTTTCGAAAATCACTTCCAATCGAGAAAGTTTGTTTTGAAAGTCGTCCTGTAATAGAAGAAAAAAACTTGAGCCAAAAATCACCAGAAAATCTGCTCGGATTAAACGAAAACAGTCCAGAAAAAGAGTATCAGATATTCAAAGAAAAGTTTATGGACGAAAAAAGTGCACGTCAATTTTTATCTGACTGTTTTACAGATTCATTTTTTATTCCTGTACTGACAGAAGCTTCCGAAATGGAAGAGTGTCTGAATGCATATCTTGCGTGTATCGTGGCGGCGGCGGTGGGAAATCCTCTGGCATCTGAAAAAATGATGAAAATTCATGAGCACTTACTTTTGCGAATTCCGGAAGAGAAAAAAGTCGATTTTTCCGAAGAATTGTTGGAAATCGGATTACGTATATGGAATATACAAAAAGCTGAATTTCCCACCCGATCTTACCATCAAATTGAGCAGATGGCAGATATTTTATGTGAGATGATCACTCAAAAAGATTTTTCATAATTCTGTTTTTTTACTCGATAAGTGATAAATTTTTGTTTCTCCGGCATTTTTTCGCTGAAAATGCTGTTTTCGAAACTACATAAAACGAAAATTTAAAGTGGAACCGGCATATCTTACCTCATTATAAGGATTTACGTTTTTCACTTTTTTTTACTTATTACGAGAAATGTGTGCCCATGTATTCTAAAATTTAAGGGTAAAGTGAGAAGCAAGAAAAATTTATACGCACAAAATTCTGTTTTCGAATCATGGCGGACAGGTTTTTGGATCTTATAAATTTTCACTTTCCGGGCATTTCTGCTCTGATAAAAATGCCTTTCTTTACAGCGGTACAAAAATAAAAGGTATGTCTAGTTTTCTTGCAGATCTAAATTTTGAAAATAAATTTTGTTTACATAAATAAATAAGACATGAATCTTAATTTTGTACACATAAATATTTTATTCTCTATTTTTGCATGTGAAACTAATCTTGACAAGAAAAACCATACTGTCTATAAATTCACAGTGTATTTAATTTTACACTTAATAATTTTATACTCGACATACCGAAATTTTTTGTTTCATATATTTTATATACCCTATTAAAATATTTACTCTTACTGTAATGAATGAAACGGACATTAAGGTAAAATTTGGGTGTAAAATTCTTAAAAATTTTCATTTTACTCCAGATTTTAAGAAGGAAATCCTCATGCGGGAAAAAGATTTTTGTCTGAATACTATTTTAGAAAAAGGCGTCTGGTCATTTTTATCCGCGTTCTGGCAGTTAAAAGAAAATTATTTTAGTACTATTTTTTTTATTGTTTTTTTAGTACTTTTTTTTGGGGAAATCTCTGCGCCCAAAATAAGTTATGCGGACGGTAATTTAAATTTAATGTCTGCGCACTCTGGTACAGTAAATAATATTTTAAATTTTGGCGACAAAGATATTTTGGAATTATCTGTAAATGGAGATTTGTATCTTGGGGAAAATGGTGAAAGTTTTAAATTGTATAGGGATGTGGATACTTCTGCACAGGAGCTGGAGAGAACGGTAATTAAAAAAATAAATATTACTAAATATTCTGACGTAAATGGTGCGGATGATAATATTTATGAAGTATTCCTGGGTGGTTCTGGTTCAGCAGGAGAGAAGATTCATGGTGCAGATGAAAGATGGGAATTATCTGAAGGAATCATAATCGGAGAAAAAGTTATTTTTCATGCTGGCGGAAATGGTGTTTCTGGGGATGTAGGCAGTACCTCTGGGGGAAATGGTGGTTCAGCATCTTTTGTGATTACTGGAGGAAAATCTTCTTTCGCTGAAATGGTATACCTCGGAGGAAATGGGGGAGAAAACGCTCAGGGAGGAAATGGAGGAAATATCACTTTTGATTTTTCTGGGGAAACACTAAGTTTCTTGAACGGAGGTTATTTTGGAGGAACTGGAGGTGATGGAAGTTCGGAAATCTCTGGTGGAAATGGTGGAAATGCGGTGCTTCACTTTCATTCTGGAGATATTTTATTTGACGGCGACATTCTTTCTTTCGGTGGAAAGGGTGGAAATGGAGGAGAAAATGTGTTGGGAGGGAATGGCGGAGACGTTACGCTGAACATTACTGGCGGAACTCTGCTGTTTCAGGGAAAACAGACATTCTTTGGTGGCTCTGGCGGAGATTCATTTTCTGGTAAAAATGGAGGAAATGCAGGAAATGTTACGATAAATATCTCTGGTGGAGAAACTTCTTTTACGGGTGAATATGTTCAGATCGGCGGAACTCCAGGAAGAGGAATATCCTCTGGTCTGGCAGGAGAGTGTATCCTGAATATATCTGGTGGTGAAATGAACTTTTTTTGTGAAAAAATTGATTTTGCGTCCGCTGGTGGTGGCGTACTCACTCTTTCTGATGCCAGCATGATTTTAGGAAGTGGTTCTGAATTTATAGCAGGGACAGGAAGCCGACTCGAAACTTCTGGTGGCTCTCTTTTGTTTCAGGTGGATTTAAGTGCCACGGATTCCGGATCTCGTGATGTGGATGGAAACATTATTTATAGTACGTGTTTTACGGCAGGGAGCATGGCATTTACTGATATTTCCGTTTCTGATGAGACTTTCGTAGGAGTGGAAATCGAAAATATCATCATGGGGACTCATATTTACCAGGCTTCAGGTGCCGATTCTCTCATTCTTAAGGTTTCGGACGCTGGAACTCTGGAAATGTCAGACAGAACCGTGGAAACACTTTTTTATTCCACTTCGATTACACGTGGAAATACAGAAAACGGAGAAAATGAGAAAGCCATGTATGTTCGTGACATTACGGTACATGATCCGGCAGAAGTTATAAAAAATATTGGGGGGAATGCCGTTACCGCTGGCCAGGTGATTACTCAAAATGTGGAAGCGTACAGTGTAATCGCACAGAGCCAGACTTATGATGATGTGCGTAACGCGACGGATCTTCTGATGGGAACATCTTTTACGTCAATTCTTAATGCACAGATACAGAGAATGGATATTTTGAATCAGACTCTCTGGGATCAGATTTCCGCGATTCGATTTTCCCAGCATTCTTTCTCTTTTTGGGCGTCTGGATATGGCGGAGTGGGAGAAATAGACGGAAATCAGTACTGTGGTTATGATTATGATTTTTATGGTGGTATGATCGGTGGAGAATTTCATGTTCTGAATTATTTCCGGATGGGTGTATATTATGCTTTAGGAAAAACGTCTTTAAATTCAGAACTGAAATATGGGGCCATGGGAGTGGATTCTCAGGATAATACGTTCGGAATTTATCTGAAATGGCAGAGTCTTATTTTGGGTGGTTATTCTTTCGTGCAGGGAAATTATTCTTTTAGTGAATATGACACCTGGAGAAATATTCTGGGAGAAGCATATCTCGGAAAATTTGAAGGGACACAGTGGGGGGTGTATTTTGAAAAAGGCTGGCATTCATCCACTGCGAGTACGATAAACATAAATAGTTTTATTGCGGTGGGATACCAAGAAATTAATACGGATGCTTTTTATGAATCTGGTGCAGGAATATTAGCTCTTTCACAAGGTGAAATGGATATGGATTCTCTGCGAGTTTATCTTGGTGCGCGGACACAGTTTTATTTCGGTGAAATTCTCACTTTTTCTATAAACGCGACATATATTTATGAATTTATGGATGAAAATCCGTCGGTTATGACGTCTTTTATAAATTGTAATGACGTGATAATGATTACGGGCCGTGGTTTAGGAGATAACTGGGTAAATCTGGGTGCTGGCGCAAAACTTTCCCTGGGCAGTTGTATTTCTTTCATGGCGAATTATAATTGTAACTGGGGAGACTCTATTTTCCATACAGGAATGGGGACCCTGCGTTTCGATTTTTGAGGATAAAATTCCGGCTTATGCCTGCTTCACGTTACGCCTGATTTTATTTAAAATTTTATTTAAATGAAAGATGAATACAGATCTCACTTTTTTTCCCTTTTCGCATGGTTCGGGAAAATCGGTGTTTTTGTACAGTGAAATGTATGAAAGTGGATATTTATATACCCGATACACTATAAATATTCGTTTTCCCGGCTTTTTTGCTTCGCTGAAAAAGCCTACTTTTAGAGCCGCACAAAACGAAATTTTAAATTGGAACCAGTATATATACCCGATACACTATAAATATTCGCTTTCCCGGCATTTTGCTTCGCTGAAAATGTCGGCTTTAAGAGTCGCACAAAACAGAAATTTAAAATGGAACCAGTATAATAAACCGGTTATGGTATATCCGGCATTTTATGAAAATTTAGTCCACGGGATAATTTTGTCTCCCTGCCAACAAAATTTGATGGAGCTAAAAGTTCCAGGATTCTGAAGTGGCAAAAAAACTTAATTTAATAAGGTGAAATCTGTACAATTGAGTTTACAGTTTTTTTAATCGGCAATTTTTTTATTTTTTATTATTATCACGGTTTTTGCACTGAAAATGTCTGTAACATTTCATATAGAAACGGTCGGATGCCAGATGAATGTTCTGGATTCTGAATTAATTACTGCCAGCTTATTACGAGAAGGGTTTCAGTATGTGGAAAATCCAAAATTAGCGGATATTTTACTGTTTAATACCTGTAGTATTCGGCAGCATGCGGAGGATAAGATTTATAGTGCTTTAGGCAGATTAAAGCATGTGAAAAAGTATTATCCACAAAAAATCCTGGGGGTGATCGGATGTATGGCGCAGAAGGAAGGAGAAATGATTTTTTCTCGTGCGCCGCATGTGGATCTGGTGGTGGGACCCGGCCAAATTGCGCGGATACCGTATTTAATATCCAAGATTCGTGCAGGTCAGACGCCGCAGCTGGAATTAAGTCTGGACAGACGCGGGAAGAATCGTCAAGAGGTGGAGTCAAGTTTTGATTTTTATGATCCCACGCGCGATTTACTGGCGCGCGAGAATCCGTATCAGGCCATGGTGCGCATTATGTTTGGGTGTGATCAGTTCTGTACATACTGTATCGTGCCGCATGTTCGTGGTCCT
Source organism: Planctomycetia bacterium (assembly GCA_030527015.1). Lineage (GTDB taxonomy): Bacteria > Planctomycetota > Planctomycetia > Pirellulales > Thermoguttaceae > RGIG3701. The sequence continues at coordinate 28,137 of JAUNBR010000025.1, forward strand.
GAGCAGAGCAGGGGAATGGAGGAGGTTTTAGCGGAAGTGCAGCAGCTGGCCAGCCAGGGGTGCCGTGAAATTACATTTATTGGCCAGACGGTCAGTAAGTATCATGATGAGTCGGGAAATCGTCTTTCTGATTTACTGGAAAAGACAGAAAGAATTACGGAAAGTTCTTCACTGCAGCGTATTCGTTTTGTAACCAGCCATCCGAATTCCATGACGCCAGATTTATTGGAAGCAGTGCGTGATTTGCCGCATGTCGTTCCGTATTTTCATGTGCCCGCCCAGAGTGGTTCAGATGCGGTTCTGAAACGGATGAATCGGGGATACACGGTTCAGAAATATCGTGAAATGCTGGATGAAATTCATCAGACGGTTCCCGGCGCAGCGATTACCAGTGATTTTATAGTGGGATTTTGCGGTGAGACGGAAGAGGAGTTTCAGCAGACGATGAAGCTTACAGAAGATGCGCGATTCAAGAATAGTTTTATTTTTAAATTTAGTCCTCGGGAAGGAACGAAAGCGTATCAGTTATATGCGGATGACGTTCCTGAAGAAGTAAAAAAACGCCGAAATAATGAATTACTGGAGCTTCAGAATCGGATTAGCGCGGAGGATAATGAGCGTTTTGAAGGTCAGATGGTGGAGATCTTGGTGGAAGGGCTGAGTAAAAATATGAAAAAACTGCCAGTTTTAACAGAGGGGTTCCCCGAAGAGGAAGAGAAAACGGGTTTTGGGAAGGGTGGTATGTCTGGGGAGGAAAAGCCAGAAGAAATGGTGCAGCTTACGGGCCGTACGGCGTGTGACCGAATCGTGGTTTTTGATGGTCCCAGATCACTGGCAGGTACGATGCAAAATATTAAAATCACTCGAACGAGTGCCTTTACTCTTTTTGGTGAAATGATGGTTTCTGGTCGAGAGGAATGACCTGTTTTCTGATGTTTTGATGTATTATATACCCGAGACACGATAAATTTCCGCATCCCCAGTATTTTTGCTTCGCTAAAAATGCCTGTGCATCAGAGCCGCACAAAATGGAAATGTAAATGAGCGTCAGTATATACGGATATTACTTTAAATTTTTATTTTATGCGGTTCTGGAAGCAGCATTTTCAGCGAAGTAAAAAGTGCTGAGGAAGTAAAAATTTATCGTGATTCGGGAATAAAATGCTAAAAGACGGTAAGTTTTATGTTTATTGAGGATAAAGAATATAGGGAATAACAAAAATAATACGGAGAGAAATATGTGTAGGTTAATCAGTTTTCTTCTGTGTGTGTGCATGATCGGCATTTTAGGATGTGAATGGAACGTAAATTCCTCTTCAGATTCTGACGAGCAGACACATATTCGGCCAGTGAAAAAACGTCTGTGCTCCATGGTTATTATCGGAAATCTGGGGGCCGAAGAAATCGATTTCTCAGAACTTGAGGAGACAGATGAAGCGGGAAACATTTCTGTCCCTGAAGAGGGAAAACTCGAAACTTTAGATTTTTCTGATCTGGATGATCCTCTGCAGGAAGAAAAACTGCAAGAATTAATTCGTCAGGAAAAAGAGTGGGGGGAGCGGCAAAAACAGAAATTACCGAAAGATTTTCAGTTACCTAAAGATCTGCGCATGGAGAAAAACACGGTACCTGAGCAAGAAGAGGATGAAACGCAGAATACCACTTTTGAATCGTTACCTTCTTCTTCCACCAGTGGAACCGTGATGCAGCTTCCTCCGAATTTAAAACCAGTGGATAATATATCTTTTGAGCAAGAAATGGCGAATGATGTTCTTTCGGAGATGATTTCTCGTGATTTGGGTGTGAAATCACCGGAAAAAAATCAGGCAGAGACATCAGAGAGTGATTCCACAGCGACTTCTCCAGGTGCTGAAAAAAAGCCTTCTGTACAGTCAGAAAAAACATCAGAAGTATCAGAAATTAAAAAAACGTCTGAGCCCTCTGAGGTTTCAAAAACAGATAAAACATTAAATCTTCCAGAAATTAAAGATACACAAAAAATATCTGACGTGAATGAACTGGAAAAAGCCGAAACTTTTCCCTCGGACGAAGATAAAGTAAGTCGAGAAGTAAAAGAAGACGTAAAAATGCCTTCACAAAAAAATATGACGGAAGAAGATATTCAGGCGATTTATGAAGAGCATCTGAAAGCGTTTTTGGAGATTAATAAAACATATTCAGAAGACGTGAAGCGAGAAATGGAAGCAGCGAATTTTCAGAATTATTCAGTCTGGTTCGGAAAATCGCTGATGGGAGATTTTTACGCTGTCCGATATTTTGAGTATGTGGGAGAAAATTTTGTTGAAGATTATTATCGTCTGAGTGTTTCTCCCGCTTATAAAAGATGGATGGACAGTCAGCTTCCGTATATTCGCGTAACGTCCAGTTTTATGGGAGAAAGTCCATGGCTGGAAATGACAGAATTAGTTCATTATGGTTCTGAAAAATTATTGACGTCTGCTCTTTCCCCGTTATCCTCTCCCGTTTCTGAACCATTACCTGCTGATGACATTCCAGAAACTGGTAATTCGGATTCCATGGAAGCAGCGAAAGAATAATCTTAAAGGGAGCAGGTAAAGATTCAGAAATTATACGTGTTTTTGTGTGCCGACATTATTTTAAATTTTTACGGTACAGAATGAAGTTTTTTCCGTCCTGTTCCTGGCAGAGCAGTAAAATGCCAGGAGCAGGATGCTGTTTCGCGTGGTATGCTGATTTTCTGTTAAATTTCTGTTTTATGCGGCTCTGAATCAGGTATTTTTAGCGAAGCAAAATGCCGGAAAAATGGAATTTTATAGTGCATCGGGTCTAAAACAAAAAACTTCAATTTAAAGTGAAACCAGGAAAACTTTTTCGTGGAAAGTGGTGACAGGTTATTCACGGAGAAACATTTCTTTTACTGCCATTTCTCCACTGAGAATGGCACCTTCCATCGTGGCGGGCAGATCGGTGGAAATCCAGTCACCGGCAAGAAAAATATTTGGCCAGGGAGTGGCTGAAACTGGCCGGATATTTTCTAGATGAATATTTGGAGAAAAAACTGCGGAGGGAATACGGACCGTTTTTGCATGGATCAGTTTTCTTTGAGGGAAGAGCTGCTGCATTTCTTCTAGTATCTTTTGCTGTAAAATATCTGGGTGACTGCTAAAAGTGTCACTATCACTGAGCATAAGCTGATGGTAATATCCGTGCTGTGACGGCAGATTTTTTTGAGAATCCGATAAATTTTTATTTTCTTCAGAGAAAAGAGGATCGGAAAGTGGAAAATCGGCGTCTCCCCAGGCATGACGGAAAATCCACTGAATGGTCATACCGGGAATCGCCACATTTCGCCACGGACTAAAAAGTGGACGGTCATACCATGCATGTACGGCAGAAATGGCGCGTGATTCATATGCTTCTGGGTGTAAAACATTTTTTTGAACCAGTTCTGGTAAAATTTTTGCGGCATTTTTCCAGGGAACCGTCAGAATACAGGCGTCAAAATTTCGGTATTCTTCTTGGCGTGTCACTAAAGAAAATGTACCATTCTCATGTGGTGAAATCCGTTTTATTTGTGTCAGTGGATGAAAATGGAAAGAAGAAAAATGCCGAAAAAACTCCAGCATTTTATCATGAAATATCATTCTCAGAGGACGGCTGGGGAGCCAGACATGCCATGCGTCTGCTCCGGTAAAAAAAGTGGTGGAAAATACTTTTTTTGCTATTTTTGCGGAAACATGTTCCGATTTTTCACTAAATGCGCTTAAAACCAGCACATCCCAGAAAAGGTGCTGTAAGGATTCCGGGCATCCCATTTCATTTAGCCAGTCACGAAACGTGGCATGTGTCGGCGGATCCGTTTTTTGTAATAATCTCAGGATGTTCAGAAGTTTTATTCTTTGACGAAAAGGCAGAAAGTGCAGGCGCAAAACACTTCCTGTCAGATGAAGTGGATAAGGAAAGAAGTGTGAATTACGCATGATGCTAAATTTTATATTAGTAGCTCGCGGCCTGCTGCTGAAAATGTGAGCATCTCCACTGCGGATAATCTGATTTATAAATTTTTTATGTAAAAAATAGGATGGAGGATTCGGCGTATCATCACATATTAAAATGTTTTCCTTTTTTCTTGGGAAGGCAAAAACGATTTCTTTTTGGAAACGTCCAAGAGGTTTTAGTCCGGTCCGGTCAAGAAAATTCATCGTGGCCTTACAGCAGCGCATGGATACATGCTGAACGCTGTCCAAAAGTTTTCCGCTGACCTTCTCCTGAAAAGAACTGACCCGGCCTCCCATAAACCGGCTCTGTTCAAAAAGCGAAACTTCCACCAAATCACCGTACTCGGTAAGTAATTTTACCGCCGCGGCCATTCCTGCCAGGCCTGCACCAATAATCGCGATTTTTTTGCGTGAAGATTTATTTGTTTCCTGCATCTCTCTTTTCCTTTTTTCGCGTGAGTTTTATGGACTTATTCTGATTCCAGATCTCTATTTTTTCGTTCACGCATTTCGTCAGAATAAAACCAGACTCTGCCGAGAAGGCGAAAATAGATAAAAGTTAAGAAAACATTTATCATGATCATGGGAAACGAAAAAAATGAACCAGAAGAGAGGATAAAAAAGAAGCAGAGGATCAGAAGGAGGCTTAAAAAATAAAAAATTCCCCAGTAAATGGGATGAAGCCATAAATCTTTCCAGACTTTTTTGTCGAAAGGATCCGAGGAAATCATGATATGGATCATGTAATAAATGATAAAAGATGAAACACCTATTAATATGCTGCGAGAGAAAAAAATTCGGATTATGTTTCCCGGGGGTTCCATGGAGTGCCCATTTAGTAAGATGGAGCGCAGTGCCTGTGGGAACAGAAAATTTGCGGCGGAAAGCGTTATTATAATATTCACAGGCTGTGGAATGTTCAGTGCATTTAGAATTCCCAGGAATATAATACCAGGTAATAATAGAAAAGTGCAGAAATTTATTACCAAAAAAATTAAACTTTCATAAGTGATATGGGTCAGCTGTTTTATGGAAATGATAATTGGATCGAAACCGGAGGCGGTTCTTAACAAAATGCGGAGGCAGAGAGTGGAACCAAAAATCGTCGCCAGAATAAACAGTAAACAGAAAGCACTGAGCACTAAAGGATAATCGAATTTAGAAACATCATAAGTTATAGAAGGTGAGGTATGATAAAAAACAGAAAAATTTTTTGACATAAATGTTTTTTCTTCTCCAAGAATAAGAATAAGCATGGCCAGTTTCCCCAGTAAGAAAAACATAAGTGTCAGAATTAGGCTGGACAGCAGTATCCACCGCTGGGTAAGAATATCTAAAATTCCCCAAGTAAAAAATTTTAATGGATTCCACTGTGCCACATCATGGCAGATCGGTTCTTCACCGAGGATCGCTGGCGCGTTTACGCCGTACTCATCCAGAGATTCACGTGTGGTGAGTTCTTTTCGTTTATCTTTTCTCAGTGCAGCCTGAAATGCCTTATAAAACAGATTTTCAGAAGGGGAAGCCTCAGGAATACGAAGTGGTTCTCCTTTTTCTGGCGCGAGTTTCGTTTTATTTTTATGGATGATACATGCATGATTCATGGGGCGTCCACACTCGATACATGTAATTTCTCTGTTTTCAAGTTTTGGCTTCATATGCTGCGGAATGTGCTGCAGTTCACCACAAAGCATGCACTGTAACACGATCATCGGCTCAGACACCGGAGGTGCTGGTGCGTGGGAAACATTTTTGCCATTTTTATTTACACTGGACGCAGAAAGTGCCGTGCCCGATAAAAAATAGGTGTCCGCGTGAAGATGTTTTTCTGAAATGGAAATGCCAGGCGGCGTACGCTCGGATTTTGTAGGAGGAGGTACCTGCATTTTAGTTTCACAGTCAGGGCACGATATTTCTCGACCGACATCAGATATGGACGCGGAAATCAGTGTTCCGCAGAGAGTACAGTGAAAAGAAAAAATACGTGGCGTTTTCTCTGCGGTTTTCTTTCCCGCACGTGGTTCTGTTTCTTTTCTGGTCACGGTTTCATTTTCGGAATTTTTGTGAAGATCATAAATGCCCATTTCGTTTAATCGGTGTCTTATTTCATCTTTTGCTTTTTCCGCTTCATGATAATTCTCTTCCACTTTCATGGTGCGTCCACATTCCCCACATTTTATTTCCGTTCCGATCTGAGCAGGAGTTACGGAGATTAAAGTCCGACATAAAGGACATATGATAATAATTCTGGAGGAAGATTTCGCCTTTCGAAAAGCATTTTCATATGTGTCTATTTTTTGTGCCGGTGTTTTTGTGGTTAACGCGTAAATATCTCGAGGATCCGTTCCTTCCGTGCTCATGGTCGTGATGCCATCCTTAAAACGCACGCGTTTTTTATCCTTTTCTCTGATTTCTACTTTTGTTCCACATTCCGGGCATTCTTTCCACGTCCCCATTTCTTCAGCATATCCTGGAATGGTGGTGTAACACAGAGGGCATACTGCCACCACTTCTGCGCGTTTTGCTTGGACTCCGTCGGGCAGGGCTTTATAAAAATCAGTAATTTCTTCCGGACGAAGTGTGCTTTTTTCTGGAACAGGAAACCTGTAATAACAGTTCGTGCAGCGAAAAATCGTTCCTGCGCGGGACGCGTCCACGTCATAACGTTTCTGGCACTGTGGGCAACCAAAATAAATAGTGGCCATTTTAGGTACTCCGTAAATTTTTACTGACAAATTATGCAGAAAAATGGGATAAGATTTTTGGAGAGGGGGCTAAATTATTTCTTGTTTTTAATTTATTTCTCGCAGGGATTTCATATGATGTATACCCGATACACTATAAAATTCCGCTTCTCTGGTATTCCGCTTCCCTGAAAATACCTGCTTTCAGAGCCACTCAAAACGGAAATTTAAGGTGGAACCAGAATATAACTCTGCAGGTATTTTTTGCCTGATACACTATAAATTTTCTTATTTATGCATTTTTTCACAGAGCATGACTGTTTTAAATCCGGAGAAAACAAAAATTTAATTTGGAATCTGATAATGTGTGGAACAGGTATGTGTAATTACAGAAAAAGAATCTCATGGTGCGGCAAGCAAAAATCGAAATTTATACTCGATACACTATAAAATTCCGTTTTCACGGCATATTTTGCTTCGCTGAAAATGCCCGCTTTCAGAGCCACTCAAAACGGAAATTTAAAGTGGAACCAGTATGTCTTATGGCCAAAAAATGAAAACTCAAAATAAGGTGTGCTTCAGCATGTTTCTTGAATGCCATAAGTTTAAAAAAGGTGGGAGAAATTTTTGAGGAGAGTCTGGTGTGCAGGAAGATGTTTTACTCTGAGGCAAAAGAATGTCTTCCCGGAAGATGAACCGGTCTGTGCCAGAGTCCCACATCCATATAACAGCCAAATTTAAATCCTACTTCCGGTAAATGTGCTTTTTTAATGAATCCAAAAGATTCATGAAGGCGAATACTTTTTTCATTCGGTAAAGTAATACTCGCGATTAGGGTGTGAATTTCCGTCTGCTGCTGTAATATTTTGAAAAGCCGTTCATACATACGTTTTCCGATATGCTGCTGAACACAGTTCGGATGAACATATACACTTACTTCCGCAGTTCGGTGCCACGCGACTCTCGTGCGAAACGTGTCCGTGTAACAGTATCCTATTAATTTTCCGTCAGATTCATAACCCAGCCAGGGAAAACGCTGTGTAATTCGTTCCACGCGCTGAGCCATTTCTTGTACACTCGGAGCTTCCTCTTCTGTGGTAAAAGTCGTATTCAGGACGTAATAAGCGTAAATTTCCTGAAGCTGCGCAGCGTCTTGTGGAGTAACTTCTCTAATAAATTCCATGGATATAATAACTGTTTAAATATTAAACTAAAAAACTCAAAAATTTTATACCCGATGCACTATAAATTTCCTCTTCTGCGGTTTTTTTGCTTCGCTGAAAATGCCTGCTTAAAGAGCCTCACGAAATGGAAATTTAAAGTGGAACCATACTTCTCCGATATTTTTTTCTGAAAATACCGATTTTTATGGCCCTGTGAAACCAAAAATTAAAATGAATCCAGGTATTTTTTATGAGAAAAATCTGAGTTTTACGGTCACACAAAATGAACTGATTTCGCTTTAAGTGCACTTTTAAATTGGTTCCAGACGGCATACGTTTTATATTTCGCAAAAATCCGAAAAGCGGAAATTTATAGTGCATCAGGAAAAAACCAGTAAAATATATTTATCAGGAAAAAATAACTTGGATTCTTTACGGTATTTAAACGAAATAAATATGAAAGTAACCCAGGTGTCATGAATATCTTTTTTTATACTTCCTGCACCAGACCCATCATCGGAAAGATGAGATGCGCGGTCACCTGTTCTTTCGGAATACGATAATGCCGGTATAACATTTCCCGATAATCCAGCATCTGCAGACGGTGTTTTGCCACTTTCTCTTCCAGTACTTCAGGAGGCAGGCGTTTTGATGTTTTATAATCGAAACATTCCGCCCATAAAACTTCTTCACCTCCCCATAAAAGCACCAGACGGTCAATCGTTCCTAAAAGAAACTCTTTTTCCGTGCGTACGGCCAGCTCTTTTTCGCAGTACACGCGCCAGCGATAAAAATTCGCATCATCACTTCCAGGCATAATCGTCAGAGGAATCTGTTCTTCCGTAAGAATTCCATGTCTTAAAATTCGTTTTTTTAGCTGTGGTAAATATTTCTTCCAGCTTAAAACGGCACGGATTTTTTCATTTTTCATCGCGTTATGAAATTCCTGTAATGACCGGTGAGTCATTTCTTCATCCAGACCGTGCTGCCGGCCGATCTGGTAAAGCTCATCATCTGCAGGAGAACTGTACTCCAGCCAATTAATTTTTTCGAACCATGCATGTAAAACCGTACCTCGTAACGCGCTGAAGGCACGAAAATGCATGGTCTTTTCCAGATCAATTGTCGTCCGCTCTTCAGCCTGAGATGGCGTACGCCGACGTAAACCACGCCCATGTTTACGCCCCGGTGCAAAAAGAATCGGAACTGGATCCGGACCACCACGAAGAGGAACATATGTTTCTGCCGGTATGGGTAACTCCACGCCTGGAATTTCTGAAAGTGGCCGAATCACATCTTCTTCACCGTTCTGAGGGATTAAAACTTTAGGAAGCTGTAAGATGTCCTCTCCAATTTCTGATTCTGATACTTCGGTTTTTTCAGAATCCTTTTTGTTTAATAGGACTTCCCACCATTTTTCGTCTCCTTCACGCGCCAAAACAGTATCCGCTGGCGCATTACATGTATCCGCCATGACACGTGTTAAAATTTTTGAAACTTTTGATGCTCGGCTTTCCGGAGTTTTGGGTGTATGTGGCGGCACAATTACATATAAAGCATAAATCGCACGCGTTAATGCCACATAAAGCATACACAGACCTTCTTCCGTCTGCTGTAATTTTTCCTGTAAAAAAGCCTCCTGAAACTCTGGTGACAGAAGCGTCTGTAAAGGTTTTGGAATATATCGTGTTACCAGTTCTGGCGCAGCGGTGGTATCTTTTGAAGGATATCCGGCAACAAAAAATGGAACATGACCGCCATCCAGAGGAAATTCCATATCCGGTAAAAAAACTGCGTCGAACTGAAGTCCTTTCGACTGATGAATCGACATGACCCGTACTCCCGCATCTGTGGGATCTGATAATGGGGTCATTTCGACGAAATCAACAAAATCCGTCGGGCGCGTGGTCTTTCTCGGTTCATAGGAAACGGCCAGCTCCACCAGCTGTTCCAGACGACGTACATTTTCAGGGTCTACATACGGTTTAATGAACCCTGTAATTTCTTCCAGTACTTTTCCGTATCCTTTCGTGATGAAACGTTCACGTAATTCAGAAAGACAGTTTTGTTTTTTCCGGTGTTCTTCCTCTAAAATCTCAGCAGACCAGTTTTTCTTTTCTTCCGGAGACACCCATTTTAATTCAGGAAAATGATGTATTAACAGAGAGTGTGCCACATGAAAATGCGAAACCGTATCCGCCGGATGATCTGCCAGGCGCAGTAAGGATAAAATAACACGTACGGCCTCAGAATTCGTCAGAGGGTTTCCGACTTCTTCACTGGCGGGAATCCCTAACCGCCTTAAGTGCGTAATAATTCTGGTAACCGGTGCTCGCCGCCGTGCAAGAATACCGATCGAAATCTTTCCCTGTGAACTTTCAAAAAGTTTTTTTACTTCCAGTGCAGTAAATTTAAGGGTTTCATCCAGTTTTGCAGAAACATTCGTCGGTTCATCTTCCGCCTTTTCCGTCCCTTCCAATTCTTGACGATTTTCTGACTCCTCGGTCCCCTGACTGGTGCGTATTTCCCAGTATCCGGGATAATCTTTTCGCGCGGTATGATGTATATGAAAACTGTCTTTCCATTTTTCCCATGCAGGAAGCAGTTCTTCTTTCATCGCGGAAGGAATATTTTCAAAAATGTGATTTACACAATTAATAATTACAGGAGATGAACGGAAACTCGTGTCCAGCGGAAATTCGCTGATTCCATCCAAAAACTGGGTTACCGCATTAAAAATAGCCGCTTTTCCTCCACGCCAGGCATAAATAGCCTGCTTCATATCACCCACGCAAAAAAAAGTTCGTGATTTTTCAGGTACAGAAGTAGTGCATTTTCTGGCGAAAGGTTTTAAAATATTCCACTGTTCTGGCGAGGTATCCTGAAATTCATCTAATAATAAATGATCGATTCCTGCGTCCATTCTCAGAGTAACAGAAGAATGAGTGTCGTCATTTATAAATTGCGATAATTTTCGGGTAATATCTGAAAAACGCATTTTTTTTGCGTCCAGTTTTAGACTTTCATAAATTTCATGAAAAGTCTTTAACATTTCGTGAGTAGCATATGTTTGCTGCACAAGTTGGCGTAACAGAGTTCCTGCGACATGAAATGCAAAAAGCGTGATCGCCGATGCGATTTCCGCGGGAACCTGGGCACGATTAAAAAGCAGAGGAGAAGAGGTTTTATCTGCTTCCAGTGCATTTTTAATGAGTGTTTGGCGAAGAAGATCATCCCACTGACCTGAGCGGACTAAAGTAATAACTTTTCTGACGGCTGAAGCACATCTGGAAAATTTTGAGTTTTTCGCCTGTTCTTCTTCCACCGCACTTTCCAGTTTTTGTAAAATCGTTTCCAGTTCCGTGGATTCCAGAATACGTGGAAGGGGGATTTTATCGACTTTTTTCCACGCTTCCGCTGACGCACCTAATGTTTTCACATAAGTATTTTGGATTAACTCACTCATCTGCCTCTGGACATTTCGCTGTGTTTTTCCCAGCGTTAAGGCATGCATGATGCGTACCGCATTTTCCGGATCTTTCGCCAAAAGCTGACGAATCGCATCTCGGATAAATACTTCATTTTCTGCATCATCCATAATTCGCCAGCCTGGCGGCAAATTTAATTCATGTGAAAAACAGGACGCCAGCCGATTAAAAAATCCATCCAGCGTGTGTACATGAAGCCGGTGTAAGTTTTCTGTCATATGACGCAGTGTTCTGAAGCACTGCTCGGACGTCAGTTCCATTCCGACTGCAGAAGATAATTCTTCTCGTTTACTCGGATCCACTGCCGCCTCCGCGATTCTTAACAAAATACGGTTCAGTATTTCTCCCGCAGCCTTTCGGGTAAACGTGGACGCTAATATGGAGTCCACCGAAACGCCACTGGCCACCAGCCCAAGATAACGATTACTGAGCTGGTACGTTTTGCCTGTACCTGCGGATGCTCGAATCAGTACATTTTCAAAAATAGGAATACTTGTCATAAAAATCCTAAAATCAGTTGGAACCTGAGTTTCGATTCATCATATCAGAAATCTGGATGATGTGTCTGCGAAATAATATTATATACGGATGTCACTTTAAATTAAGTTTTGACGGCCCTCGTGCAGGCATTTTTAGCGAACAATTTGCCGGAGAAACGGAATCTTACCGTACATCGGGTATAAAATAACTCGGCATATGGAAGCGGATATAAAAAACAGAGCGATAATTTTTCACTGCATTTTTACCATTTTATATAAAAACCAGAGAAATAAAAGGGCATATGCTTATATTTTGTACTGGATACAGTAAAATTTTATCGAGAGCGTACCTCTTCACGCAGAACTCCTTACGGATTTATGTTTTTGTCACAGAAAATACCGGAGCGCGGAATCATCATGCATCGAATATACTCTGATTCTCGTTTAAATATCCATATGATACAGTTCTGAAAGCAGACATTTTCATCCCAGCCTGCTGCTTTTCACATCACTCATGGTTTTTGAAGTTCTGAAAGCAGACATTTTCGTCCCAGCCTGCTGCGGACAGCGAAGCAAAAATACCGGAGCGCGGAATCATATCATACATCGGATATAAAACCCCGGAACGCGAATATTTCCAGTGTATCGCGCGTACAAAAATGTTAAAGTGTGGAGAATATTTTCTGAAAGCAAAATCTGAAAGCAAAATCTGAAAACAGAATTTTGAGCATAAAAAAATCCGCCCTGCAGTTTCCTACAGAACGGACAAAAAACACGCCAGGAGGGACTCGAACCCCCAACACTCGGTTCCGAAGACCGATGCGCTATCCATTACGCTACTGGCGCAAAATTTAATACGAATTCCACTTTAAATTTTCGTTTTCTGCGGCTCTGAAATCCAGCATTTTCAGTGAAGTAAAATCCTGGAAAAGCAGAAATTCATAGTGCCGCGGATCTAAAATATGAAAAAAACAAAATTAATTTTCATACAAAAATATCAGCAGACAAAACCACAAAACAAAATTTAAAATGTAAGAAGTATTAAACAAAAAACAAATTACATGAAGATTAATTTATAATGTATCTTTTTTGAAATAATTCACAAGGGGGGGACTGCAAAAAACAGCTCAAATTTCACCGTATCCCGCACGGGAACACTTTTTGTGGTGAAATTTTGAGCCGTAAATCGTGTGTTGGAAAATGAAGATTATTTTACTTACGGCATCTTTTCAGAAGATAACGTCCAGCAATTCCTCTCAGCAACATTCCCCACGTGGCGGGTTCCGGAACCTCTGGAATTTCGGATGCAATTTGTGAAATAGATACCGTCCTTCCATCCATATAAAAATTAAACGCGAAATAATCCAATTCCTCTTTAAACGTCACTTTCACGCTCCCACTTACCGCCCCCTGCTGGGTGCGATCAAAATTTCTGCGTGTCGTACCAATTCCCCTTTGCCCAAATTTGCAAGGAAACTTGATCGCATCCCTTCCGCGAAAATAATAGGCGGGATGAAAGGTTGAAGTCGTGTTATAGCACCTTTTCAAAAAAACATAAATCATCTATGAACTATGCGGTCTGCTTATCTTGTCCGCTAAAATTTGAGGGGAATCTCAAAATGGAATATAACCGATTCAAAACAAGATGCACTCCATAACTACTTACCAGTGTAATGACAATCAGCAGAATGGTAGCAACTGTAAAATCAATTTCCCATGAGTATTTTGTGGCGAGAAAGGAATACCATCGCAAAATCAACTGATGCAAAAGGAATATTTCAAAACTGATATTTCCAACAAAAACAAGAATTTTTGAGCGGAGTATCCTTGAAACGATCCCGGACTGGAATGCAATTGGAAAAATCAAAAACAACGAACAGAGGGTATAATATGTACAATATCGGAATGGCAAAGGTATTTTTTCAGCAAAGAATATCGAAACGACCATGAGACACGTGGAGCATATCTCCAAGATACAAATCTTATCAAAAGATAAATGTGTCCTATGCTCATTACAGGCCAAAAACACCTTTGCAAGAATGCATCCTAAAAATATTTCCCAAATACGGAAGCCTGGATGAATATATAATATAGCATGTGTATACGGTTGTAAGGGCTTAAAGAGGAAACATGCAGAGAAAGAAACCATAGCAAAATAAACCAAGAGTCCATAAAACCCAAGGATAAAGACACTCCTTTTTTTCAAAAAATGAAAGAAAATAGGAAAGAGCAGTATGTAAAAAAATAGATCACATAGAAACCACGAAGTTGCGTTATAGGAAAAATAAATACGAGAATTTGGTATAAAAGATTGCAAAAGAAGTAAATTAGCAACGGTCACCTTGCCAAAATAAAAAGAAGCCGTGGCAGATTGTAGCAAAGCCGCCATTAAAAAAGTTATCAAATGGAGCGGATAGAATTTGATCCATTTATTCCAATAAAATCGAAGTATCGTAGAATAGGATGAAAACTCAACATTTTTGACACTACTGGAATAAAAGGTCAAAAAACCTGACAAAACAAAAAAGATCGAAACCCCAGTACACCCCAAAAAGTCATAATCAGGAAATCGGTGAGATACAAATATCAATCCAATTGCAATAGCACGTAAGCCTTGTAACGATAAGATCATGGCACGCTCAAATATCCTGTAAGAGTTTTTATACTGTTTCGACTTTTAAGGAAACGCGGAACAACCCTTTTTCAGACGAATCGGTTGATCGCGTTCACCACCTGTTCCTGTTGGGAAGGCGTCAATACCTGACTCATGGGCAAACTGAGCACCTCCCGATGAATCTGTTCGGTAATCGGGAACGAAAGCGCGTTCCATTCCGCATACGCAGGTTGTTGGTGCGGTGGAATCGGATAGTGGATTTGTGTTCCAATCCCCTTTTCCTGCAAATACGCTTGCAATTCCTCCCGCCGAGCACAACGTACGACAAACAAATGCCACACGTGCTGCAATTCGTCCGACGTTTTCGGCAAAACAATTTCCGGATGACGGATATTTTCCCGGTAAAATTGGGCGATTTCCCGACGTTTCTGATTGTCCGCGTCCAGATACGGCAGCTTCACCGACAACACCGCCGCCTGAATTTCGTCCAGCCGCGAATTGGTTCCTCGATACTGATTATGGTATTTGACGTGCGAGCCGTAATTCCGCAACGCCCGTATCTTTTCCGCCAGCGCTGCGTCGTTGGTCGTTACCGCCCCGCCGTCTCCCAAACAGCCCAGATTCTTCCCTGGATAAAAACTAAACCCAGACGCATCCCCCAGATTTCCCGTCCGCCGCCCCTGATACACCGCCCCATGGCCCTGCGCGGAATCCTCGATGATTTTCAGATCGTACTTCTTCGCCAAAGCCCAGATTTTCGCCATCTCCACCGCCTGACCGTACAGGTGAACCACCAGAATCGCCCTGGTTTTCGGGGTGATTTTTTCCTCCATCTTTTCCGGGTCGATGTTGTATGTGTTCCAGTCCGGCTCCACCAGCACCGGCGTGCAACCGTTCGCCGAAATCGCTAAAATCGACGCAATATACGTGTTGGCCGGAACGAGAATCTCATCCCCCGCACCCAAACCATACGCCCTGATAATGAGCGTCAACGCGTCCAGGCCATTCGCCACCCCAACGCAATATTGTGTCCCGCAATATTCCGCAAAGGCCTTTTCAAAGCCTGTAATTTCCTCTCCGAGCAGATACCACCCCCGATCCAGCACCCGACGAATCGCCTCGTCAATTGCGGGTCGGTAACATTCATTCACTGGTTTTAAATCAAGAAAGGGGATCATAAAAATGGTTATCTCTGCGTCTAAGGATTATTGGCTGAAACATTCGAAGAAATCATTTCTTCAAAATAACTTTTATGGTCATCAAAGGATTCTTTGGATAATTGAAAATAAACGTTTTGTTCATCCTCGCGGACAATTACTGCCCCTAATCTTTTATGGAAGCGAATGACACTTTTGTTTTCACTGCGGACATCATATTTCGCCAGAGGAAGTTTTAGCCGGGAAAAACCATAATCCAAGGCAAGTAACATCCCCTCCAGCCCCGCAGATAATGGGGCTGTGTAAGATGTCAACCAACTGCCTGGACAAAAACTATCCTTGCCGACATCATAAATTCGGACGGTACCGTAAGGAGTACGATCATATCCCTCAATAATAAAGTAAAACTCGTCCTGCTTTTCCTCTTTGTACTTTTGAAGGTAGGCTTCCTGTTCTTTCAGGTCGTTATTCGTCGGATTCAGATAACGGCTTTTGCGGGTATCCAGCCGAAGTGATAAAATAAAGGATGCGTCTTTTATTTCAGCATCACGCAACCGAATCGTTTTCCCGAAAACAATTCGCTCTAATATCTTACAGAACTTCGTATAATCCCGGATATAATCCGATTCGTCATAAGGTTTGCTGGCCAGCACCATCAACACACAATCCGGCGTAAAGTCCAGCATATCATGCCAGATGTACTCGCCGATATAGAGTCCTTTGGCGGGGGAATCCAGGCGAATGTCTTCCTGTTGGCAGCCGTTATCCAAATGAATGGTACACGCTCCATGGGTACAGACCAGCACCTGTTCCAAATCGTGGTGAGCATGTTTTCCCCGGACGACACCCGGCTTGGTTCCAAAAATATAATAAACCCGCTGAATATCAAAAGGGATATTTTTTTGACTCTCCAGCGCAATCAAGGAACCCCGGTCGTCGCCGCAAATCGTAAAATCAAGCAGGGCGGTTTGTGGAAGCATAGGTATTCTCATCGCTCAAAGGTTCATATAATAATTTGCTCAAAAAACTATTTTCCAAAATTTGTATTTTGTCCATGTTTATGTTTCGTTTTCTTTTTTACGAATCAAAAAGCCCGGACGCGCTTTCACTTCTTCGTAAATCCGCCAGATATATTCCGCAATGATACCAAGCGATAGCATGATCATCCCACCAAAAAAGAATATCAGCAGGATAATCGAAGTCCACCCCGGAACACGAATCCCCCAAAATTCCTGATTTCCACACGTTGTGATATAAACGTAAAAAACAATGGCGCACACCGATAACAAAGCACACCAAAAACCAAACCAGGTAATCACATGAATCGGAAAAGAGGACGAAGAAAGGAAGGAGTCTTTGGCAAGTCGCCATTTTTTGAAAAAAGTCCAGCGAGATTTGGTCCCATTCAACCCCAGAGGACGCTGATAACCGTAAAAATAAGGGGAGAACCCCAATCGCAGCACTTCCGACAAGCACGACGTGTTGATGGGATGAATCCGCTCCACCAGAATATCAATGACTTCCCGGTCGATAAAAAACAGGTCAGCCCCACCCTGCGGAAACGTCACTTCCGAACAATGATTCATGATCCAGTAATATGCAATGGAAAAAATCCGGCTACGCCACGGGTCGTCACGGCAAATGCGGTAGGGAATGAGGATCTTGTGCCCTTGCTCCCAGAGGCGATACATATCGACAATCGTCTGGTAGGGCTGCTGCTCGTCATCTGGAATCGGCATGGCACACGCCCCCCGACACAGGGACAAACCCGCGAACGTAGAGTAATTGCTCGTAAAATTTCGACTCAATTGAAACGCACGAACGTTTTCATGTTTTTTCTCCAATTCCAGCGCCATTGCATACGATTGATCCTGGCTGCCGTCGTCCATCACAATAAACTCAAACGGAATCCCCTCCCGGTCGAGAATTTCTCGCAGTGCGTTGTAGCACTTTTCAATACGTTCTTCGCTGTAATAAGAGAGGAGAATGATGGATAAAAGTTTGGACTTCATGGCTTTTCTCGATAAATGGTAATTCCGACAATTTCCACCGCGAATGGGGCCGAGTCCATTGCTATGGCCAACGTTTCAATTCGAGCGTCAATCCACAAAACCGACCGGTTGGGCTTACCGTGGTTATGATGGATTCGTTTCAACGATTGGGAGCAGGACTCGGCAATCGAATCCAACGGAACCCATGTAGCGTAAAGTAGATTTTTTTCCTCAATTCCCACACTCTCTGCGTCAATGTGATACTCAATGGCAATGGCTTTTATGGGACCATATTCCTCCATGGGAAAAACTATCCCCGAAGGTCCGTCGCCATCACTGGAAAATCGCCACGGATTCTGCGCATCTCGCACCACGTTCACACAACGAATCCGCTCCGGGGAATCGTACTGTACGGTTTCGTATCCCATCTGGTCCAGCGTTTTCACCGTTCCTATATCGTTAATCGCCTGTACCTTCGGTAAAGCTAACGCTTTAGCAAAAGACTCGTCTGACCAATGAAACCAATAATCTCGATTTCTCGCGGCTACCGCTTCCACTGGCAGCCCCGACTGCACATCTTGGGAAAGTTCCCACGTCGCTTTCAGGCGATCCATACCCAAGCCCACGGCATATTCGTAATGCGACCACACAGAAAGCAGCATGGCGTAAAACAAAACCTTCTGCACGTATCCCGAAAAAACACGGGCGTTCTCGTTCTTATCCATTAGTGTCGCCAACAGGTACAGAAACCACGCTATCGGTGTGGCAAGAATGACATAGCGAAAAGCCGCTCCATGATTCGGTCGCCCGATCCCCGCCGCAATCATGTTCAGTGTCACCGCCACGATCAGGCATAGCAGGGAAATCATCGGAATCGGAAGGGAACGCTCCTTCGACACCTCATGAAATTTCCATACCGCACCACCATAAAACAACGCAAGTCCTGCCGTTACCAGATACGGCAGTTCGGCCCCTGGCTGCCCGATCGACAACGCAATCCCTGTTATGACGACTCCCAACCGTTTCCCAAAACTCGCTTCCGAAAAATGGCTACTGGTGAAGTGTAGATCATACATGTAAAGCAGGCAAACGACGACGGCCAAAACGTTCGCCAACACCGGAACCCATGGTGAAATATTCCATTTACGCCACCGGTAAATTGCCTGAAAAAACATCGCGGCACCAAGAAACGGCGTAAACAAAAGCCCATTTCCCCCATGGAGTGGCAACGTCGTCAATAAAAGTAACGCCACCCACTCCATCCAACCACTCCTTCGGTCAGACGACAACAACATCAGCATGATGAGAGCACACGTATGGAATGTTGCCAAAATAATGTATAACTGATCGTTGTACTGTATGTTCCAAAAATGACCGCCGTGGAGGAAAAAAATGGGTAAAACAATATCCGTGTAACAAAGATTCCCACGAAGCCGCCAAACCGTCAGGATAGAGAGTAACCCCGCAAGGGAGCAGAATACAACACTCATGAACCCCATGATTTGGCAATTCCCAATATATTGAATCGCCAAATATTTGACAAAATTCAGAAGGGGAGTTCGGTGCTCGTTGTAATCTCGCCACATCCATTCCCAACTATACCCCACCGCTTCCGCGCGGATAACATGGCCCAACTGATCCTGGATCAGTACCTGTGTGGAATAATTGTGCCATAGCCACACCATGAAGAGAGACATGCTCGCCCACACCAAAAATACGCCGACTGTCGGAGTACAATAAGATTGCCATTGAAATAATTTCATAGCAAAATAACCTTCTTCTTGCTTTAGACTCTTTGAAATGATTACAGACAACCTCTAAAAACCGTCACGATTAGCGATTTTTCAGATGGATGATTGATGACGCAGGGGTTCCATGTTGTTTCAACGTTAGCAGTTTTTTTGGTGCGCTCAAACATTTTACATGTTTGGAAAGAGATAGTACCCCAACAGTTTTCAAAGTTACCACAAGATGGATGAACGTCACACCACCTTGATTTTGTGGTATAGCTCCATTTTCCCAAGTCATAGAATGGATACTGTTTCCAGGGATATAGAATAGTAATCGTCAGCTTCCAGAAGAACCGGCTTAACAAAAAGAAAAAAAGAAAGAACTCCGAATCCGGGACATACACCGTGTTGAATTTACGGGGGGGGGGGGGGGGGAGATGGGTAACTTTAAAATGCCAAAAACCTTTTTTAACAAAAACCCAAAGCCATTCCTACAAACAGAACCAAATCCGGTATTTACACACACGAAAATCAAAGACTAA
>JAUNBR010000104.1 GCA_030527015.1 Planctomycetia bacterium
ATATCGTGCAAATTTTGATGAAACTTTTGCGAAATTTTAAAATGGAATGAGTATAATAACATTTCGAAATGGCCCGTGCATATTCTTTTGGGTCACGGGAAAGTTGAATTCCCGCCAGAATCGCAGTCATTCCATGAGAGGTGCCTGGAGCTTCACACAGACATTTTTCGTAACGAGTAAAATCGTGAAAGGGCGCCAGAGAACCGGGGTATTTTTCTTCCACTGTGTCCAGTAAAACGTTAGGGTAAGCGTCTAAAATCAGGAGGATTACATTTCGTTCTTTTCCAAAACGAAACTCGTCGGTCCGATCGATGATGTAATTTTTATAGCTAAATTCGGAGTCACTCGTACTGGAGAGCATCACTGAAATGGCGCCCGTGCTCGCCAGTAATAGTAAAAAACCAGAGAGCAGCGCTGCGTATTTATAGAGCCATTTCCGCCAGACGAAAAATGTGATGAGCAGAACCGCCATGCAAAGAATTTCGATAAGGGTATACGTTCCATGTTCATTCTTATCCCACCAAAATTCCTCACCCATCATGGTACCGATATTCCAGACCAGGAAGTTGGCCTGAAGGTACAGGTAAACTGCGCCAAGTAAAAAGAGCAGGTTTACGGAGGAGAAGACTTTTTCACCGGCAAAACAAAACACGGCCTGCGCGACAAAAAGAAAGAAAAAGAGCAGGAAAGTTCCTCCCAGCAGAGGACCGATTATTTCGCTGAGGGTAAATGAAAAATCAGAAATGTTTCCAAGAAAAATGGTTAAGACAGCGCAAAACACGGTTCCCGCGATCAGCAGTGAGACCATGCCCGCGCGCAAAAGTTCCGAGGCATTCTGATGAAAAAAAGATTTTATTTTCTGAAACATATGAAAGGATCCTGGAGCGTAAATCCAATTTTATTAAATGTGACGCGTTTATTAAAATTTCGATTCAGTAACATGAAAAATCGTGGCAGTATGGTTCCACACTAAATTTCCGTTTTGTGTGACTCTGAAAGCAGATATTTTCAGTGAAACAAAATGGCGGGGAAACGGAAATTTATAGTGTATCGGCTATAAAAAACTTTCATGACACGTAAAATTTATAACTTTTAGCGCTGCGTCGTGTCAGACGGCATGATTTCGATTACGTCGTCTTCCACTTCTTTTCCCGCGTTTTCGTCGATGTTAAGGACTTTTTTCGCGTTTCGCACTGCGCGCCGCCAAAGAAGTCCGATTATCGCACTCATGCCGATAATGACCGCCGCGATGGTCTGGACGGTGTACGTCATGACCGATGGATCCACGTAGGCGAACGCTGGTGTGGGTAAAATTATCATAGCTAAAAAAATCAAAAAAAACATTTCTCGTTTCATGTTATTCCTTTCTTTTAAATTTCTTTTTTTTGCGGCCAATGAAAATTATTCCGTCGGTTTTTCTTCCTGACGCGGTTTTTTTACCAGTCGAGAAAGGAGGTATTTTCCGCCCGCTTCGCCGCTGTGGCCAATATTAAAAACATATTGATTCATCACGTCCGTAATCCTTTCGCGAAACTCATCTTTTCTCTTCAGCAGGTCGGCGACGACTTCATCGACATGTTCCAGTTCCTGAAGCTCGACGGAAATTCCCACCTTATCCCGCAGCGTAATCTCGGTCGGCACGAGAGGGATTTTTTTGTAATTCGGATTCAAAACTTTCATCGGCGTGTTCACGAACAAAGCAGGGCGCTTCGTGGAATACGCGAATTCATAAGCGATTCCCGACCAGTCGGTGATGAGCACGTCGGCGGTAAAAATCGTGACGTTCGAGGAAAAATCCGTTTCCATAATAAAATTTTCGTCGAATCGGTCCTGGTACTTCTGGATGATGGCGTTCATGCGCACGGCATACCGCTTTTTGTACTCGGGGTGTGGCCGGACAATAATGCGATACCCCTTTCCCAAAAGGCGATCCAAAATGGCGTCCAGGCATGAATCCATAATATTATCTTCCTGAAAAGATGGCGCGATTAAAATATTCTTCACTTCGCGCTGCGGATTTTCCTGTTTTTCGAAACTTTCCAGTAAATTGTCTAAAAGGCCGTATCCGCAGGGGATGAGATTCTTCGCGGGAGTTTTGTAAATCTTTTCCGCTGCGCGCAGTTCGTCGATTCGGTGCTGGCCAGCGCAGAGGATCGTGTCGAAATGGTCGAACGCTCCCTCGCGTCCGCACATGTGCGTGCTGAGCAGATAATGATCGACGTAAACATATTCGATATCTTTGCGAACATAACTCCGCTTTAAATAAAACTTGTCCAGGTCGGGCGTGGTCATTACCACGATGTCGGCGTCCATTCTCATGAACAGGGTGATGCAGCGTGTTTCGCTAATATAATATGGCCGTAAACGAGGATGCGTTTTGGCTAATTCAAAAATCTGATCGTTCGGATCGTTGGTTACGTAATGAATAATTACGTTAGAATGCGTCAGCAGATAATTTAAAATATTTTGAAAGTATTTATAAAAACCACTGGCCTCGGAGTAAAAAACCAGATGTTTGTTGACGACTTGAAAGAATTTTTTGTAATCAGCCTTCTCGCGCTTTTTGTCTTCCGCGGTAATGTTCGGACGACTGAGCGCCTGGATGGTTTTTAATTCTTCCTGACTGGCGCGCAGGGCGGGATAATCCACATGTTTTTCAGGCGGAAGGATAAAATTACAGGCCATTTGGACGAGGATCGAAAACAGGTTACTAAAAATCCAGTACAGCACCACACCAGAGGCCACGAAGATTCCCAGAGAAAGTGAAATGGCGATGGAAATTCCGTTTGTGATCAGCTGCTCGATTCGGGACTGTTCGCGCTGCAGGGGATTAATTCGATTCTGCGCGTAACCCAAGAGCCATGCAGAAGCACCGGCGCACAGCGGCATGATCCAGGCCCAGCCGCCGTCTCGGCAGGGAATGACGCCGAGAGTGGGAGAAATGCCAGTGTCCGTAATTTTATGAATCACTTCGATCAGACCCATTAAAATAAAAATCTGAATAAACAGAGGAATTAAATTCAGCAGAGGATGATAATGTTCTCGTTTAAACAGCGCGTGCTGGTTTTCTAAAATCCGATCGGTGTCACCAAAATATTTAATTTTAATCTGATTTATCTGTGGCATAAGATAAACCATCGTCAGACAATTTTTCTGGCACCACAGCGAAACGGGCATTAACAAAATTTTAGTAATTAGCGTGAAAAGAATGATCGCCAGCCAATAATTTCCCGTCACCTGGTAACACGGCGACATGATGTATTCTAAAATTTGACTTAAAAGATTTATCATACCACAAATTCCGTGAGGTTATTTTTTAGTTTATATTTTAATAGGATAGATTGAATAATTGATGGCGAAATATACTTCATAAATGTTTCTTCGGATAAAAATCCATTTTGGTCTACGAAGCATTCATTAAGATATTTTTGTAGCGTTCGAATCGATTTGTCCAAAAATGGACTATTTAATCCTAGTGTTTGTGCCATGAATTTAATAAAACACGTACCATATGGTAAATCTTCTGTTAAATAGCGCGAAGTAGAATCAATTTCCCAATACTTCTGTTGTTTCATCATCGGTGCGGGAATCGTGTGTAAAGGTAAAATACTGTTAATCTTTCGAGTCAAGGATTCTGTGTCGGAAGATTCGTAATATGTAAGCAAGGGAACAAATTCTTGACTCGCGTTTAAACGCTGCAGAATTTGTTTTAACTCTTCGTCCATTTTTATCGCAAGTTCGGAAGCATCGTTTCCCCATTCTGCGTAAAACAAAGGACATTCTTCATGAGGCTGTGTATGATGAATTTCACAAAGTCGGGCGATATGAATAATAGGATTTGAGTTGGAAAGGGTAAGCAGCCATGGAGTGTAAAATTCGCGTGTTTCGACGATATTCAATTCTTGAATTATCTTTCGTTGGGCAGTGGTGCAATTTGAAGAAAAGTAAACGGAACAATATTGTTTTTTATCTGCCTGAACACTCTTTCCATATTCAATAATACGACTAACATATGGCGTACGGTGAAAATAACAAACTTTTGGATTTTTAAATAATGTTTCCATCTCAAAATTTGCTCCACCTACACCAGGAATCACGACGACCAGTGCATGGGAGGGAAGATTTTTTTGAACTTTTAATAGAACCTCATGGCGTGCGAAACATGGTAAAGACACAAACACGACGTCTGCTTTTTGAATCACAGAATCATCAGAAGTTACACGTCGTAATGTCGATCGAATTTCTTCCGTGCCGTTTTGGGAAAAGACGGTTATTTCTCGACTCCATAAGTGTGGTTTACGCGTTAAAACGCTCACTTCGTTAAGGGGATTAGACGCTAAAAATCCCGCTAGCGCGTGTGAAATGTTTCCCCCGCCACAGATTACAATTTTCATGAATTTTCTCCTCGCGTCATTCCTTCCAGATATTCTTGCAAAACGTTAAGAAATTCGGTGATGTCTGTTCTGTCGATCGCTCCGATGTTCGCGACACGGAAGGTGTCGTAGGACGAGACTTTTCCGGGATAAATGGTGAAGCCGTGCTGGTAAAGGAAGTCATGCATGGTGTCAAAATGGTAGTTTTTCGTATCCGGCTCAAAAATGGCGGTGATTAATTTGGACTGGTCGGAGTCGCGCAGAAGGAAACGAAAACCCAGGCGTCGCAGGCCGGTGGTCAGGGTTTCCCAGGACTGAGTGTAACGCTGATAACGTATGGGCAGGGTTTCTTCTTTCGTCTCCAGAATCGCCTGTTTCAGGGCGTAAAGTGTCTGTACCGGCGGGGTGAAGCGGGTCTGGCGGGTCTTTTCAAAATACGTATGCTGGGCGTAAAGATCCAGATAAAATGACCGTGCGGGAATTTCCTTCAGTTTTTCCAGTGCCTGACGATGCGCGATCACGAACGCCACACCGGCCATACCTTGAAGGTTTTTGTTGGAGCTGGCGATCAGAAAGGCGATGTTCATCGCGGGCATGTCGATCGGAATCGCGGCAAAAGAACTCATCGCGTCGACGACCAGCTCCACGGCATGTTCTTTACAGATTTTCCCGATTTCACTCAGGTCGTTTAGTAAGCCTGTGCCGGTTTCATGGTGAACCATACAGAGGTAATCCACATCGGGATGACGCGAAAGCTCTTGTCGCAGTGCGTCATAATCGACAGCGGTGATGAAGTCACTTTTCCATTCGATGAAGTCGGCCTGATACGTTCGCAAAATTTTGCACATTCGTTCGCTGTATGCGCCGTTATTGAGGACAAAAAGTTTCTTTCCCGTCAGGATGGAGGAGAGCACTGCTTCGACGCCCGCCGTGCCGGAACCGCCAAATAAAACGGTGGTATATTCCTCACGGTTCGCCACCAGTTCGGTCAGCTCGTCCACAATGAACTGCATTACGTCGCCGAACTCTTTTTCTCGAGGACAGATGTCCGGGACAACCTGCGCCATTTTTACCGAGTCGGTGGTTGTGGCGGGGCCAGGATTTAATAAAACATTTCTCCGAATTTTAAAGTCGGGGCCAAATTTCATGAGTCGCTCTTTCATAATGCTCCGGGGTGTCGATTTCGCACCACGGAAGGTTTTCTTCTTTTTTTACCCAGATGGGATATTCGTGCGCCACGCCCATCATGGCCAACTCGTAATCCAGTTTCGGAAGCTCCGCCGCGACGGATTCATAGTACAGGCACATTTTCTCATATAAGGGAATGGACACTTTAGAAATGCCCACTAACTCCGCGTCGAGAGAACGCAGCCGCGCAGGATTTTTTGAGACGGCCACGAGTCGATCGTCGGATGTTTCAAGATAAACTTCGTCGCCGGAAGACGTGGCAGAACTGCCTAAAATCACGTCTTGCCGAGCATCTTCCAGAAGGCATTCCAGTGCCCGATCTGCATACAGTAAGTCGGATTCCAGCAGCAGGAAATCGTCTTTTATCTCGTGACGCATGTTATACAGCGTGTACATACTACTGGTTTGTGTGTAACGATCACTGCGAATACAGGTAATTTCAGGGAAGCGCTGCGCGAAGGTTTCGTAATGCTCGGCCAAGTAGCCCGTGCCGATGAAAAGGCGGGAAATTCCGTGCGCCAATAATTGACGCGTGGATCGTTCGATAAGCGGCGTTCCGAAGATTTCAATAAAACCTTTCGGCTTATCTTGCGTTTCTTCGGGAAATCGTGTTCCAAGACCTCCCGCGACGATTACGGCGGTGCGAATCTTTTTATTCATGGAGAAATCCTTTCATACGCTGGGCGACTTCTGAAGGCTTTATTTTGGGCCGACCCAAATCTTTTCGTGCGCCGGGCGTAACGGCCAGGTACAGGAATGCTAGTTTTTTTTGTTCGTTCCAGTCCAGAATGAAGGATTCCATTTCCGACAGGCCTCGGGCGACATAAACCAGGGGGTAACCCGCCGCGGCGGCCATTTCCGGAAAACGCACGCAGGAGGCGACGGTCGCCTGTCCTCCGGTGGAGTCATAAACACGGTTATCTAAAAGAATGTGAAGCATGTTCGCGGGGGCATAAAAAGCGTTTACGGCGAGATTTCCCATGCGCATCAGCAGCGCGCCGTCTCCGTCGACTGCGAAAACATTTCGGGCAGTGTTTCGTGCCATACCCAGCGCCAGAGAACTGACGCAGCCCATGGAACCGACCATGTACAGATTATTTTCTTTGTCGCCGGCTTCATAAAGCTCACGGCCAGAAAAACCCGTCGTGGCCAGCGTGATGATTTGGCTTCCCGCCAGGTGTGAAATTCGCCGCAGGGCGTCTTCCCGCGTGGGGGGTGTGTCGGTCATGGCGCCGTTCATGATCCGTGAATCGTGAGTGCTGGCCGCCGTGTTTTCCTGGAAATCTGCGCGCAGAGAAATTTTTGAAAACGTGCCTTTCCGAACGATGAAGAAAAAACTCTCGTTCGCAGCCAGGGCGGCCTGTGCCCGATTCAGCTGCTCATTAATTTGGGCGGGGTCTTCACTTAAAATCTCTGTTCGGATACGCATTAAATGCAGCATGTCGGCGGTGATCGGCCCCATCAGCTCGTGCTGAGGCTCATCGCTTAAACCAGGTTCTCCGCGCCAACTGACAAAACCTAAAATCGGAATCCGAAAGACATATGCCAGGGACGTTAGCGATGAAACAGCGTTCGCCAGACCGGAATTTTGCATCAGCACGACAGGTTTTTTTCCTGCCAGGTAAGCCCCCGCCGCCGTGGCCACTGCGTCCGCTTCCGTGGCCGCCATGATGTAATCACACTCGTTGAGCGCGTAATTAATCAGCGGGTTCAAAAAAGAGCAGGGGACTCCGGCGAAAAAATCAAAACCTGCCGCTTTCAGTCGGCAACCAAAATCCATCGTGTCCAGCATTTATAACTCCTTCGCGTTCTGTAAATCGACCAGCGTGTCGACGTCCATCCAAGATCCCTTAATAAATTTCACGGCGATTTCCGTCTTTTTCAGAAGCTCCTGAAATAAGTGGTGGAGCGTCATTTTAGAAAAGTTCTCTTGCCGTGCCAGTTCTTCCATGGTGGACTTTAGAAGTGTCGCCCCCTGACCGTGGACTTTTATCAGACCGATAAATTCGCCCGTCGCGCCGTTTATTTCGTTCGAGATTTTTAACATTTTCGCGTCTTCCGTGAACAGATTCTGCTGGTATGTTTTGTCGGTAACGATAAAATCCTGATGCGGATCTCTTGGCGTGAAATCCGCGTCGACGACGATCGTGATTTCATTTTCATCCTGAAGCAATTCATGAAGGACGTACGGTTTAAAAATAATATCCCCGTATGTAAGAATGGTACTGTGAGAAATTTTATCCAGCGCCAGGTACAGAGACGAAAGTTCCCGTGTCTGGGCAAAATCTTCATTCAGTCGGTACTGGACGTTCGTAAACGGAATTTTATCGGGCGCGAATCCTCGCACGACGGTAATGTCGCGAATTCCCTCGGCGTTCATCGTGTCAATTTGTCGTCCGAGAATGGAACGCCCGCCGATTTCCAGCATGGTTTTCGGAATTTCCCGGGTAAGCTCCCCGAACTTCCCCTGCGTGGCGGCAAGAATAATCGCATTCGTGTTCGCGACATTTTTGGGAAGGTAACGTTTCTCGGCTTCTTTCAGCTCCTCTGCACCCTGAATTCTGAAAACTTCAGCCACGGAAACGATTTTATCTTCGACATGAACAAGAGATCTGTCTTGAAAAATCTTTTGGCAGGTCACCTGCATCGCCTGAATGGAAGAACGAATGTTATGGTTCGCCCAAATGACGGTGCTAATTCCCATCCTTTCGAATTTTTCGGTCGGAACGGAAAAATATTTCGTCGGAACGATAACCACCGGGTGACGATTTCCCCATTCGTTCATGAATGCGACGATATCCGAATCATTCGATTTTTTTGAATGTACGAGAATCGCGTCTGCACCGGCTTTCCGATACGCTTCCGCACGGCGTATGGCTTCCGAAAGACCCCAGCCTGCGATAAATGCTTCCGTTCGCGCCACGACGACAAAATCTGCGTCTTTCTGAGAATCTTTCGCCGCTTTAATTTTTCCGCAAAATTCCTCCACGCTGGCCAGCGGCTGCGCCTCCCCGTCAATAAAAGAATTCGTTTTTGGAAAAAGTTTATCCTCGATACACACACCGCCGATTTCACGCTGTTCCAGCTTGTGCACCAGACGCCGCATGTTATTAAAATTACCGTAACCGGTGTCCCCGTCCAAAAGAATGGGAATCGTCGTGGCGTCCGACATGAATTCCAGCACGTCCAAAACCTGCGTCCATGACGCCTCATTATTATCACGCACGCCCAGCTGTGCCGAGATGGAAAGCCCGCTGGCCCAAATTCCGCTGAAACCGGTCTCCTCTACAATTTTCGCGCTTAGGCCATGATGAGCCTCCATGAGAAACGTAAGATCCGGAGAAGTTATCAGTTCCCGTAAAAAAGTCGTCTTTTTCTTCATTCACTTTTCCTGTGTTTTATGCTAAAAGATCTTACCCGATTTTATATCCGATGCATCTATAAATTTTTACATAACGAGATTTTGTGAGGCATGAAATATCTGCCGAAAGAATCACAAAAAACGGAAATCAAGAGGAGAATCAGGCTCCATTAAAATTTAAAATAATCCGAGTATGACAGAACTCTTGCGCATTTCAAGATATTTTTACAGCTTTTTATACCCGATGCACTATCCGCTTCTCCGGCATTTTGCTCGCTAAAAATACCTGCTTTCAGATCCGTATAAAACGGAAATTTAAACGAGAACCAGTATAAGAAAAAAATTCCCTCCAGTTCAGGGTGTCTATCCGTGTGTTCTGAATATTATGATCCGATGCGCTGCCAATTTCCGCGCGCCTCCGCGTTTTATTTCCCTCTCAGCAGCAGACTGGCATAAACCGGACGATAAAATTATTTCCGCGGCCGCATATATGAAGTACTGCACAAAACGGTGAATCACACAAAACGGTGAAT
>JAUNBR010000002.1:0-41328 GCA_030527015.1 Planctomycetia bacterium
CGAAGGATGTTGAAGTAACGGCGGAAAATTGGCGGGAATTAAATCCCTTAGATATCAGACGCCATATTGGTGAACAAGTAGGTTTGCTTTGGATGCTTGATCCGTCGTCAAGAGTATATCGTGTCGTCAACCATAAAATTAAAGAAGTAACAGGCGCGGAAAGATTGGAGTCAATTGCTGGCATACTAGGAATGTCTCCAAATAGCGAGTGCGAAGATAAAGAATTCTCACTATCTGACCCTGACTCTTTAAAAAGAGACTCTAGTGGGAAAGAGATAATGAGATTTGGAGCAAATAGTTATGAAGCGAAACTGCGTCTAATTGAGTATATAATAAATTATGATCATCGTTTGGATCCCGTAAGACCCATGCCAACATTAGTGGAAGTTCCTCCTTTATTCAAACTATCGATGTATAAAATAGATCACGGCCCGGGAGATGTTTGTCTTGTGGAAGTTGTTGATGGAGGGCCTCACCTTGTTGGAGGTCGCATGCCGTGTAAACCTTATCTCAGCGACCGTCGCATGGGTTTTGTACGCGGTAACGTCATGGTTTACTTGTTCTCAAAAGATCCGGACGTTGGATGTATGGCGCGTGCCCTAGAAATAGATGCGAAGCTGAAGGTTCGACAAAAGTTAGAGAAAAAGCAGTCGCCTACGGACACTTCCCCTCTGCCTACACCGTCGGATTCCGCGACACCGTCGGTTTCCGTGAAACCGTCAGCAGAGTGATTTTGCTCCTTCCAATTCTTGCGATTTGTTAGAATGGTTATTTTTTCATTAAATTCGCAAAGAATCACACGGCCAGAACGTTTTGTGAAATTTTTTCCAAAATGTTCCGCCACGATTTCCTCCTAATTTTGAAACCTCACCGCCGTTCGGGAAGCACACGAAACATTCTCGGTCGGCGGTGAGGTGCTTTTTTAGAATATGGTATTTTTTATGTATGAGGTATGATAAATTTTAGCTTTCCTGGTCTGGCGACCGTCCGGATTTTTTACTTTCGTGAAAGAGCGAGGATTTAGTGCTGCGGAAAATGGAAATTTAACGTTTACTTGTTTCACTTTAAAATTTCGTTTTGTGCGGCGCAGAATGCAGGCATTTTCAGCGAAGCAAAAATGCCGGGAATTTGAGAAGTTATAGTGGTGTATCGGGTATAAAATTAAAGTAGTATCAGGATTTTTTATTTTTAGGATTTTTCAGATGAAAAAATTAGCACATTTTGAGTATTCCACGGCCATGCGGCGTAAGTGGCAACTTTTTATATTAATTATCGGCCTGATTTTGTTGACCATTTATGTGTTCACAGATTCCCAGACTCGTAAGGCGGTGACTGTGCTGACGTCACCTCCGGAAAGATCCGCGAAAGAAACACTTGAAGATCCTGCAGAGCCGATACTTCCGCTTCCTGGCCTGGATGAAAGTTTTTTGTTGGACGTGGAAGACGATGCAGGTATTTTTGATAAGGAGCAGCCGGCCTGGAATCATCTCATAAATTTATTGAAAAATACATCGGACGAACAGATTCAGAAGCACTGTCTGGGCACCATTTCATATATGCAGCTTTCGCAGCAGCCGGGCGCATATCGTGGGAAAATCGTCCAGGTGAGAGGTACCGCGCAGGGGGTTTTTGAGAGAAAAAATTTCCAGTTTCCTCTCGATGTTCCTGTGTTATATGAAATTTGGATTAAGATGGAGGATGCACCTGGGCGTGAACCGGTGGGCGTTTATTCCCTTTCACTTCCGGAAGGTTTTCCCGTGGGGCAGGCGGACCTTCATGAAGAGATTTCTTTTTCAGGTCTCTTCTATAAACGTGTGCCATTCGCGACGGAGGATGGCTTGGCGCTGGCGCCGATTTTGATGGCAAAATCCGTCGTCTGGAAACAGAAAACATCAGAGGGTGCTGCCGGCACGCAAAATTCCTTACCGTCTTTTTGGCTCGTGCTGCTTTTTGCCGTTTTAATAGCGGGAACGATTATCGTGATTCACCAGATGATTACGCCAGAGAATCGTGATTTTCATGAATCTCCACTGCCTGAAACTTTTGAATGGGGAAAGCCAGAAGATAATTCCGGACCTGAAACTGAATCCACATCTTCGGGAGCGGATCCGGAAGAAGCATTTCTCACGGCCTTCTCGTCATCAGAGAATGACGCTTCGGATAAACATCCATGACTTCCTGGTTTTCATTAAATTTCCGTTTCATGCGGTTCATGGAACGAGATTTTCAGTGAAATAAAATGTCGGTCTGTCGGTGGACCGGCGGAAGCGGAAATTTATAGTATATCGAGTATATTACACCTCACGGCTTTTTTCGTCATCTGAAAAACGCGTCCGAAAACGTTCCTGAAAAGCCAGCGTTTCGTTACCCGGAGGATTTTATTCTTCAGATAAATTTTCGGAAAGAGCTGGTCTTTTCTTCACTTTCTTCCCACGCTTCGCTGAAAGTGTATTTTAGGGGGTGATTTCCCGTGTTTTCTGGAAGTGGAGGAAGACTCGACGGACGAAAAAGGCGGGAGTTTCTTTGGGGTCATCTGCCGTTTTCCCCCGTTTTTTCCATTTTTAAATTACCAGGAAAAGGAATGTGAGCACCGAACCATTCACCATGAAAGTTTTTGATTGCGTTATTTCGGCTGGCGGCCGCCTCTTGCGGATTCATGTCGTAACTGGCACAAAAAGATGGATGCGTTAATTGCAGATCGACAGCATGTAGAATATCGCCAACAAAGTACCGTTTCCCCATTCGGAAAACCGTGTGCCCCGGCGTGTGTCCAGCACATTTTATCGCCTGAATGCCGGGAACCACGTCTGCTGCGTACGCGAATAAAATTAAATTTTCTTCTTTTGGTATGTATTTTTCGAGGTACCGCCGGGAATCGTCTTTTTGCCACGTTTCATATTCGGTCTTCGCGATATAAATTTTCGCGGCCGGAAATTCTGGTAAGCCACCGACGTGATCGGGGTGAATATGAGTAATAAGAATATCGGAGATGCTTTCGGGAGCGATTTTGGCTTTTTTTAGCTCGGCGATTAATTTACCTTTCGGTGAGCCGAATCCGGTGTCAATCATAACGCGTTTACCCGTGGACTTAAACTCGATGATGAAAACGTTAACCGATCCAGCATAATCCTTCGCGGAGGGAACAAAATGTTCTTGTGGATTTACACTGGTAAACAGTGATGCTTTCGGACGTGTCGGCGCATCTTGGATCGCGTAAATTTTGCATTCTGGATCGTCGAAGACTCGTACATCGGCGTGTGCGGATACGGAAAATAACATCAGGATAATTAAAAATAATCGAAACATCTTTTTCTCCTCGTCAGTTTTTCTCAGATCGCCGGAACAAAATTTCTGGAATCACGTCTTTCTCGCGTGACTTGTTAGGAATGCGCACTGGATCCGAGGATGGTGCCTGGTTTTCATTTAAATTTTATGCTGGTTTTACTTAAAATTTTCGTTTTGTGCGGCTCAGGAAACGGGTATTTTCAGCGAAATAAAACGTCGGGGGAAATGAAAATTCATCGTGCCCGGGAATATAATGTATCGGGGAGAAAACCAAATTGTTTTACGATTTCTCCATGGAAAACCGTTCGACTGCATACTGCCATTCCGTCCACCGCTGGCACACATCCGTGATGATCCATCGGTCTTCCTCCCACTCCTCCTCTGAAACCAAAGCACGTATCTGTGCCAGTAAGGCATAACCATCCATTTTGGGAATTCCTTGAGGTGTACGCGGGGATTTCAAAAAAATTGCAAAAAAATCCTGCGATTTCGTGGGTTCATGCGTCCAGTCACACACGTTTCGATGAACCCTGCACCGATTCAGAAGTGCTTCGGCCGTCTGGTGTTCTGTTAAAAATGGAGTCATTTTATCTGATTCCTCTGTAAAACTCGTTTTTTTCTTCTTCGGGACATCCGTTTCCCCAGGCATAAGATTCGTATCCTGTACCTTCGTAAACGGATGCAGCTTCAGGCACCGTAAAGGTTTTTGTGATGAAGAAACTTTCTGCGTACTTTCACTTTCAGGAAACTCTTCTTTCGTAATCTTTTTTGCTCTTTTCGTTTTTTCAGAAGGTAAATTGTCCGCAGATGTATCATGTTCATGCAGAGGATGACGCAATTTTTTTTGTTTTATCGCCTTTTGTTCTTCTTCCGGTAAAAGATGAAAACGTATCCGATAAAAATATGGTGGTAAATCGTCTCCATATATGACATGTAATTCGGAACGCAAGGATTCTAAATCTGTAAAACCGTCCGCTTTCGCATCCTCTTCTGATAATTCATGAAGTGTAATCTTCATTACGGAATCAATTTTTATGTAGCCCGCCCCCGGAATATAACTTCTTTGGCCGGCACGGTACACATTTTTCTTTCTCAGCGTCTGTATTTTCTCTCCTGTACGTATGGCAGGAAGGAACCTTTTCTTGAAAAATAACATAAATTCACTCTAAAATGATCCTTCTGATGTTTTATTTCAGGGGTTCTAAAGATTCTGTTTACATCATCCGATTCCAGAAAACTGATTCTCATTTAAATTTCCGTTTTGTATGGTTCTGAACAGGTATTTTCAGCGAAAGAAAAATGCCTGGGAAGAGGAAATTTACAGTGCATCGGGCATTAAGCATCAGAAAATTAAATTTTAAGTATGCGGCACTATAAAAAATAGCTCCCAGACATTTTGGTGGAGGAAATTCTCTTTCTGAAGTCCTCAAAACTAAAAATTAAAAGGAATAAGATTTAAATGAATTTTCATGAAATTTAATATGACTAAATATATACCTGGCTCTCATTTAAATTTTCGTTTTGTACGTTCTGAAGCAGGTATTTTTAGCGGAAGAAAAATGCCTGCTTTTTGAGCCGCATAAAACGGAATTTTAAATGAGAACCAGTATATTTCGCTAAAAAATATATGTGAACTGGAGACTGAATATTTAACGAGAGATGAGGCAAAATACCGTCATCCGTTTTTCTGTATTAAAAGCCAGTTTCACGCTACCGAAAAAGCGAGACATCTTTATGGATATAAAATAAAAAAAAGATTCATCGTACCAGCAGACAGTGAAACTGTCATTTAAATTCTGAAATCCTCGATTTACTTTCCGAAGAATTATATTTTATTCCTCATCATAATCGTCGTCCCACTCATCTTCTTCCTCATCCTCATCCTCCTCGTCATCCCACTCATCTTCTTCATCATCCCAATCATCATCACTGTATTCCTCACCATCCTCTTCATCATCCCATTCTTCTTGACCATCGTCCCAGTCATCGTCCGGATCTTCCGAATCTTCGTCATCATCCTCAAAACTGGCGAAATTCTTAATGGTCAGAGGCTCATCTTCTGAATAATTTTCAAAAAAAACCGCTTTATGATCCATTCCTATACTGTCTTGTACAAAAAACTTACGCATCATGGTCTCCTGTGTAATATTTAATTTAAAGTTTAATTTCTTTCGTCGGTAAACACCGAAACAACAATAAAAACTTTTCTAAAATTTTGTTATAATAATTTATATCTGTTTATATATAAATTTTCACTTTTCCGACAATTTTACATCCGTGGCACTATAAATTTCCATTTTCCAGGATTTTTACTCGCTGAAAATGCCTGATTTCAGAGCCACAAAGAATAGAAAATTAAAATAAAACCGGTATTACGAACTTCAATTTACCTTTAATATAAAAATGAAGAAAATTTATTAATATTTGTACATGCGGTTTAGTGACGTCCAAAAAATATTTCGCAATAAAAACTATTTTTATAAAAAGACAAAAATCATTTGTGGTGAAATCGTATGTGTTATAAAAACCGTACTATAAAATTATCCTGAAAATTAAACCACTCGGTAAAAATTAATAATCTTCACTTAATTAACGGATATTTCGGCAGAACTTCACTGATTCTTCGATAAAGCCGGGGAAAGAATGAGATTTTCTTAAAAATATCCATATTTTTTGCTCATTTATATTTTATCTTCTAAAACTCTTCGTGTTTTACAACAAAATTTCATATTTTACTTTCACGATGAATGGATGAATAAATGTATGAGGTTCTAAACTTTTGCAAAACGTGTTATACCGTGAAAAGAAAATCGGTATTCGGCTAACTATAAAAGCATGTATTTCATGTACATTATATTATATACTATTATAATTAAATATGGGATAAAAACTCACCGTCCATCCGGCTTTTATACTGGTTCCATTTTAAATTTCCGTTTTTTGCGGTTCTGGATGCAGGCATTTTCAGCGGAGCAAAAATGCTGAGGAAGCGGAAATTTATCGTGTATCGGGTATATAGTGGTTCCATTTTAAATTTTCGTTTTGTGCGGTTCTGGGTGCAGGCATTTTCAGCGAAGCAAAAATGCCGGGGAAGCGAAAATTTATCGTGTATCGGGTATATACTGGTTCCATTTTAAATTTCCGTTTTTTGCGGTTCTGGATGCAGGCATTTTCAGCGAAGCAAAAATGCTGAGGAAGCGGAAATTTATCGTGTATCGGGTATAAAAGTTTTTGTTGCAAAATGTTTATTTTATTTTTCTGATTCGGAATGCACAATTTGCGGAAGTTGCGCAAGAGATTTTAAACCAAAAATTTCTAAAAATTTACGAGTTGTTTCGTACAAAAATGGTCTTCCCAGTTCGTCGCTCCGTCCTGCGATACGAATGAGGTCACGCCCAAGCAGTAAACGGATAATTTCACCACACTGGACTCCACGAATGGATTCTATTTCCGCGCGCACGACTGGCTGACGATACGCAATAATCGCCAGCGTCTCCATGGCGGGCGGAGATAAGCGAAT
Organism: Planctomycetia bacterium; assembly: GCA_030527015.1. GTDB lineage: Bacteria > Planctomycetota > Planctomycetia > Pirellulales > Thermoguttaceae > RGIG3701. Next base: position 6,806 of record JAUNBR010000002.1, read on the forward strand.
TTCTGGTGTTTCAGCTGTTCTATCCTCCATTTCTTGATGACATAATCGTCGTAACCATGGAGTAAACTGAGGACGAATACGGATCTGAAATCCGCCTGCAAAATCTAATATTCTAAAAGCATATCTATTTTTATCATAAAACTGATTTAATTGTCCCACTAATTCGATTACTGTTTTTACGTCTTTACATCCCAAAAATTGCGATAATCGTTTCGCGCCTAATGGTTCTCTGGATAAAAACAGAAGCGTTTCTAAACGTAACATCTCAGGTGTGCGCAAAACATTTATATGTAATCCCTGTTCTTTTTCAGAATTACCTGTTTTATCACTATTCTGCTCATTCGTATCTTTAAATTGTACGGGAATGTGAAGTGATGTATTATTTTTTCCGTTAAGTTTTTCCAGCGTACGAGCGTTTACACTCCGAATTCTCGTAAAAACATTATGAACCGATGAAGTTTTACTTTTGAACGATTTTCCATTAATTAAAACACACCTTTCCCACATAATGGAATGGTATGTACATTTTTTTATAAAAAGACGAGGATAATGATTTCTTATAAAATTTTTCCGTTTCATCCAAACAAAACTCATTACTTTCCCAAAATTCAGAATTATTATACTGCTTTACTTGGCTTATTCAAGAGGAATAATTCGTTATTTTTCGCAAAAGAATATTTTTTTATGATGTATCCAAAATATTCTCTATATGAACTATTTATCCTACTTAAACAAAGACGCTTATTTCCCCTGAAGTACTTAACTCTTATAACCTTTTTTCCTGTCAGGTCAGTGTAAGGAAATATCCATTCGGATTCCCATATTCTCTACTTGAAACCACAAAAATATCCGATTAAAGTAAGTAATAAAAATTATCATAATCAGAAAGATACATTCGAAGTCTGCTTAATTTATTTAATATGAACATTTTTAAATGAAATTATATTAATTTATAGCTTTATGTGGTTACAAAAGCTGTATTTTTAACATATATACTGGTTTCACTTTAAATTCTGTTTTGTGTGGCTTTTAATGCTGGCGTTTTCAGCGGAGCAAAAAAGCCGGGAAGCGGAAATTTATCGTGTATCGGGTATAAAATGCTAAAAAAGCAAAAAAATTGTAGTGTATCTGACGTAAATACATTTTCTTTATATATACACGGGGTTCGTAGTGATTTCAAGACCATTTTACTGCCAGCAAAGAATCTTTTCCATTTTTTTTCTAATTTTTTTGAGTGGAATCTTCCTCAATTTTCCTCAATTTACGTATGCTCAGCGCTGGAGGAATAATTCGAGGCAGAGTGAGCGTATTCTTCCTCCGGAAAACACCATGGTACGTGCTTCCGCTTCAGTATCTAAAATAACACCTGCTCCAGAATTACCTCCTCAAGATAAATCTGTGCGTTTTTCTTCATTAAATTCACTTGATTTTTTTCAAGAAAAAAGTTTACAAGAATATCCGACGGAAATTCCTCCGTTTATACTTGGGCATCCTTACGCGCCTGAGATTATAAGTATGTCCATGAAAGAAATCGTGGATGGCATACATCAAAGAAAGATCTCTTCACCGTATAATACCTGGCGAAATTACACTTTACGTCAGCTAAAAAATACAGACGGTACACGAACAGGCTCTGAAATAAATGGCGTGGGAAGATTATCTTGGTACAAAAAGTTAATGGCGGATCCTCTGGCAGGACCTGCAGAAGTGGAACAGTTTACATATGAGGTTCATCGAAATTTATGTGCCGGGCGTAAAGAATTTTGTGATGCATTACTGCTGGTGTCACAGCGTCTGGATCTGTCTGTTACTCCGCCCCAAAATAAACCTCTTCCTGAACAGATCACAGCACAGGAAGCACTGAAAATCTTTTCTGAAAAACTGGAAAACGCGAAACTCGCACAGGGCAGGGCGATTTCTCCTCTTTCACAGGCAGAACTGGAGTATATTTCAAAATATGCTCATTCCGTTTTAACGGTAAACACTTCTGTCGGGCACACCGTCACACAGCGTGCCAGTGGAAAGCAGATGGTATTAAATATGCAAAAAATGGATCGCGCGGCGATGATTGAAGGGCTGATGGAGCTGGCAGTTTTAATTGAACCACACTTTATTCTTTCCTTTCTTGAAATGGCTGAAGGTAATCAGGTTTTGAATGAAGAGGTGCCTGGTGTTCAGGGGACTGTCGCGGCGAAACTGGAATGTGCCGCGGGTACCATTCTCGTGGGAGGTACAGGAAATAATATTTATGAACTGGAGAAGATGAAAAACGTCTGTGCTATTATCGATTTAGGCGGTGATGACACATATATAGACGGTGCGGTAAACCTGCAGCGTCCTATTCTGGCGATTCTTGACATTTCTGGGAATGACACGTATACAGGAAATCTTCCTGGAATTCAGGGAAGTTCTTTATTAGGAATTTCTATTCTTGTGGACTGTCGAGGAAATGATACGTATAAAGCCTTACATTTTGCACAGGGATCGACGATCGCCGGTGCAGCAGCACTTTTTGATTTTAATGGGGAGGACTCCTTTACTGGCGTACGTCGTGTTCAGGGAACCGGTCTTGGCGGAATCGGCGTTTTGGTAAATCGTCGAGGAAACGATAAATATCGTGGCGCGCTTTGGGCACAGGGCGTGGGACAGAGTTTAGGTGCAGGGATTTTGGAAGACTGCACGGGTGACGATCATTATTACGTCGGTGGCATGTATTATGATTCTTATCCGGAAACACCTGGTTATGAAGGCTGGGGACAGGGTATCGGAACAGGGATTCGGGGAGTCGCGGCCGGAGGTCTGGGGATTTTTCTGGAAGGATCCGGTGACGATACTTATGAATTCGATTATATCGCGCATGGCGGTGGTTACTGGATGGGTTTAGGATTTTTTCGTGACTTTTCTGGTAATGATAAACATTTAGGAAGCACCTCCACCATGTGGGATGGTTCGCGCCGAAGAGAGTCAAAATTCCAGCGTTTTAGCTCAGGTTTTGGCTGTCATTATGCGGCAGGATTCTTTTTTGAAGACGGTGGAGATGATACATACTGGGCATCCATTATGTCACAGGGTTTTGCCTGGGACTGTGGAGTGGCCTTTTCTTTTGATTTCGGCGGAAATGACGTCTGGACAGGTGCTGGTGCGGGAAATCAGGGACAGGGTGCACAAGCTGGCCTGGGTGTTTTATTCGACTTTAAAGGTGACGATAAATATCAGGGATCTGGCCAGGGATATGCTTCCGGAAACATTACGTATCACCAGCTTCCAGGCTGTGGCGGTAATTTTAGCTTTTTGATCGATTACGGCGGAACGGATGCTTATGGTTCCCGGGCGCAAAATAATGTTTATATGCAGCGAGGAATGGCCGGTGGTTTTTTAATTGATCGGCCAGATGTCAGTGAAGTGGAAAAACCACAAGACGCTTTAGCTTTACCAGCGGACAGAAAATAATTGTGGATGGTAGACAGTAAATTTTTATACCCGATGCACGATAAAATTTCGTTTCACCGGCATTTCTTTCTTCGCTATAAATGTCTGCGTTCAGAGCTGCACAAAATGGAAATTTAAAATGGAACCAGTATAAATTCTGTCTGTTTTTTCCTGCGCATAAAAGAAAGTTTAAATTCTGAATATGGACACATTTCGTCCCACAGCTACTTTTGAAATGCTTCATAAACGTGCAAAACTTTTGCACCGTGTGCGGCATTTTTTTGAAAGTCGTGGATTTCTGGAAGTGGAAACACCGATTTTATCTGTGGATACAGTCGTGGATCGTCATTTAGATCCCATGTTTTTGACTCTAAATGGAAAACGTTTTTTTTTACAGACCTCACCAGAATTCGCCATGAAACGGCTTTTAGCTGCAGGTTCTGGGCCTATTTTTCAGGTGGGAAAAGTTTTTCGGCATGACGAATATGGAGAATTACATAATCCTGAATTTACGATGCTCGAGTATTATCGGCCTGGTGATGATTTAATTACTGGCATGAATTTTTTGGATGAATTTCAGGATTTTATTTTACACCGCGGTGCGGCGGAGCGTAAAACATATCGGGAAGTTTTTCTTGAAATCCTCGGACTGGATCCATTTCAGGAAACGGAAAATTCGCTGGCTGAATACGTTAAAAAAGAAGGCATTTCCGCTCCTGAATATTATTTTACGTCAAATTTTTCTGTGAATGTGACAAAAGATGACTGGCTGGACCTGATCCTCACAGAGAGAATACAGCCGAAACTAGGAATTCATGCGCCACTCATTCTTTATCATTATCCGGCCAGTCAGGCAGCACTGGCGCAGACGGTGGGTGAAGTGGCCGAACGTTTTGAGCTTTATGTAAATGGACTGGAAATCGGAAATGGATACCATGAATTATGTAATGCCCATGTGTTACGGCAGCGAAATAAAATTGTAAACGCACTCCGCCGCCTGGACGGAAAAGAAATTTTACCTGAAAAAAGTCGGCTTTTACAGGCCATGGACCACGGGCTTCCTCCATGCGCAGGAACCGCGATCGGTTTTGACCGTCTGTTTATGGTAACAGAAGGTGCGAAAACTTTACAGGAAGTAATCGCATTTCCTTTTGACCGGGCATAAAGTGGGGATATTCTGTTTCCGTCACATTTTGAATTTTGATTTCTGTCTGTCCGTGTCCGTCTGCATCTCTGTATCTGCCCGTTTTCGGTGTCCGTCCGGATCCGTGTCTGTTCACCGCTCACATGTCCGCCAGGGATTTTCGTCCGTCCTCACCCGCGTGTCCGTCTTCTGCCCATGCATGCTCATCTCTTACATATTCACCCGTTTTCGGTATCCGTCCGGATCCGTGTCTGTTCACCGCTCACATGTCCGCCAGGGATTTTCGTCCGTCCTCACCCGCGTGTCCGTCTTCTGCCCATGCATGCTCATCTCTCACATATTCACCCGTTTTCGGTGTCCGTCCGGATCCGTGTCTGTTCACCACTCACATGTCCGCCGGGGATTTTCCGTCCGTCCATCACCCGCATGTCCGTCTTCTGCCCATTCATGCTCATCTCTCACATATTCACCCGTTTTCGGTATCCGTCCGGATCCGTGTCTGTTCACCATGCTCTGTCCCCGGGGATTTTCCGTCCGTCCATCATCCGCGTGTCCGTCTTCTGCCCATTCATGCTCATCTCTCACAGATTCACCTGTTTTCGGGGTCCGTCCGGATCCGTGTCTGTTCACCACGCTCTGTCCGCCGGGAATTTTCCGTCCGTCCATCCCCCGCGTGTCCGTCTTCTGCCCATGCATGCTCATCTCTCACAGATTCACCTGTTTTCGGGGTCCGTCCGGATCCGTGTCTGTTCACCACGCTCTGTCCGCCGGGGATTTTCCGTCCGTCCATCACCCGCGTGTCCGTCTTCTGCCCATTCATGCTCATCTCTCACATATTCACCCGTTTTCGGGGTCCGTCCGGATCCGTGTCTGTTCACCATGCTCTGTCCGCCGGGGATTTTCCGTCCGTCCTCCTCTCTAAAACCTTCTGAATTTCTGACTGTAAAATTACAAAAAATGCTTTAGAATTTTAGTTTTGTGCAGTCATGGAAGCAGAGATTTTCATCGAAACACAAAAATGATGCAGAAAAAGTTAAATTTTATAGTGTATTCTGCATGAAAATTTTCGGCAGCACACACTTTTCACTGATAAAAATTAGTAATCTGGAACGGTCTATTTCCGATACACTATAAAATTCTGCTTCGCTGAAAATGCCAGGCTTTCTGAGCCACAAAAAACGGAAATTTAAAGTGGAACCAGTCTATAATGGCCAGAACACCGAATATTATATTATAGTGCATCAGCTTTCGCGCTGCTGTGCATGGCAGGAATAAAAATTTCGCGTAAATCCGCTTCCTGAATATTAAAATTTTCGTGGGCCATGATTTCCACCGTTCGCACTAAATCCATGGCTGTAATGTGGTATTCTTTCATCAGATAAGTTCGGCTGGCACCATGCAAAAACGTATCTTGCAGGCCAAGACGTTTCAGAGGTTTTCCCAGACCAGCTTCCGCCATCTGTTCTGCAAGAATGGAACCCAGCCCTCCGATAACCGAATGATTTTCCAGAGTGATCGCACCGTATTTAGATGCGGAAATCGCCTCAAGAATTTCTGGATGATGAAACGGTTTTAGTGTGGAAATATGATAATGCTGTATGCGAACACCCTGTTTTTCCAGAGCTTTTCCCGCGCGAATGGCCTCTTCAGTACATAAGCCTGAGGACAGTAAAACAAAATCCGTCCCACGGCTCAAAAGTCGTGGAGTTTTCAGCTTCATCGGCTCATTCTTCGCAAAAAGGCGCGGTATTTCACCCCGCAGCATGCGAATATAAACTGGCCCCTCCACCGTGGCCATGACATCCAGCACGGACTCTACATCCGTCACATCCCCACACTCCAGCACCGTCATATTCGGCAGGCTCCGCATGACAGAAAGATCCTCGATCGCCTGGTGAGTCGCACCGCCGGGAGTCGTTACGCCGGGCAAAAAACCGAACATTTTTACTGGTAAATTGGAATACGCCACGGACATGGCGATCTGGTCATACGCTCTGCGGTAAATAAAAACAGCGAAAGTATGCACCAGCGGAATATACCCTTCTCGCGCCAGCCCTCCTGCAAAACTAAGCATGTTTTGCTCTGCGATTCCCATGCTGAAAAAACGCTCTGGATACGTATCACGGAAACCATCTGCTTCACAAGAACTGGTCAGATCCGCAGATAAAACCACCACACGCGGTTTATCTTCCGACCAGCGAATAAGATTTTTATAATGAACTTTTGAATGAATTTCCATATACCCTCTTTTCCTTCTTTTTTTATATCTCGGTCCTTCCCATAAACTTTCATTCATATATAAGATTCACTGAAAAAAGATATTTTCACTGCTTTATACCAGGAAAGGAATATGGATTCTAGTTATATATGAATTTTGCCTTAAATCGTCATTTCGCATTACGTACTGATTCCACTTTAAATTTCCATTTTGTGCGGCCCTAAAACAGGTATTTTCAGCGAAACAAAATGCCGTGAAAGCGGAAATCGGGTATAAAAGTAACTCGAAAGTATCCAGCATCTCACTATTTTCGAGTTTTTTTTATTTCAGATGTAAACACGTACTCAAAAATCAAAAACCATATAACTCAGGAATTAACATTCCATGTTTTCTTTCATCTGTTTATAAACCTGTTCATATGCGGCACGTTCTGTCTCATTTTTAAAACGAACATAATGAAATTTAGGATAACGGCTTTTTAAAATATCCAGTCCTCGGCAGGTATCCGTATCACACAGAACAAAAGTCGCTTTTCCTGGTACCGTTTTTTCCGCAGCCTGTACCAGCGCATCCAAGTCATGCCCACATACACGATGCACGGTAACACCAAAAGCCTGTAAACGCTCATGAAACGGCTCCATCTCCATTACCGTTTTCATCTGACCGTCACACTGGCATGCGTTCATATCCACAAAACAGAGCATGTTCTCCAGATGATGAAAAGAAATCGCCTGAACGGCTTCCCAAAACTGCCCTGACTGACACTCCCCGTCCGACATTAAAAGGATCATTCGCCCGGTATCACCACGTAACTTTCGTGCCAGAGCGATTCCCGCCGCCTGAGAAATTCCCTGCCCCAAAGAACCTGTGGTCACTTCCATTCCAGGAGAATGCTCCGCCCCGATCATCTCCACGATTCCGCCATCCCGATTATACTCCGCCATTCCACGAGGATCCATGCGCCCTGTTTCGATCAGCGTGGCATAAAGTACCAGCGCATACTGTGCCGGCGAAAGAATAAACCGGTCATATTCCGGTCCCGCTTCGCCATTATAACATGCACCCGTTAACAGTTTCTTTCCTGGAGAAGGTACCCCCGGAAATTTCCCTGGCATTATCGGGGACAAGATTTCTGATGTTCTCATAATTTTACAGTAAATCGCAGCAAAAATTTCAGCAGAAGAACATGCCTGACTTAAATATCCACCATTCTGTTTTACCGTATGTTCCAAAACTCGCAGCCGGATTCCTGCCGCCACACGCGATGCTCGGTCTTTCCACTTAAGACTCGCCGATAAAATATTCGGGTCACTTTCAGGCGTCTTAAAATTATGCATTTCCCACTCCTTTTTCTTTTCCGAAAAATATATTCCTGGTTTTAGTTAAATTTCAGCTTTCTGTTTTCTCTCCAGAAACAGATTCCCGCATGGATTCTGAATCCACTCTTTCCGTGCCCGAACCACTTTCCTCCAGCAGCTGTTTTAATAAAATAATTCTGGCTTTACATCCCAGATATTCCGGCTTCTTCTCATATATCTTTATCGCTTCTGCTGCATTCCCCTGAAGCTCTTTCAGACGGCCCATACCATAATAAGCCCCGGAAGCCCAGGGGTTTATCTCAGGAGATACAGTCAGTACATGTGCCTGATAATATTCTTCGGCCGCAGCGGCATTTTTCACCGACTGTAAAATCGTGGCCATGTAATAACTGGCCGTTAAACGGACATAACGCAGATTTTCTAAAAAACGGTCAAAATATTCTTTCGCTTCCTCTGACGGAAGTTCTGTACTGCGTGTAATTCGCTGAATATCCTGATCAGAAAGCCGTGATTTTTGATAATAATAAGTCGCACTTAAAGGGCCGGTTAAAATTCCCTTTAAATGTAACATTCTTCCGCGCCATAAAGGAAGAGAGCCCATGACATTTTGTTCCAGAGGTAACATACAGCGTAATTCATCTATTTTTGCTTGGGAAAGATTCATTGCACGGTACACCAGCACCTCATAAGGATATGTCCACGTTTCCACAGCGGCAAATATACTGCGTTTTCGTAAATCTTCCATTAAAACAGTCGGCTCCCACACCAAAACGACACGATCTTTCCCCGTTAATTGGGTCTGTAAAATTCTCATCCGTAAAGAAACTTGTGCAGGCATTACCTCTACAAAAGCCACGGATTCCCTCATCATTTCCGGCGTTAATTTCAGAGGTAAGCCCAGTTCTTGCATTATTTCCTCTAAAATCTCCGGATTTTCACACAACTGACGCCAGGTCGCTGGACGCATTTTTAACATTCCATTTTCTATTTCCCGTGAAGATGCCGGAAAAGCCGTTTCAGTCTGCGTTTTTTTTGCATGATCTTTATTTTTTAGTCCCTTTATACCTTCTGCCGGAACCGGAATTCCCAATTCAGGATCAAAAAGATATACTGCATCGGGCGCTGCATATCCCACCAGATACCGATATACTGTCTGTCGCGCCTTCTCCGAGTTATTCTGAGCGTTTTCCCCTTCCAGTAAAGCGGGAAATCGGATCAAAATCACATTTAATCCCTGCTGCCGTGCCAGTAACATAAACACCCAGGCACGCTCCACCGCTGTACCGCGTCCTGTAAGCAGCACTTCCACCGGAAGACGAGTGGGGACAGCTCCTGCCAGATCCTGCAGAGCAGGCATAACATCATCTGGAAGTAATGCGATATTTATCGTCACCCAATCAAAAATTGCTGCCACACGATCTAAATCATATGCCGAAATAATAATTTCATTTCCATCTCCTGAAACATCTGAAATTCCAGACATTTCCACATTTTTATTACGCACAGCATTCGTGGCCGTACCCTGTGCCCAGCGTGAAACATCACGAAACAAAAAATTCTCAAAAAGTATTCCACTATCCATCAGAAACGTTTTCGCCAGCGGATGAGAATCATCATCAGGCACCAGTAAAGCTCCTGACAGAAACTCGTGTCTTCCTGTTCCGTACAGTACGCCTAAACGTTTCGTGATTAAATCGGAATCTTCCAGCATTTTTAAAAGCTGAGCACTCTCCTCAGAACTTAACTGCATTTTTTTCTGCAAAAATACGAGTAACTGCCTGGAATGAGCCTCCAAATATCCCTTTAACGCCTGCATCACAGGAGGAAAATCCGGTGTTATTTTTTGTGAAATCTCATTATATTTTCTGCAGATGATTACTAAATTTTCCACTTTTAAAGGATACTCCACCGGATACTTTAGTGACTGAATCACCTTTTCTTGTGGAACACGTACGGCGTCAAAAAGATCAAAAATGTTTGCCCATTTTTCCACAGCCGTGTCTACCGTCCAGCCAGCAGGAACTGCCTCTGCCTGTAACCAGGAATTTAGCTGATCTACTGATAAAATTAATGTCTGCCTACACTCCCACGGACTGGGTGTATCCGCCAGTTTTTGCATCACATCCAGTGTATTCATTAAAATACGCTGACGATAACGCGGATCCATCATTTCATTTTCAGTTTTCGCAGAATCTCCATTTTCGTTCATCCCTCCCTTTTCCGATTTCTGTAAGCACCCCGACATGAATAGTAATATCAAAAAACATCCGCATATAATCATTCCACGTTTCATCTGTTTATCTCTTTTATAAAAAAGTAATTTTTATACCTGATACACTGAAAATTTAGTTCATCAAAAATTTAGTTCATCAGCATTTTTGTTTCGCGAAAAGTGTCTGTTTTATACCGGATGTACTATAAATTTTCATTTCCCCTGTCCGCCGGCAGGCAGGCCAACATTTTTTCGCTGAAAATGCCTGTGTTTTGAACCATACAAAACAAAATTTTAAAAGTGAAACCGATAAATATTTTAAGCTGCCAAATAATCATAAATTTAACAAAATTTATTCTGCCTGATGAATCACGACTAAACGACGAAGCAGATCACCCATTTCTGTGACTGGAATCATGTTTGGCCCATCACTCAGCGCGTGCTGAGGATCCTCATGAGTCTCAAAAAAGAGAGCATCCACTCCCACCGCCACCGCTGCACGAGCTAAAAAAGGTACTTTCCAGCGACTTCCTCCAGAGGCATTTCCCTGTCCTCCAGGTTTTTGTGCACTGTGTGTGGCATCAAAAACCACCGGTACTCCCATTTCCCGCATGGTTACCAGGGCACACATATCATTCACCAGCTGACCATATCCAAAAAAAGTTCCCCGCTCTGCCAATAATACGTTCTCGGCACCAAAATCGTCTAACTTTTGTAAAACATGGCGCATATCTTCTGGTGCCATAAACTGTCCTTTTTTCACATGAATCGCCCGGCTTTTTTCCTGCCGCCCACTATAATTTTTTGCCGCCAGAGCCACCGCCTCCAAAAGATCCGTCTGTCTTGCCAAAAATGCGGGAATCTGCAGAACATCACATATTTCCGCCACCGGTGCCGCCTGCCACGGTTCATGAACATCTGTCATGATGGGTAAACCGAATGTTTTCTTAACCTCCGCGAGAATTCTTATGCCATTCTCCAGTCTTTCCTGCGTACTTTTCCCAGGTCCACGATATGCCCCACCGCTGGTACGATTCGCTTTATCGTAAGACGCCTTAAACACCAGATTAACCGAAATTCCATTCACCTGATTCTTTAATTGCTCCGCGATTCGCATTACCTGGTCTTGCGACTCAATTACGCATGGCCCCGCGAAAACAGTTAAATCCTGACCTTTCCCACATAAAAAATTGGAAATCGGCACAAAACGATTCAGCATAATTTACTCCTGATTTTTGTATTTTATAAATATCATTTATTTTCATATACCGCAGATAAAATTTTCACACTCGGTCCACAAAACACCATATTTTATACCCGATACACTATAAATTTCCGCTTCTCCAGCATTTTTGCTTTACTGAAAAAAAACTGCTTTCAGAGGCGCACAAAACGGAAATTTAATGTGGAACCAGTATAAAGATTTTTATGCTACAAAATTCCTGTGTTCGTGGTCACGCAAAATATTCTCTGGATTATTTCCGGAAATATTTTCATATATATCCTCGAAATACCTTACATATCCGCACAAAAATAAAATTTCATGAGATTTCATTACCATGACCATATTATAACACCGGATTTAAATACTTAAAGTATCGCCCGAACGCGGAGATTTTAAAAAAACTGCCATTTTCTTTAGAAAATTTTGGTAAAATATATAAACTTTTCTTAAAACACTCTTTTATTTTCCTGTAAAATTAGTTAGAATCATTAATTATTTAGTTTAACTTTCATATCCATTTTTGACGATATACTGGTTCCACATTTAAATTTCCGTTTCGTGTGGCTCTGAATGCAGGCATTTTCAGCGACAAAATATGTCCGCCAGTCGGTGGAAGTGGCGGTGGACATGAAAAGCGGAAAATTATAGTGTATCGGGTATAAAAAGTAACTTTAGTTAAAATTCCGGGTTCCAAAAGGTAAAAAATTATGAGATGTCCATCATGTCACCAAGATAATGATCGTGTAATAGATTCCCGTTCGTGTGATGATGGTGCAGGCATCCGGCGTCGGCGTGAATGCCAGTTTTGTGGTAAAAGATTTACCACCTACGAAAGAATTGAGCGCACGGCTCAGAAAGTCATTAAGAGGGATGGTTTACGGGAACCTTTTGACCGCATGAAACTGAAAAAAGGTCTGGAACGTGCGTGCTGGAAGCGCCCTATTAGTGATGCCCAATTAGAGGAAATAATAATAGAAGTCGAAAATGAAATCGAAAATATGGATAATGAAGTGGAAAGTCAGCACTTGGGCGAAATGCTCATGGCACGTCTGCGTGACCTGGACCAAGTCGCTTTCGTCCGTTTCGCCAGTGTTTATCGGCAGTTTCAAGATGTAAAAGATTTTGTGGAAGAGCTGAAGCCCATGCTGGGAAAATATAATAATCGAATAAAAAAATAAAGTTTTGGCTGTTTATTTTCAGTTTCCCGCCACTTTAATCCAGCACGTTTTCTCTTGTTACCTGTGCCTCTATTTTACTGATTTCCCATATTTTTTGTGATGCGCGTTATATTTTTTGTCATGCGCACCATTTTATCTCCGACTTTCCTTCAGATTTTTGTTTTGCGCGGCTCTGAATGCAGTTTTTTTCGGCGAAGCAAAATACTGGCCGGCCCGCCTGCAGACAGGGGAAACAGAAATTTATAGTGCATCAGGTGTAAAATATCAGAAAGAGGAAAATTTATACTGGTTCCACTTTAAATTTCAGTTTTTTGCGGCTCTGAAGGCCGGCATTTTTAGCGAAGCAGAATGCAGGGAAAGCGGAATTTTATAGTGTATCGGGTATATAACGCATCAGGCATCATTTATCCCTGATCTGCCGGCAAAAGTGGTGGGACAGGAAACAGAAGTGTAAATTTCGTTCCTCTTCTCAGTTCACTCTGAATATCCATCAGGCCATGATGTGCCTCTACGATTTTTTTCACCGTGGGCAGACCCAGTCCAAAACCTTCTCTTTTTGTGGTATAAAATGCATCAAAAATACGCGCCATGGTATTCGCGTCCATTCCGCATCCATTATCGATCAGCTCCAGCGCAACTTTTTCGGGACAGGCATACGTCCTGACGATCAGTTCACCTCCACCATCAGAAATCATCGCGGCCTCCGCATTATTAATCAGATTCCATAAAATACATCCGAAAGCATCCCGATCCAGCATCACAGACGGTAAATTCGGATCCAGATATTCATGAACCATGATATTCGCTCTTTTAGCGCGTTCTCGATAAAAATCCAGTACACTTTTTACTTCCGTATTCATATCAGAGGGTACTGGTTTTACAGACGGAGCTTTCGCGAACATCAAAAACTGATTTAAAATATTCTCCAGACGCGTACACTGTTTCATTACCGTCCGGGCCATATCCATCGCGCGCCGTTCACGCTGGGTTTCTGGCTCCTGCATATCCTCCGCCATCACCTGCATCGTCAGGCGAATTGTCGAAAGTGGGCTTTTTATTTCATGCGCCAGTGCTCCCGCCAGGCGTGCGATTTCTGTATAATCATCGATTAACTGCTGACGCACTGCGTCACTCGGATTCTCCACGTCCGACTGACGCTCTGTATTTTCTTCTTGTGTACCTGGCTTCTGCATTTTCATTCCTAATACCATAAATTTACCGTTTCCCAGTAATCGGTTTATGTTTACACCCAATTTACTGTAAATCTCCTGTTCTTTAGGTATTTTATACCCGATACATTATAAAATTTAGCTTCCCCGGCTTTTTTGCTTCGCTGAAAAAGCCTGCTTTTAGAGCCGCACAAAACGAAATTTTAAATTGGAACCAGTATATACCCTGATGTATCTATTTTTTATATCCGATTATATTATATACTCGATACACTATAAAATCCCGCTTCCCCGGCATTTTTAGCGAAGCAAAAAGCCGTGAGAGTGGAAATTTATCGTGCAGCGGGTGTAAAATGTTGTGTTTTCCAGTTTTTAAATCTACAAAAATTGGCATGTCACACAAAATTTACCTCGCGTCATAAATGAAATCTCACGTATCATTCAGTATATACTGATTCCACTTTAAATTTCCGTTTTGTGCGGTTCTGAAAGCAGGCATTTTCAGCGAAGCTAAATGCCGGTGAAGCGGAAATTTATAGTGTATCGGGTATAAATCAGGTATAAAAAGAGGTTTCCGTTCCGTGCCTTCTTTTTTGAGTCATTCTCAATTAAACTACAATTTTCTTATACTTACTGCGCCGATTTCCATACCGTGTCGGATCCTGTGCTTTCATCATTTCCTCATATGCAGCAAAATTTCCCTCGAACCAGCGGATTTTTCCATTTCCTTCAAAAATCAGCATGTGCGTACAGATACGATCCAGGAAAAATCGGTCATGGCTAATTACCATCACACAGCCGGAAAAATCAAGAATTGCCTGTTCCAGAACCCGCATGGTATTCACATCCAGATCATTCGTCGGCTCATCAAGAAGCAGTAAATTTCCTCCTCGTTTCAGCAGTTTCGCCAGGTGAACTCGGTTCCGTTCTCCGCCAGAGCACTGTCCTACTAATTTTTGTTGCTGTGCACCACGAAAATTAAACCGTGCCACATATGCCCGACTATTCATTTTTACTGGCCCTAATTCGATTACGTCTTTTCCGCCAGTAATTTCATCAAAAACAGTCATGCTATCATCCAGCTCATCTCTGTGCTGATCCACATACGCCAGCTGCACAGAAGACCCCAGTTCCACCGTTCCCTGATCAGGAGACTCCTGACCTGTAATCATACGAAACATGGTGGTTTTCCCCGTTCCGTTCGGGCCAATTACCCCCACCACCGCACCACGTGGGATATTAAAAGACACGCCGTCCAGCAGAGTTACCTGATTATCAGAAATACGAAATCCTTTCTGGACATTTTCGAACATTAACACCTTATCCCCCAGACGTGGACCAGGCGCGATCTGAATAATCGCATCACTTTTATCATCAAAATTCTGCTGGGACGCTAACTGCTCATACGATTTTATTCTCGCCTGATTCTTCTGAAGCCTTCCTTTATGTGCCATCTGAATCCAGTCCAGCTCACGCTGTAAAACTTTTTGTCTCTGGGTTTCCTTTTTTTCTGTTACACGTAAAATTTCTGCTTTTTGTGCCAGCCAAGATGAATAATTTCCCTCAAAAGGAATTCCGCGAGTATTCTCCAATTCAAGAATCCACCGAGTAATATTATCTAAAAAATACCGATCATGTGTTACGATTATTACGGTCCCAGGGTAATCTCTCAGGGTCCCCTCCAGCCACTCGATCGTTTCCGCATCCAGATGATTTGTCGGCTCATCCAGCAGTAAAAGATCTGGTTTTTCCAGCAGAGCCATACATAACGCCACGCGCCGACGTTCCCCACCGGACAGTTTTCGCACCAGTGCGTCATCCGGCGGCAGCACCAGCGCATCCGCAGCCATATCGATCGTCCGATCCAGCTCCCATCCATTTACCGCGTCTATTTCCTCCTGCAGTTTTCCCATTTCTTCCATCAGTTTATCGAAATGTTCTGCCTGTTCTGGATCACTCATGGCCAGTGAAATATCTTCAAAACGTTTTAGCTTCCCATGAATTTCACTGACCGCCGTCATTAAATTCTCCCTGACTGTTTTATCCAGATCCAGTTCCGGTTCCTGCGCCACATAACGTACCGTCATACCTTTCGCTAAAGAAACTTCCCCATCAAAATCTTTATCGATTCCCGCCATGATTTTCAGTAAAGTCGATTTTCCCGCGCCATTTTCACCGACGATACCTATTTTCGCGCCATAATAAAACAAAAGACTGATGTCTTGTAAAATCTGCTTCTCTCCGTAACGCTTCCCGACTCGGTGCATCTCAAAAATATAATGTGGGGGCATCTTTTTTTCTCCGTAAGTACGTCTTTACTGAAATGTCTTCACAAAAACTATTATTTTTTAAAAATATAATTTATCGTTCTGGTAATCCGTTATAAGTTCATCTTCGCGTCATATCAGCTCAAAAATCCGCTGCTGACACGCAGTCTGGGTTTCGTGATGATGAAATGTCTGAGTTTATGTCTGCATATACTGGTTCCACTTTAAATTTCCGTTTTTTGCGGCTCTGAAAGCAGGTATTTTTTGCGAAGCAAAATGCCGGGGAAACGGAAATTTATAGTATATCGGGTATATAATATTATCTTACAAAAAACATCATGACCAAAAGTCTTGACTTTCTGTTTTCTTTACAGTAAAATATATCCATACATATGTTTTATTCTCTTTCAGAATCTTTTTTCCATATCCTTTATCCTTTTCCATCAGAAAAAGTATAACCTGTCAGACCTGGCATTACAAGGGGTGGTTTCCGGATTTACTAAATATGCTGATTTTATGTAGAAT
The DNA here is from genome assembly GCA_030527015.1 of Planctomycetia bacterium. Taxonomy (GTDB): domain Bacteria; phylum Planctomycetota; class Planctomycetia; order Pirellulales; family Thermoguttaceae; genus RGIG3701. Next base: position 23,492 of record JAUNBR010000002.1, read on the forward strand.
ATCAGTTATATGCACAGTCCTGAATCGTATATTCCATATAATCATGAAACCTGACCTGCGACTGACGGAGAAATGGAAATTTATAAAGTGTATCTCGAGGATATAACTTAATGTATACTGACTCCTGCTAATTTTTATTTAGCGTGGCCACACGGAAACTGGCATTTCATATATCGTAAACTGTCAGAAATGCTGAAATTTATAGTGCCTCAGGCAAAAAACTTTATACGGCATATCCAAGAATCATTAAAAGAATCTTTAAAAAATGGAAAACCGAATCATGAAATCACAAGAGAATCCCTATTTATTACGTGCGGTGGACTGGAAAGAAATCTTTCCGTGGCTATTATTGTGGCGCAGCATGAGTTTTGGTTTTTCTGCTCGGCTTCTACTGCCCGTAACCGCCAGTCTGGTGGTATGCATCACGATCTTTAGCTGGGCGTTCCCTGATTTCATTTTTTCTCATGCCAATCATGATTTACCGGAAATTGTTGCACAGGCTGAGAATCACACGCTTCTTCATCTCAAAGCATGGAGTGATGTTCAGGTTTCGTCACCAGAAAAATTTCCGACTTCCAAAACATTACAGTACATAAGCCCTGAATGCGGAACATCTCTTCATTTTTCATCAGAAAATTCCCGACCAGTATGGGTTAAAGCGCTGGCAGTGCTCTTTCTGGTACTAAATTTCATCATACTACAGATGTTTATAGGGCGCATGACAGTCGTTCATGTCGCGACCGGAATTCGTTCATCGGTGTTTCATGCTGCCAGTATGACAAAAAATAGATTTTCCGCTGCACTGGCCGCTCTGTTTTTTCTTGCTCTGCTAATATTTCTTGCCTCCCTTTTATTCATCTGTCCAAGCTGGTTTACCGGATGGGTACTTTCGCTGATTTCAGATTCTTCCATGTTCGCCATTCCTGAAGGAGGATTCCTTTCCTCTGCTATAAACTTTTTATTCATGGCTTTATTTATCTTTTTTGCATGTATCGTACTGGCGCTGAGCTTTTTATTTATTATGCTTATTCTGGGAGCACTTTTTGGACTTCCTCTGATGTTCACTTCTCTGGTAAGCGAGAATTCTGACTGTTTTGACGCTTTAAGTCGGGCTTTCGCATATTCTCTCCAGAGACCTTTTCATTACGCTTTTTATCTTCTTCTGGGAATTCTCTTTTGCCTGCTGGGCCGTGTTATCATGAGCATTTTAACCTGTCTTACTTTATTTATCTTTTTTCACGTCACGGGAACTTCTTTCATGGCAGATCCCACTCTGGGAGTCTGGGTGGCAGTGTATGTAATCGGTCTTTTACCTCAGGCGTTCACCGTGATTTTTATCTGTTCCATGTTTTCTGTCATTTACATGCTTTTGCGCAGAAATGTGGATGCGGTGGAGCTGGACGAAATCTGGTTACCTGTTTCGCAGGGCGTGCCATTTCCGGAATTACCAAAATTAAAAAGTGATCCTAAAAATAGATAGGCATAAAAAAATACTTTTAGGCATAAAAAAATATTTTAGTATAAAAATGGTCAGGAAATACCGTATCATCATATTCCTGATCCATTTTATATTAGAAACACTCTAAAGTTCTGCTTCTCCGGCATTTTTATCAAAAAAATGTCTGGAAAATATGCTGGTTCCACTTTAAATTTCAGTTTTTTGCGGCTCTGAAAGCGGGTATTTTTTGCGAAGCAAAATGCCTGGGAAGCGGAATTTTATAGTGTATCGGGTATAAAAATTATAGTGCGCCAAGTATAAAATTTTCAGGTGTTTTGGTTTCCACAGAGGTTCCAGATGCCGCGGATTCACAAAATAAAAAATGACGGTGGAATTATTCAGAGCACAAAAATAGTTTCTTTTTAGAAAATATCAGAACGTGTCGTGGATACTGGATGTGTCGAAGTTTCCGAAAGTGACATTTCAAAATCTTTTTGCAGTAACGATGATTCTTGCACACGGTACGGGGAAAAACATAAATGCCTTACTGCGTCCGTCGGGCACACCGCGACGCACCGTAAGCAGTTTATACATCTAGAATCTGCTTTCGTGGGCACTCCCTGTGAATCCATTTTAATCGCCGAAACCGGACAGAACCGGACACAGGATCCACAGGAGATACATGATTTTTTACGTCGCCGAACGGTGGAGTGAAATGGTCTGAAAAAACGGCGTGAGGAAAAAAGTGCAGCGAATATCCATCCGAAAATATCCGAAAAAATAGGCCATCTTCTCCATGAAATATTTCCAGCGTGAATGTCTTCCGCATAATGCTGCGCGTCATGAACTGCTTTATGACGTGAATTCCGATTAAATCTTTCACTAAAAAAAGGAAAAAAACTGTCCGGCATACTGATGATCCTGGCTCCTACACAGCAAAATCCTTTCTTCTTTAATCTGCGTTTCAGAGGCCCCATTACTCCACCGGAAAACAGACCATGTGTTCCCAGCATCAGTGCAGGTGTTCCGTGAACATTCGGAAGAGAATCTATAAAAACTTTCACACGTTCTGGAACAGAAAAACAGTGAGTGGGAAACGCGAAACCAACAAAACTCGTATCCGAAATAATAATTTCATGGGAAATTTTTTGAAAAGCCGATTCGGTACATACGGTATCATGTGGAGCACTTTTCGAATAATCAGAATCTAAAACTGCCATCTTTCGGCACCACTCTTTTTGTCTTGTTACCGCAAAAGAATCTCCATTTAAGGCATCCTCCACCGGAGGTTCCGCAAAAAAGCATTCCATGGGCCAAAGTTCCACTTTCCAGCCGAGATCTCGTAAACGCTCTGCAAAAGCTCTAGCCACGATCAGAGTATTACCAGAACCTGAAAACCAGTAAAGTCGTAAGGTGTTTAATGTATCTGACGTGCACATAATAATATTAAAAATATTTAAAAAATTTTATATGTAAAATTACATCCACTTTCATTTTAATTTTTTCATTTTATACTGGTTCTCGTTTAAATTTCCTTTTGTGTGACTCTGAAAGCAGATTTTCAGCGAAGTAAAAATGCCGGTGAAACGAAATTTTAAATGAGAATTAGTAAATGCGTCCGAAATACTGGCGTGACTTCATTTTATCACGTGCCAGGTATAAAATCAGAAATTACCTGTAATTCGGATGAGCTTTCTTGAAGCTCCTTTATTCCGGTCTCTGTAATTTTAGGACACTCCTTTACATTCAGCTGTTCTAAATGAACCAGGTTTTTTAAATGTTTAAGCCATGTATCCGTAAGGTTAAAATTTCTCCCAGAGATATTTAGTACCTTTAAGCGTGTGAAATGTTTTAGTTCCGCCAGCCCAGCATCTGTAATTTCGTCGCAGAGCCGAATATTCAGATCCTCTAAATTTTTAAGACCGTCCAGCTGTGCCAGTCCAGCATCTGTCACCTCAGAGCATCCTAACAGATTCAGTATCCGTAATTCCTGAAGACCTTTTATGTGCTGCACTCCGGCGTCTGTAATGCAAGAAAGAAATGCAAGATATAATTCCCTTAATTCCGTCAGTTCTTCCAGATGCACCATTCCTTCATCCGTAATATTTTTACATAAACTGAGGTTCAGCACTTCCAGCTGCTTCATGTCTTTCAGATATTCCAGACTTTTTCCTGTAATCCCTGGGCATAAGTTCAGGTAAAGCCGCTTCATGCGTGCCAGACCTTTCAGGTGCCGCATTCCTTCATCTGTAATACCACGACTATAAAAAAGATTTAGCTCTTCCAGCTGTGAAAAATTTTCCAGATATTTCATTCCCGAATCTGTAATTTTTGTAGAGCCAAAACTTAATATTTCCAGGTCTTTCATATCTTTCAAAAAAATAAATGTCTCATCCGTGAGATTTTTACAGCCACTCAGAGAGAGCGTCTTCATGTCCGTCATTCCTTTCACATGCCGCATTCCCTGGTCTGTCAGAAATTCACATGCTGTTAAATCGAGTTTCTCCATGCGTATCATTTCCTCAAGATACGCCATGCTTTTATCATTAAGACGCTCGCAGTATCCCAGCGACAGTTCCCGCAGCTGCGTCAGATTCTTAAGATAAGCCACTCCGGTATCCGTAAGTTTTTCGCAAAATGTTAACGTCAGTACCTGTAACTGCGTCAAATCTTTTAAATGCTCCAGACCAGAATCTTCTAGAAGGTAACACCGAGAAAGATCCAGTGTTTCCAGATCTTTCATGTTTTTAAGGCAGGCCAGACCTTCCCCAGTAATATTCTCACATTTTTGAAGATATAATTCTTTTAGTGCGGTTAAATCCTTTAATTGTGTCAGCCCGGCATCCGAAATTTTTTTACATGCACTGAGATTTAATATCTTTAATTGCGTCATTTCCCCCACATACGTCAGACCGGCATCTGTAATATTTTCGCAGTCTGAAAGATCTAATTTCCTGAGATCTTTCATTCCTTTTAAATAGCATAAATCATCATCTTTTATATCTTCAGAAGGTACGGCCACAAGAAAATCGTCCGTCACTCCCAGGCGTTTTCGCATATTTTCAGGTATTTTTTCATATATCTTCTGATTTTTTTGTGCGCGTGGTATGTCCTGGGAAACAGAAAATTTTTCTTCTTCAGATACTGCCTCTCTCGTCTCCGCTTCATGATGAGATGATATTTTCACTGCCGTATTTAACTGCAGAAAAGCTGAATTTTCCGAGGCATACATCCTATAAACGCAAAAAAACAGTAAAAAACTAACAGCGCAAAACATAAAAATGCGTGGAATAAAATACTTCCGTCCATAAACTTCCTCTGTCCTGATGACGTAATACCTCATTTATAAGTCTCCTACATGTTTTGCTGCTTTAATATCCGATTTACTGTAAATTTCCGCCTCTCAAAATTTATATCCTCGATACACTATAATTTCTGCTTCCCCGGCATTTTTGCTTCGTTAAAAAAGCCTCTTCAGAGCCGTACATAACGGAAATTTGAAAGAAAGCCAGTGTATATCATATAAAATCATGACTCACTGCGCACATTAAATTCCAGCTTCCATTTTTGTTCATCAGAAGTAGAACAGCACCACAGCTCAAAAAGTCCCAGCTCGGTTACCCTACAGTGAAACTTTATCGGCACATAACTCGACTTATTCTGTTCTTCCGTCTCAAGAATCGCTTCCAAAGAATCCGTGTCCTGTAATTCTTCTTCTCCCCAGTATTCCAAAACATCACCGATTTTATCGTCCTTTCTCGTGGAAGAGCTAAAAATGCGAAATCTTTCTTTTTCGCCCACGACCACTCCGATTTCTTCCCCGGGAACATCTGCCTCCGTTCCCTCTTCCATACCCATGGGCGCCACACACAGTGCGTGAATCGGACGAGGAATACCAGGAATCGCGGGCCCCGAGGTTTCGATTCCCACATAATACGCACGCGCGGTACCTCCACGGATACGAATCCCGCCCTTTTTTTTCGCGTAACCGTAAAATGCCGCGCCTTTCGCCACCGCAAAATCCAAATCATGCACGCCCTCCAGAGGCAAAATCTTTTCTTGCGGTAAATCACTCCACGTCTGAATCACATCTAAAAGCCGCTGACGTAATAACTCCGACTGAAACACACCGCCATTATAAAGAACATACTTCGGGAAAACTTCATGATCCTGCAAAAATGCTGCGATATGTTTTGTTATCCCCGCATCCGCTTCGTACGAAAGCCCGATTTCACGAAATCCCGACATCCGATCTCGGTGTGGCCGATCCGTTTTTTTGCACATGGGGAAAAAACCATCCAAAATTAATTTTTGCACCATGTTTCGGGACATTTCCACTCCCACCGTACCACCGACCAGCTTACTTCCACGTCCTAAAAGTGTTACCGGTAATGATTCTGGTGCCTCCACGTTCAATAATTTTTCCTTTACCACACGACAGCTGTGCTGAAGTGCAGCGGAAGGCCAGCGTTCCACTTTTATTTTTTGAGCCTCAAAAAGAGTCGTCGCGTGATACGCTAAAGCTAAATCCATATTATCTCCGCCCACCAGCAGATGATTTCCCACAGCTTGCCGGCGTAAACGTAATTCCCCTTCCTCTTCTTCCACGATAATCAGAGAAAGATCCGTCGTCCCTCCGCCGACATCACAGATAAGAATGGAATCACCTTTTTTCAAAATTTTCCGCCAGTGATCGCCATGAGAATGTAACCAAGAATAAATCGCTGCCTGTGGCTCCTCTAAAAGAATCATATCTTCAGGAAGTCCCGCGCGCATGGCCGCCTGATGCGTTAACTCACGTGCACTGGCATCAAAAGACGCGGGTACCGTCAGAACCACACACTGCTGAGAAATCGGTGCTTCAGGAAAAGCCTCCTCCCAGGCCGCGATTAAATGCTTCAGATAACGCTCAGAGACTTCCACCGGAGAACATTTTTCCTCTTCCGATAATTCCGCGCCCCAAGGTAAAATCGCCGAAAGTCGGTCCACGCGTCCATTACATAACCACGATTTGGCAGAGTGAATCGTTCTCTGTGGCTGCTTTTCCGAAAGACGCCGCGCATACTCTCCCACGATCCACTTTTGTGGTGACTCCACATACAAAAAAGAAGGAAGTGTACTGCGTTCTTCCCATGTATTCGCGTCCACCTGCTGAGAAATAGGCAAAAGCTGAGCCTGGCATTCTTCACCGGACTCTTCGCCCAGCGGGGCATACACAAGAACGCAGTTCGTCGTCCCTAAATCGATTCCAATTACATATTTTTGTGTCATATTTTTATATCGGTTTTAAATTTTAATTTAAGTTTTATGCGCCACGGAAACAGAGGACATTTTTCGTAAATTCTGTTTCCACTTTATCTTTCCGTTTTGTGTGGTTCTTAAAGCAGGCATTTCCGCGAAGTAAAAATGCCTCGAAAACGAAAATTCATAGTGCATCGGGTATAAAAATGCTGAAAACAAAAATCATGGTATTTCGAATACTGGTTCCACTTTAAATTTTTGTTTTGTGCGGCTCTGAAAGCCATGCATTTTCAGCGAAGCAAAATGCCGGTGAAGCGGAATTTTATAGTGTATCGGGTATAAAATATCTGATACTACATTACTCATTTCCGTTTCTTATAAATTTCCATTTCCCGCGGTCACAGAAACAGACATTTTATATCCGATTATATCCGAAGCATTAAATTTTCGCAGATTTCACTTTTTCCGCATTTTGTTTCGCTAAAAATACCGTTACTTTTAGAGTCACACATAACGGAAATTTAAAAGAGAAACAGAGTATACAGGTTAAATATGAAACCAGTATATTATATAAGTTTAATAAATAGCCTTCTGACTGTTACCAGAAAGAAGGCAAAATTTTCATTCTTTTGTACTGGTTTTACTTTAAATTTCCGTTTTGTACGGCTCTAAAAGTAAGCATTTTTTGCGGAGTTATACCTGATCCTCCTTTTAAATTTCCGTTTTATGCGCCTCTGAAAGCAGATATTTTTCACGAAGCAAAATGCCGGTGAAACGGGAATTATACCCCGGTGGAGCGGAATTATGCCGGTGAAACGGAATTTTATAGTGTGTCGTGTATAAAATGCCGGAAAAGCAGGATTTTATAGTACATCGTGTGTAAAAATCTCAGTTTACCTTTTTCTTCAGATCGGCAACTTTTTCTCTGGCCAGTGTACGAAGAGTATCATCCATCTCTTTTTCACCATCCTTATTCGCTTTATCCAGTACCCGGGCAGCCACTTCTTTCAGTTTCGCAGAAATCGCGACTTCCACTAATTCACAGTATGCTAAAGCTCGCTGACCTAAACTCTCGATTTCGTCCGCATACTTCTCCGCCTCTGCGAATGTTTTTTCCCCAGCTTCCATTAAATCCGTCTGAAACTGAATCGCAGCCGTACGCGCCAGGTAACCACTTTTTAGCCCTTTATCTTCCACTTCGTCCACAAGTTTATGAATCACTTCCAGTGTTTTTTTCTGGCCTTCTGCCGCTTTTATCTCGCAAAAAACGGTAAAAACATCACTTAATGGACGGATTCTGCTGCCCGGCAGTTCAATTTTTTCCACTTCAGCCAGCGCATTCATCAGCGTCTCTTCTGCGTCCTGTAACTCATTCATCGAAGCCTGTGCTTTCGCTACTTTCGCATAAAGAGAAATCAGTGTTTCTGGATCCGTTCCCTCCGGAAGCTGGCCGATCGCTTCTTTCGCCTGCTTTAGAGCACGTTTCGCGTTACTTTTCTCGTTAAGTTTTCCATAACACTCTGCAACTTTTGAATAACCTTCGCATTTATCGGCCGGTGCCTCAATTTCTGCACAGGCTTTCATCGCATCTTCCATCACTCTTTTGGCACCGGGAATATCTTTCGTTTCTTCCGCCAGACGAACCGCCAGAGGAGGAAGTTTCGTCGCACGATCTACTGCCGACGCACTCTGTAATTTTTGAATCTGCTGCGGAATATTATTCTTCTTTCCACTGGATCCCTTCTTCCCTGAACAGCCTGCACTTACTGAAATCAGAACTGCAAAAACCAAAACGTTAACAAGTAAATTTTTCATCAGCTACTCCATTTTTTATCCAATTCACCATAAATCTTCACTCCGACATTCTCCGCTGCTAAAATGTCCATGACTTATATCTGTCATCTCAAGTAAAAATTTAACATAAAATTAGATCCGTTTAAAAATAATACATCAGATTTTAACATTAATAATACAGCGTAAAAATTTTCTCTTTTATACAGCTTTTCCTTTAAATTTCAGTTTTGTGCGGCTCTAAAACAGAGGTATTTTCACTGAAGCAAAAATGCCGGAGAAGCGGAGTTTTATAGTACATCGGGTATAAATAAACCGTTTCTCCACCTGATATTATCCAGTAAAGTTTTTTCATTATCCCTTCCTTCTTTGGCCGGGAACACCTCTCTCATTTATACTTCCGATCCACGCTTATGAATTTTACTTTTTTTGCACCTCAAAACTTACTACTGGTTTTCCATTTTCACTTTTCATTCTGTATGGCCGCAGAGGCAGACACTTCATGCACAGCGATCCATATACACCGAAATGCAGAAAAACGGAAAATTATCATCACCAGATATATACTGGTTCCACTTTAAATTTCCATTTTATGCGGCTCGGAAAGTACAGGCATTTTCAGCGAAGCTAAATGCCGGAGAAGTGAAAATTCATAGTGTATCGGGTATAAAATCTGCTGGCAGGCACACAAAACTTAAATTAAAAGTGACATCAGTATAATCCATGTTTTTATGCTGCGATAAAATTTCCACCGACTTTTGTAAAAGTCATTCAAAATATCAGAAAATCATATGCAGACCATCTAATCGGGATTTTGTCTCTGCCATTAACGCATCTTCCGCCGCTTCATCTTCGGCCACATAAGTAACACTAAAACGCAAAAACGCGCCCGCGTTATCCCACGGTACCGTACAGATGGAATGTTCCTTTATCAGATACTGACTACATGCCTCCGCATCCGCAAATTTCGTGCCATCCGCTAAACCTACAGGACTTTTCACATACAGAAAATAAGTTCCTTCTGGTACCTCACACTGAAAGCCCACACTTCGCAGCATGTCCACCAGTTTTACCAGACGACGATAATATTTCTTTTGTGTCTCGCGTGGAATGTTATCATCATCCAGAGCCGCAGCCGCCGCTTTTTGAATCGCGATAAATTGTCCGGAATCACTATTATCTTTTACATCTCCATACGCACGTACCAGCAGTTCATTTCCACACACCCAGCCCATGCGCCAGCCAATCATATTCCAGCCTTTCGACAGAGAGTGCACTTCCACTCCCACATCCATGGCTCCTGGAGTTTCCAGAAAACTTCTTGGGCGATCTGCGTGACTGAGCATAATATGTGCCGCATCCTGTACCACCACAATTTTATGTTCCTTCGCAAAATCCACCACTTTTTTATAAAAATCTTCTGTCGCATGCTTCCCCGTGGGACTATTCGGATAATTAATCACCAAAAGTTTTGCCTTTTTCAGCACATCCGCTGGAATATTCTCCAGATCCGGATAAAAATCATTTTCCGCCAGCAGAGGAAGACTGTAAACTTCCCCACCACAGTATTTCGTGTGCGTCCCCGCCACCGGATAACCTGGTACTGTCATTAACGTGATATCTCCCGGATTAATAAAACACTTCGGGAAAAGCGATAAGGCAGGTTTTGAGCCGATTCCATGAATAATCTGGCTCTTCGCATCCAGCTCCACGCCAAACCACCGTTTCATAAACCGTGCTGCCGCTTCCTTAAATTCAATAATTCCATTATCCGCATAACCCCGATTTTCAGGTCTTCCCGCCTCCTGACAGAGTTTGGCCACGATATTCTCTGACGCTGGCATATCGTTTTCGCCGATTCCAAAATCTAACAATTTCCGCTGTGGAAATTCTGCCAGAGCCTTACGTTTTGCCCTCTTAATCTTTTCAAATTTATAAATCTCTGTATCTTTACCATACATCGCCCCGCCGATGCGATCCGCGAACAATAATTGAAAATAAGGTTCTGTCATCTCTCTAAATAATATGTTTCTCTAAAAATTTTTGAAAAAAATAAAAATGGACGTCTCTAAATATAAAATTCCATATCTGGTGTACAATAAAATACCGTATCCCGATACCCTATAAATTTCCATTTCCTCAGTATTCTGCTTCGCGGAAAATGCCTGGCATTCAGAGCCACACAAAAACGAAAATCTAAAGTGGAACCAGGATAAACCGGAAACGGAAAAAATAATTTTACTTATTTTACATTTTTCTGCTGCTAAACGCAAGACCCGAATCAGATTTTACCTCTCCTTTTACAAGAAATTTACGGAGGTTAACAACAAAAGCATTCATGTACACAATAAAAAACCCCACATAATGGGGAAGTTTTTCATTTTAAATAATTAAATGAAAATAAACGTGAAACACCCCCACACATATGGGGAAATATCTGATACTTCTATAAAAAGGTATAAAAATAAATTTATACACAATATTCTTTGTCTTATTCCAATTAAAAATTTTAAAATTTCCACACCACCTCTTGTGCAAAAGGATCATGTGTAGTAAACTTTTAATAACTTGGTGGACAATTAAAAGAAAATAAACGATTAAAATTTTATACGCTCAGAAGCATTCAAAATTTTATTTTCCTAATTTCCTTATTTATCATATCCATTTTAACCCTAATTTACCTTTCTAAAAACCACAGAATAACTCTCTGTGAGTATAAATTTATTTTATTATCCGTGCAAAATCCATATCAAAACTAGATTTTTACTTTTTATTTCAATTTGTCACTCACCTTTCGAGATATTTTATTCCCCACACACTATAAAATTCCGCTTCCTCGGTATTTAGCTTCGCTGAAAATGTCTGCTTCAGAGCCGCAGAAAACGGAAATTTAATGTGAAATCAGAATATATTTTATTCGTTTTTTTAAAAAAAGAAAGGACATATCATGTCAGAACAGAAAAATTTCCATTTTTCACATTTTGTCGGACAGTATTCATTACACAAAACACTTTGTTTCGAACTTCGGCCTGTCGGTGCCACGAGGAAACACATCAAAAACCTAAATTTAATCTCAAAAGACCAGAAGAAGGAAACAGATTTTCAAAACGCGAAGAATCTGATCGACGACATACACCGATATTTTATTGAACGAGTGTTATTTTCTGAGGCCGCGAGTAAAATTATTTGGCAGGAAATAGCAGAACTCACCCGAGAGGTGAAAAAAAATTCGGATCCTTCCATAAAAAATATTTTGAATACGGCGCAGAAAAAAAAGAGAGAAGAAATATCGAAAATATTTTCAGATTTCAAAATTACTTTTGAAACACATTCTGCAAAAACATGTCAAAAAAAGAAAAAACAGGAAGATATTACAGAGAAAAAAGAGATATTATTTAGTAAAAAACGCTTATGTAGTGAAGCTCTCTTTAGTGAAATTATTCCGTATTACTGGGACGAAATTCTTGCAGATTCTGTGAAAACGGAAGAAAAAGAAAAACAGTACGCAGCGTGCATGACATTTAAGAAATCCTCCACGTATTTCACGGGATTTTATAAAAACAGAGAGAATATTTACGCCGCGGAGAAACAGGGTGTTTCGTTAGCCTGGCGAATCACCAACGAAAATTTTCCTAAATTTCTCGCAAATATCGATATTTTTCAGAAAATCCAGCAAGAATGTCCAGAAATTTTAGAAAAAACCGAAAAAGAGCTTTCAAAAATCCTGGACGGAAAACGGCTGGATGAAATATTTCGTGTGGAATATTACAGTTATCTCATGTCACAGACAGGAATCGAATTTTATAACACCATTCTTGGTGGTAACCCTTCTGAAGCCACGGGGCAGCGAAAACTTCGCATCCCGAGCCGTTTGTGTTCATTCTCCAGCTCTCCTTCTGAAGCCACGGGGCAGCGAAAACTTCAGGGACTGAATGAAGCCATTAATCTTTGGCGTCAGAAGAATCCAGAAAAGGCCAAGAGAATTTCATTTATGTCTCCGCTTTACGCACAGATTCTCAGTGATCGCCAGAAAAAATCTTTTATCGGGGAACGCTATTTAGAAGACACGGCACTTTTGGAAGCGATTCAGGAATTCCATGATATACTGGTTCCAAATTAAAATTTCGTTTTGTGCGGCTCTAAAAGCAGGCTTTTTCAGCGAAGCAAAAAAGCCGGTGAAGCGGAATTTTATAATATATCGGGTATAAAATCTTCCCAAAAATTCAGAAAGCATCTGATTTATTATCGCGCTTAAAGGATTTTGACCAGCAGCGAATTTATGTTTCTTCCGCAGGCGTTCGGGAAATTTTTCAAGCACTTTTTGGTTCATGGGAACTCTTGCGAAACCAGATTTCTGAAGCTGCCGCGCAGCGTGTCTGTACCGGAAAAGCGAAGAAAAAAAATAAAACGGATTCGAAAGATATGGAATATAGCCTAAAATTTTTGGATGAAGTGATTTCAGCGTATTTTGATGATTTTCACGAAAACACATGTCGTTCCGTGCTGGAATATTGGGCCAGTACAGAGGAATGGAGTGAAGAGATTCGTGAAAAATACGCTTTACTGAAAACAGTTTTCGAGAAAAAGTATACAGCGATTTCACCTCTGCATTCTCAGGAAGAGGATATTTCCTGGATAAAGGATTATTTGGACCAAGTAATGAACTTTTATCATAAAATAAAGATCCTCGCTGCGTCCCCTGAAAAAGATCGGGATTTAGAATTTTATTTCGATCTGGATTCCATTTTGGAAACGCTGGAGTCCGTCATTCCATTATATAATACAGTACGAAACTCGCTCACACGAAAAGTCGGGGATGTCGAGAAATTTAAACTGAATTTTGACTGCTCTACTCTGGCCCACGGATGGGATAAAAATAAGGAACAGAGCAATTTATGCACAATCTTTCTCAAAGACGGAAATTATTACCTGGGAATTCTTAACACTAAGAACAAAATAAAACTGGAAAAACTGACGGATTCCGACGGTGGCCCGTTTTATCAAAAGATGATTTATAAATATTTGACGGATTCAAACAAAATGCTTCCAAAAGTTTTTATTCATTCTAAAAAGTGGAAAATGAAAAATTCTCTGCCTGCGGAAATTGAAGAAGGTTACCAACAAAAAAAACATATAAAAGACAATAAGAATTTTGATTTGGAATTTTGTCGGAAATTAATAGATTATTACAAAGAATCAATTAAAAAATATAATAGGTGGCACTCTTATAATTTTCAGTTTTCAGAAACCAGTTCTTATAATAATATAAGCGAATTTTATAACGAAGTGAACGCTCAATCATACAAAATCACGTTCCAAAACATTTCGGCCTCCCAAGTCGATCGGTGGGTGGAGGATGGAAAGCTTTTCCTTTTCCAGATTTATAATAAAGATTTCGCTCCCGGGGCATCCGGTAATCCGAACATACACACGATGTATTGGCAGCATCTGTTTTCCAAAGAAAATTTAGAGAACGTGATCTTTAAATTAGATGGTAACGCCGAACTGTTTTATCGTCCTCCAAGTCAGAATCTTGGAACGAAAGTTATTCACCAAAAAGGGGAAAAACTTGTGAATCGCCGACTTAACGACGAAGATAGAACGCCTGTGCCGGAGGATATTTATGGAGAATTGTGCGCGTTTTTTAATGATAAATTTCCGGCTGAAAATTTATCGAAAGAGGCCGCTGCGTGGAAAGATCGGGTTACCGTTAAAGAGGCGACACATGAAATTATCAAAGATCGTCGGTACACGAAAGAGCAGTTTCAGATTCATATGAAAGTAACCATTAATTTTAATGCGAACGATGATAATAATAATGCAAAAAAAATGAATTCGTCCATATTAAAAGTACTGCAGGAACATCCTGACGACATAAATATTATCGGACTGGACCGTGGCGAAAGGAATCTGGTTTATCTTACCATCATTAATCCACGAGGCGAGATTTTGCTCCAAAAGTCCTTTAATATCGTAGGAGAAGATCGGCAAAAAATGAATTATCATGCCCGACTGGATGACCGTGAAAAAAAACGTGCGCTGGCAAAAAAATCGTGGAAACAAATTGGAAATATTAAAGATCTAAAAAAAGGTTACATTTCTCAGGTGGTTCACGAAATCGTCACGCTCATGGTGCAGTATAATGCGATCATCGTTTTGGAAGATCTGAATTTCGGATTTAAACGTGGCCGATTTCATGTCGAAAAGCAGGTTTACCAGAAATTTGAAAAAGCACTTCTTGATAAACTGAATTATCTCGTCTTCAAAAATCATGCTGTGAATGAGCCTGCTGGCGTCCTCAAGGGTTTACAATTAACGTCAAAAGAAGACCCAAAATCGAAAAACAAAAACCAGAATGGCATCCTGTTTTACGTTCCGGCCGGATACACATCAAAAATTGATCCTCTCACAGGATTTGTCGCTCTGCTGCCTTTTGACGACCGAGTAAAACCGTCTCAGGAACTTTACCAAAAAATGGACGCGATTCGTTATCGGGCGAAAGAAGATTATTTTGAGTTTTCTTTCGATTACAAAAATTATGGCAAAACGTCTTTTTCATCACCGTGGAACGTCTGTACTTTTGGCGAAAAACGAATCAGCAGCCAAAAAGATTCCAGCGGAAAATGGCATCCGGTAAATGTAAATGTCACCGAAGAAATGAAAGCACTTTTCGTGGAATATGAAATTTCTTTCCAAAACGAAAAAGACATTCTGGCGGAAATTATATCACAGACCTCCGGGAAATTTTTCAAAACGTTAAACTGGCTTTTGAGACTGACGCTTCAGCTGCGATACAGTAATTCCCAGACGGGCGAAGACTTCATTCTTTCCCCGGTCCGTAATTCGTCCGGAAAATTTTTCCGCTCCAGCGATGACCCTTATGCTCCGGTGCCGGCGGATGCGGACGCGAACGGTGCGTACCATATCGCGCTAAAAGGTCTGTGGCTTCTGCAGCACGGCATCTCGCCAAAAAAAGAAACGAATGGAAAAGAGAGTACTTATTCCGTATCCTCTATTTCTAACGAAAATTGGTTTCAGTTCGTGCGCTCTCGTCATGAGGAAACGTGATTTATGGAACAGCCCATTACCGTTTCGACGCTGAATGATTTCATTTTTTGTCCTGCGTCGATTTACTATCATCAGATGTATGAAAATTTGTCGCAGACTCTCTATCAGACCACGTGTCAGCTGGAGGGGTCCGCGGCGCACGCAGCAATCGACGATGGTCGATATTCCACACGAAAAAATGTCCTGCAGGGCGTGTCAGTTTATTGTGAAAAATACAATTTAATTGGGAAAATCGATATTTTTCACATAAACACCGGCGTTTTAGTAGAGCGTAAAAAGAAAATCATAAAAATTTATGATGGATATGTTTTTCAGATTTACGCCCAGTGTTTTGCCTTGCGTGAAATGGACTATTCAGTTCGTCGGCTCCGTCTTTATAGCATGGATGATAATAGGAATCATGAGATTCCGCTGCCTGAGGAAGATGCGGAAATGCTGGCAAAATTCGAGTCGACGCTCCAAAACATTCGGCGATTCGATCTTTCGGGTTTTCAGCCCACAAATAGTGAAAAATGTAAAAAATGTATTTACCGGCCCTTCTGTGATCGTCCTTTATATGACCCGGAAGACCGTGAGAATGAAACTTAATTCTGATTCCACTTTATACGGGTTCCATTTTAAATTTGAGTTTTTGCGGCTCTGAAAGCAAGTATTTTATGCGAAGCAAAATGCCGGGGAAGCAAAATTTATAGTGTATCGGATATAAGAATGCCGAGGAAGCGGATTTTTATGTGAATCAGATATAAAACACCGGAGGTACCATGCTGGAAGCGCCAAGTTTTGTAAAAAAACAGATACTCTTCGCGTTCCTCAATCAGGGAGATAAGCTCACGTTCCAAAATGATAACGTGGTCATTCGTGACGCGGAGAATAAAATACGGCATCAATCGACCTGTTACCGACTTTTCGCATTATACGTGGTCGGACACACGACCCTCACCACCGGCCTGATTCAGCGCGCCGCGAAGTTTGGGTTTTCGATTATTTTCCTCACCGGTGGATTTAGAATATATCATCGTATCAGTTCCCGGCATGAAGGAAATACGCTGCTTCACCGAATGCAGTATCAGTATACCTCCTTGGATTTAGCGCGCCACATTTTATCCAACAAAATCCGCTCTCAGCGTACAGTACTCCACGGCCAGCGTGAAAAGTCTCCTGCATTAAAAGCGGCGATTCGTCTTTTGGATGAATACCTCCATCAGTTACCGACTCATGACGACTTAAACGCTCTGATGGGAGTGGAGGGCGCCGCGGCACGGATTTATTTCCCAAATCATTTTAATGATATTCCCTGGACTCGCCGACAGCCAAGAGTAAAGGCTGACTGGATCAACAGTCTTTTAGATATAGGTTACACCATTTTATTTACATTCATTGAATCCCTGCTGGAAATTTATGGTTTCGACCTTTATTGCGGCGTCATGCACAAGGAATTTTACATGCGAAAATCGTTGGTCTGTGATCTCGTAGAGCCATTTCGCCCTTTGATTGACCAGCAAATAAAAAAATCGATTCACCTGCGGCAGTTTCAAGAAAAGGATTTTACCGTCATAAACCATTCGTATCAGTTAGAATGGAAACATTCGCCGCGATACTCTCAAATATTATTGCAAGCGATTTTAAAACGCCGTGAGGAAATTTTTAAATATATCCAGAGTTATTACCGTGCTTTTATGCGTCAAAAACCCATTTCGCAGTATCCTATTTTTGAGATAGAAAAGGAGTGATTTCATGCTCTTGGTTAGTTATGATATATCGAACGATAAAAAACGTACTCAATTTTCGCGCTTTTTGCAGAAATTTGGTCATCGTATTCAGTATTCCGTGTTTGAAATCGAAAACAGCACGTCCATCTTGAATAATATCGTCACAGAAATAGAGACAAAATTTTTAAAAAAATTCGACCAAAGTGACTCGATCTACTTGTTTCAGATGAGTTCTTCGTGTATAATACATAAGTTCGGTTACGCTGAAAACGAGGATGACACATTAATTGTCATTTAAGAACAGATCTGTGAAATATCATTTGAATAGAACAAACTTTTTTCAGATAATAAATTTACAAACCTTGGTCTTAATATCGTTTCAGGCCGAAAATTCATAAAAAGTAATACCGAAAAGGATATTTTTATGACATTTAAGATTGTCCAAACCACCCAAAATTCCAAAATTTTCGCTGATTTGGGCAACGAGGGTTTAAAAACCTTATTTAATTTCTACTATTGTAGATCGGTCGGGTCTCGTCCGTTTTCAACATCAGTTTAAAAACCTTATTTAATTTCTACTATTGTAGATA
>JAUNBR010000002.1:41428-115960 GCA_030527015.1 Planctomycetia bacterium
GTTTAAAAACCTTATTTAATTTCTACTATTGTAGATACGATGCGTAAAGGATATTGTACTGTGTTTAAAAACCTTATTTAATTTCTACTATTGTAGATGAGTTTGGCGTAGAACAAGACAGTGGAAGTTTAAAAACCTTATTTAATTTCTACTATTGTAGATAAAAATTCCCTTGGTTGCGATCGGCGGTTTAAAAACCTTATTTAATTTCTACTATTGTAGATTGTAGTAGTATAGCGCGGAAATTATATTGTTTAAAAACCTTATTTAATTTCTACTTTTGTAGAATTTGTGATGAATGAAAGAAGAAGTTCAGAGGTGTGCGAAATGGGGAAATTTAAAGTGGAACCAGTATATTTTACAAAATTTTAAATTAGGTCTTGACTTTATGTAAAAATGGATTATAATAAGGTTATGAAAAATTTAAATTCCGTAACATCTCGATTTTGGTGGTGGCGTTCCTGAAGGAGCGCTTACGGAGGTTTCGTATTTTTAGATAACGATAATAAAACCGCGAGTTTTGCTCCTGCAGATCGCGGTTTTTTCTTTTAATTTTAATTTCTGAAAAAAATGTGAAAGAGAGCCGCGGTGGAAAATACTTCGCGGTTTTTTTTGTATCTTGTGTGACAGTAAATTTCTGTTTTTCAGTATCTTTTGTGCCCGATGCATGATGAAATTCCCGCTTTTTCGGCATTTTTTGTTGCTGAAAATGCGTGCTTTAAGAAGTGCATAAAACGGAAATGGAGAGTGGAAACAGTATGAAATTTCCTTTTCTATTATTATATTGTATCAGGAATAAGATGTCTGGAGATCAAAAATTTATAGGTATTATCAGGCATAAAGGATTTTTAGGGAGAAATAAAATATGTTATTAAAAAAATATCCTGAAAGAACAGAATTTTTAGGTCTGGCGAAGATGTTTAATGTCGTTCCGCTGTGCGCAGAAATTTTGGCGGATGTGGAAACTCCAGTTTCTATTTTACAAAAATTTCAGGAAAGTGGGAATGAAAAAGGGCCTTTATTTTTACTGGAAAGTGTGGAGGGTGGTGAGCACTGGGGGAGATACTCATTTTTGGGTGTTCGTGCGTATGAAGAAGTTAAGATATATCGAGATTATGTGGAAATTTTGAGTAAAAAAAGGGAAGGAGAGGATGAGGAAAGATGGATTCAGAGAGTAAATCATGGAGGAGATCCTCTGGCGGTGCTCAGAAAATATATGAGTCGATTTAAGGCGGTATCATTTACCGAATTACCTCGTTTTTTTGGAGGTCTGGTGGGGTATTTTGCATATGAAATGGTAAGTTTTATCGAAAATGTTCCTAATTATTTGCCTCCGGAAGTTCCGGTGGCACATCTGATGCTTCCGGAACAGATGGTGATTTTTGATAACTTAAGGCAGAGTATGACCTGTGTTCAGCTGGTATTTTTCGAAGAAACCTCTGGCTTACAAAATACACAGGACGTGATTCATGCTTTTAAGAATGGAAATGAAAAGTTACAAGAATTGGTGAAAAGGGTGCAGAAGTGTGAAGGGGATCATACTGAGGGGAAAAAACTGAGTCGAAAAAAAGTGCGAGACCTGGAACTTCGGCCAAAGTACAGTGAAAATGAGTATCGAAAAAAAGTGAATGAGGCGAAGACACATATTATGGCTGGAGATGTGATTCAGGTGGTGGTGGCGCAGCCGTTTTTGTGTGATGCACCTGAGGATACGGTGGCCTTATATCGTGCACAGCGTTATGTGAATCCGTCTCCATATTTATATTATGTTTTATTGGATGGAAGGTGCATGATAGGTTCTTCACCGGAAACCATGGTAAAATTAGAGCGTGGTACGGCCTGGGTGCGTCCGATCGCCGGAACTCGTCCGCGAGGTAAAATGCCAAAAGAGGATCGGCAGATGGCGGATGAACTTTTAAAAAGCGAAAAAGAAAGAGCAGAACATTTAATGCTTGTCGATTTAGGACGAAATGATCTGGGACGAGTGGCGGCGCCAGGATCTGTGCGTGTGACGGATTTAATGTTTGTCGAGCGTTATTCTCATGTGATGCATTTAGTTTCGAATGTTACGTGTGAACTGTCCGCGGAGTGTGATGTCTGGGATCTGTTTAAGGCGGTTTTCCCGGCGGGAACGTTAAGTGGTGCACCGAAAGTGCCGGCGATGAAAATTATAGCAGAGCTGGAAAAAGAGTCGAGAGGGTTTTATGGAGGAGCGGTGGGGTATGTTTCCTTTACAGGAGATATGGATCTGGCGATTACCATTCGCACAGCGTGTGTCGAAAAAGAGAAACTTTTTGTGTACGCGGGAGCTGGAATCGTGGCGGATTCTGTGCCGGCGGAAGAGTACCGAGAGACGATTAATAAGGCGAAAAGTGTGGAAATGGCGTTAAATTTCGTGGAAAAATGGGAAGCGGAAAAGGATTCTTATGAAGAGGATAAAAATTTAAATTAAGTCAGAATAAACCATGTGAAATGTATGATGTTCCGGGAGGCGGTCCGTGGGAGAAACTGAGATTTTAGAGAATCGGAAATATTATACCCGATACACTATAAATTTTCGCTTCCCCGGCTTTTTGCTTCGCTGAAAATGCCTGCGTTAAGAGCTTCATAAAACGGAAATTTAAAATGGAACCAGTATAATGAAAAGAAAGGGATGAAAATGTTAATTATGATCGATAATTATGACTCATTTACATATAATTTAGTGCAGCTTTTTTATACGCTGGGCGAGGAAGTGATGGTTTTTCGGAATGATCGAGTTTCGGTGGAAGAGTTAAAAGAAATGAAACCAGCAGGAGTGGTTATTTCTCCAGGAGGAGGTGTCCCTGCACAGGCTGGAATTTCTGCAGATACAGTAAGATATTTCGCAGGAAAAGTTCCAGTTTTGGGTATCTGTCTGGGACATCAGGTGATCGCTGAAGTTTTTGGCGCGAAAGTAGGACGGGTGAAAATTCCCCGGCACGGAAAAACATCTGAAATCAGACATGATGGGAAAGGAGTTTTTCAAAATTTGTCAGAGAAGTTTCATGTTATGCGTTATCATTCTTTGGCGGTAATTCCTGATACACTTCCGAAAAGTCTTGAGGAAACGTCTTTTGCCCTGGATGATGATGTGTGT
Organism: Planctomycetia bacterium; assembly: GCA_030527015.1. GTDB lineage: Bacteria > Planctomycetota > Planctomycetia > Pirellulales > Thermoguttaceae > RGIG3701. Next base: position 44,547 of record JAUNBR010000002.1, read on the forward strand.
ATGGGAATTCGCCATAAAGAGTATGAAGTGGAAGGAATTCAGTTTCACCCAGAATCGGTTATGACTTATCTTGGAAAACGGATACTGGCGAATTTTGTTATGAAGTGTGGTGGTCAGCGCGAATTTTTATTGGAGGGAATACGTGGATACTAAAGAAAGGATATTAGGATACACTCTAAATTTCCACTTCTCCGACATTTTTGTTTCGCTGAAAATGCCTGCGGTCAGAGCTGCACAAAACGAAAATTTAAACGAGAACCAGTATAAATCGGAAATTTAGAGTGGCATCAGGTGTAAGGTGAAATCAGTCCAAGTAAAAATAAGAGAAGAAATGAAAGGGTGTTACAGAGTAATCAGAGGTAAATAGAATATGAAAAATCGTTTTAGTGAAACATTTTGTCGGTTAAGGAATCAGAATCGAGCTGCGCTGGTGGGGTTTATTACAGGGGGGGATCCGGATGCAGATATGTCGAGGAGAATTGTGAGAAGTATGTGTGAGGGAGGCTGTGATATTTTAGAACTGGGTGTGCCGTTTTCGGATCCGTCGGCGGATGGTGCGGTGATTCAGCGTTCCAGTGTGCGTGCTCTGAAAAATGGGGCTTCCCTGCGGCGAGTGATGGAACTGGCGGGAGATGTGCGAAAAGATTTCCCAGAAATGCCGGTGGTGATTTTCAGTTACTATAATCCGATTCTTAAATATGGAGTGGAACGTTTTTCGGAAGAAATGAAAAAATTTCAGGTGGATGGTGTTCTGTGTGTCGATTTACCGGTGGAAGAATCTGAAGAATTAACTTTAATAATGACACAAAAGATGATCCGTCTTTTAGCGCCGACGACCAGTGAAGAAAGGGTAAGAAAAATTGTGGAAGCAGCAGAAGGATTTCTGTATATCATTTCCAGTATGGGGGTAACCGGAAGTCGGAGGCTGGATTTTAAACGGATCACGGAAAGAGTTTCGGTAATTCGTCAGATTCTTTCTGAAAAAAAGAGACAGGACGTTCCGGTGTGCGTGGGTTTCGGAATTTCTTCGGTGGCTGAGGTGAAGGAAATCGCGAAAATAGCTGATGGTGTGATTATCGGAAGTGCTTTTGAGCGAATTTTAGAAAAGGCTCTTTCGGAAGGACGAGATCCTGTTCTGGAAATAAAAAAGTATACGCAGGAAGTGAGCATGGCATGTTTCCGAAGGTAAGTGAAAACGTGGGGGCGGGTAAGGAATATGAGGAATGAAAAGAAGGAGAAAAAATAATGGGAGAGATAAAAGATATTTTGAAAAAAACTTTTCAGGGAGAGGATTTAAGTGAAAATGAAATATCTCGGATGATGCGGGCGATTTTTACGGAAGAGGCGACTTCTTGTCAGACGGGTGCTTTTTTGGCTTCCCTGGCGACGAAGGGTGAATCTCCAGCAGAGCTGGCGGCGGCTGCTCGAAGTATGAGAGCACGTGCGAAACATCTGCAGATTTTACGTCAGCCGATTATAGATACGTGTGGAACAGGAGGAGACGGAGTGGGGACGTTTAATATTTCCACGACAGTCGCTTTTGTTGTCGCGGCGGCTGGTGGAGTGGTGGCAAAACATGGAAATCGGGCCATTTCCAGTAAATGTGGAAGCGCGGATGTGCTGGAATATCTTGGAATTTCCACGGAGGTAAGTCATGTAAAAGTAGAGGAGTGTATTCAAAAATTAGGTATCGGATTTCTTTTTGCACCGGCAGTACATCAGGCCACTCGGGTGGTGGTTCCGATAAGGCGAGAACTGGGAGTGAGGACGATTTTTAATATGCTTGGACCTCTGACGAATCCTGCGGGTGCACGATTTCAGGTCGTGGGTGTATATCGTGCGGATCTGACGGAACTTTTTGCGGAGGCCATGCGATTATTAGGAATTCAGCGGGCTTTTATCGTGCATGGACATGATGGTATGGATGAGATTTCAGTTTCGGCGCCGACACGTATTACACAGATGGAAAATGGGCGGATAAGAACATATGATCTGTTTCCGGAAATGTATTTTGAACAGTTGGCGGACGTGGAAGCGGTACGTGGCGGAGACGTGCAACAAAATGCGGAGATTTTACTGGCGGTACTGTCTGGAGAATGTGGGCCACGGAGGAATATCGTTTTGTTAAATGCGGCGGCGGCTTTTGTTGCGGCACAGATGGTGGATAATTTATATGAGGGAATTCGGCGGGCACAGTATGTGCTGGACTCAGGTGAGGCACGTGAAAAACTGGAAGCGGTAAGGGCATTTCTGAAAGGGTAAAAAAGATGAAAGATGATTTTCTTAAAAAAATAATTCGTGTGCGCAGGGAAAGAATTCTTGAGTCGCAGCAAAGAAAAAATATGGTGGAAATCAAAAAAAGTGCTTATGAAAGTATGGAAATAAAAATTGCGGCTGGTGATTTACGCCGATTCGTTCCCTGCCAGGAAGGAAACGTGGGAATTATCGCGGAAATAAAACGTGCGTCGCCATCTAAAGGTATTATTGCGGAGAATATAAATGTCGAGAAAATCGCAGAAAAATATATTCGTGGCGGCGCCGTGGGAATTTCTGTGCTGACGGAACCAGATTTTTTTCTTGGCGCGGATGAATTTTTATCACGTGTCAGAAAGGTATCTTCTGTCCCGGTGCTGAGAAAAGATTTTGTCATTTCTGAATATCAGATTTATGAATCGTTGGTACTGGGCGCGGATATGCTGCTGTTAATCATTCGTATGCTGGAATCCTCCCAGCTGCGCGATTATGTCGCTCTGACACGTGAATTGAGAATGGAACCGCTGGTGGAGATTTTTGATGAGGCGGATATGGAAAAACTGTTTTTAAGTGAAGCAAAACTTGTCGGTATTAATAATCGTGACCTGAAAACTTTTGCCACGGATGTAAAGCGAGCTTCGGAATTAGCTGGTTTTCTGGAGAAGGGACAGATTCCGATTATCGCCAGCGCGATTCACTCCAGAAGAGATATGGAGGTTTATCTGGAACGAGGAATAAATCATTTTTTGGTCGGAGAGTGCCTTATGAGAAGCTCTGAACCTGAAAGAAAGTTAAAGGAACTTATATGCGGAATATGATGGTAAAAATATGTGGTGTAACCACGGAAGATGATGCGAAAATGGTGGGCAGATTTCCAATTCATGCGGTGGGTTTTGTGTTTTATCCGGCCAGTAAGCGTTTTGTGTGTCCTGAGATGGCAAAAACTTTTGTTCAGATTATTCGTGATGAAAGTGAAGGAAAAATTTCCTGTGTGGGTGTTTTTGTAGACGAAACTGGAGAGCGGATGAGAGAGATTATTCGGTATGCAGATCTGGATGCGGTGCAGCTGCATGGGAATGAGTCCGTGGAAGCGGTCAGAACGCTGAGGAGGGAAGGTAATAAAGTGATTCGTCGGGTTCATCCGGAAAACCTGGTTACCGCAGAAAAACAGTATGCAGAGTTTTTAGACGCGAAGCATAATGAATTTTGGTTTTCTTCGCGTTTTAATTTACGAAGAATGCCGGCTGACGTGGGAGCACGAAAAAATTTAGAATGGAATTCAGATGAATGTGAAAAACCAAGAAGTTTTTCTGGTCAAAAGACACAAAAATGGCCGGATTTCACGTTTTTAACAGAAATTTCTGGGGGAAAAATGCCGGGAGGTGAAGGTGTTTCATGGGAATGGGAGGTGCTGGAGTGTTTACCCGAGGTACGTGTTCCTGTGATTTTAGCAGGTGGTGTGACACCAGAAAATGTGTTAAAGGTAAAAAATATGAAAAATGTGATGGGAGTGGATGTTTCTTCGGGTGTCGAATCGGGACCAGGGAGGAAATCTGAGGAAAAGATTAAACTTTTATTGGAACGGTTATATGGATAAATTTCCGTTTTGCGTGGTCACAGAAATAGGTATTTTTATACTCGATATACTATAAATTTTCATTTTTACGGCATTTTTGCTTCGCTGAAAATGCCTGCATTAAGAACCGCAGGAAATGGAAATTTAAAGAGGAACAGTATAAAGTGAGAGTAAAGGAAAAAAGGATAACAGATGGATTTATCGAGAAAAGAAGAGAAAAAGTTTTTACCGGATGAGAATGGTCATTTTGGAATTCACGGAGGACGGTATGTGGGAGAAACTCTTATGGCGGCGTTACTGGAACTTCAGAATGCATATGAGAAGGTGGTGCCCACGGAGGATTTTCAGGCAGAGTTTTTTCAGGTTCTGAAAGAATATGTGGGGCGTCCTTCTCCGATTACTTATGCGCGGCGGCTGACGGAGAGTGTGGGCGGAGCGAGAATTTATTTAAAGCGGGAAGATTTAAATCATACCGGGGCGCATAAGATAAATAATACGGTCGGGCAGGCTATTTTGGCGCGGAGGATGGGAAAACGGCGGCTTATCGCGGAAACGGGAGCTGGGCAGCACGGTGTGGCCGCGGCGACGGTCGCAGCGCTTTTTGGAATGGAATGTCGTGTGTTTATGGGGAAGGAAGATGTTCGGCGGCAGGCACGGAATGTGGAGAGAATGGAATTACTGGGAACTTCCGTTGTGTCGGTGAACTCTGGAACAGGAACTTTAAAAGATGCCATGAATGAAGCACTGAGGTACTGGGCGGAAACGGCAGAGGATACATTTTATTTAATTGGAACTGTCGCGGGTCCACATCCTTATCCTGTTATGGTGCGGAATTTTCAGCGTGTTATCGGGGATGAAGCACGGCGGCAGATGAAAGAAAAACATGGAGTTTTGCCCGAGTGTATTATTGCCTGTGTGGGCGGAGGAAGTAATGCCATGGGAATTTTTTATCCGTTTTTGGAAGATCCGGAAGTACGGCTTATTGGCGTGGAAGCAGGAGGAAAAGGATTAGAAACCGGGAGACACGCAGCCACACTTTCAGGAGGAAGTGTGGGGGTGCTGCATGGAATGAAGTCCTATTTTTTACAGGATGAAAATGGACAGATCGTGGAACCATGGTCCGTTTCCGCGGGTCTTGATTATCCGGGAATTGGGCCGGAGCATGCATATTTGAGGGATATAAAACGGGTAATGTATGTGACGGCCACGGATGAGGAAGCACTGAATGCATTTCAGATACTTGCGCATATGGAAGGTATTATTCCTGCTCTGGAAAGTTCACATGCGTTGGCGGTGGCCATTCGGATGGCGAAAGAAATGAAAAAAGAACAGAATGTTCTCGTGTGTCTGTCTGGACGGGGTGATAAAGATATGGAGCACGTACGGGCGGCATTAAAAAGATAAAATGAAATATGTGCTGCATTTATTTTGATTTTTATTATATGGATTTTTCTTTAAATTTCCGTTTTGTGCGGCTCTGAAGCCGGCATTTTTAGCGAAACAAAAATGCTGTGAAAACTGAAATTTATAATGTGTCAGGTATAAAAAAATGAAAATTTACTTATCTGGAAAAGGAAATTGAAACGAAATTTTAAAATTTTGAGTTTTTGTGTCAAAAAAAAAGGAAAAACCTCCCCCCTTGTGAAAAACAGAATCCGTGGCATAATTTGAATTTTATACTGGATACACTATTAATTTTATTTTACTGGTGTTTTGAGGCGTATGGAATACTTATTTTTTTAAGTGCTGTGTTTATGCCCGATGCGCTATGAAATTCCGCTTTCATGATATTTTTGTTTCGCTAAAAATGCCGGCTTCAGAGCCGTATAAAACACGGAAATTTAAAGTGGAAACAGTATAATAAGATTAAGATGTGGAATACGTAATTTTTAAGAGCTGTGGTTAAAGAAAATTGAAAATTAGTGTGATTTATCATATTTTGAGATAAAAACAGAATTTTTTTGAGGTACTGTGTGAAAATTTTACCGGCGATCGACTTACGTGGTGGCTGCTGTGTGAGACTTCGGCAGGGAGATTATGCACAGGAAACTGTTTTTGGGGATGATCCGGCGGAAATGGCGGAGAGATGGGAATCACAGGGTGGAGATATTTTGCATTTAGTGGATTTAGACGGTGCAAAAGAAGGCCGGCTCGTGAATTTTGACGCGATAAAAGCGATTTTAGCGACTGTAAATATTCCCTGTGAACTGGGAGGGGGAATCCGGGATGAGGCGGCGATTTCTCAGCTGCTGGAAATAGGGCTTTCGCGAGTGATTATTGGAACGCGAGCATTACGAGATCCGGAATGGTTTCGTAAAATATGTGCAAAATTTCCCGGAAAAATTGTGTTGGGAATAGACGCGAAAGATGGGAAAGTTGCCACATCTGGATGGCTGGAAGTTAGTCAGACAGATGCTGTGGAGCTGGCGCAGCGGTTTTCTGATACAGAAATTGCCGCGATTATTTATACGGATATTAGCACGGATGGAATGATGTGTGGGGCGAATGTCGCGGCCATGGCGGAAATGAAAGCTGCGGTTTCGGTGGATGTAATTGCGTCTGGAGGCGTGACGACACTTGAGGATGTGCGCCGACTGGCGGAAGCTGGGCTGGATGGGTGTATTATTGGCAGGGCACTTTATGAGGGGGCGATTTCTCTTCCGGAGGCGGTGAGAATTAGTCGATGAACATTACCAGCGTATGTGCAGGCCGTACGGTAAATTTTGATTCTTTTTTATTTTAGTGATGGGAATATTTGTTGGAGTGTGGAACGAAATTTAAATTTTATACCAGATAAACTATAAACTTCTCTGACATTTTGCTTCGCTGAAAATGCCGGCTTTCAGAGCCGCAAAGAACTGAAATTTAAAGTGGAACAGTATAAAAGGAATCAGAGTAAATAAATAAAATTTAGGTAAATAAATAAAAATGAAATCTGCCGGGCATCTGGCGGAAAAATATATTTTGTAAAAAAGTGAAACAGGCTAAACTTATTTATGCCGACGCACTATGAATTTTCGTATTTTTGGTATTTTTGTTTTGTTAAAAATGCCTGCGTTTAGAACCGCGCAAAACGAGAATTTAAGGTGGAACCAGAGTAGAGAGTCCCTGTTTCAGTTGTTGCTTTGAGTGTTTTTGGTTTTATTTAATGGATAAGGGAATCGTTATGGCGAAATACCAGGCTGGAGATATTAGGAATATTGCGTTATGTGGACATGGAGGTGCGGGTAAAACCTCGTTGGTCGATAAGATTCTTCATCTTACGGGTGCGGTGAATCATATAGGAACTGTGGATGCGGGAAGCAGTTTCTGTGATTTTGATGAGGAAGAAAAGTTACATAAGTATACGGTGGAAGCGAAAATCACTCATTTTGATTATGAGGGAAAGCTGTTTCATTTTGTAGATACGCCGGGATACCCTGATTTTATAGGTCAGACGATAGGTGCATTGGCGGGGGTGGATAATGCGCTGATCGCGGTAAACGCTGCCAGTGGAATCGAAGTAAATACGCGCCGTGTATTTAATGAGGCGAAGAAACTGGGGATGGGGCGAATGATCGTCCTGACGAAACTGGATAGTGATAATATTAAATTTGATGATTTAATGGAGCAGATCAGGGACGTTTTTGGAAGTGAGTGTTTTCTGATGAATGTACCGCTGGGAATCGGCGGGAAGTTTCATGGAGTCGCGTCGGTATTAAATCCGGAAGCGACGGATAATTCGGATGCTTTAGTGGATGTATCTGCTGCGCAGGAAGCCTTTTTTGAGCAGGCGGTGATGGCGGATGATGAGCTGATGGAAAAGTTTCTGGAAGGTGAGTATCCCACAGTGGAAGAGCTGGCGGTGTTATTACCGAAAGCGGTGGCGGATGGAACCGTTATTCCTGTATTCTGTGTTTCCACGAAAAATAATGTGGGTCTGAATGAGTTACTTTCCGCGATGAAAATTTGTGCCGTACGTCCGGATATGATTACGAAAACGGCGACGGATGATAAAGGAGAAACGGTGGATGTAACGCCGGATCCGGCGGGGCCTCTGGTGGCGCAGGTGTTTAAGACCCGGTCTGACCCGTTCGTGCAGAAGTTAAGTTATTTTCGTATTTATTCGGGGAGTATAAAGACGGGGGATACGGTTCCGATGATTGGTAGCCGGAAGGGGATTAAAGTCGCGCAGTTAATTTCACCGCAGGCGGGCCAGGCAGAGAATATAGAAGAGGCGGGGCCTGGTTATATCGTCGCTCTGGCGAAAGCGGATGAATTACAGACGAATTCCACGCTGGGGAATTTTCTTATGGATCCGATTCAGTTTCCGCTGCCCATGGTTGGCTTGGCGGCCACTCCGAAGAGTCGTGGAGATGAAGGAAAACTTTCTGGTGCGCTGACGAAACTGGCGGAAGAGGATCCCACGTTTAAGCGTGAGCAGGATACTCAGACAAAAGAGCTGGTGATTACCGGTATGAGTGAGCTGCATCTGCAGATTTTGCGTGAGCGTCTGAAGCGGCGTGATAAAGTGGAAATAGATACGCGGGAACCGAAAATCCCGTATCGGGAAACGATTCAGACGAAATCGGAAGGTTCTTATCGTCATAAAAAACAGTCGGGGGGAAGTGGTCAGTTCGGTGAAGTGCATATTCGGATGTATCCGTTCCCGAAAGATACGAAACCGGAGGAGTACGCGACGAAAGATCGTTTTCCCACGCTGAAGGAATTCCATCATGATCCAGAGTTTAATTTTCTTTGGGTGGATACGGTGGTCGGTGGAACGATTCCCGGGAACTTTATGCCAGCGATCGAAAAAGGTTTTAAGGAAAGAATGAATCGTGGTGTGATCGCAGGTTACCGTGTGCAAGATGTGTGCGTGGAAGTGCATTTTGGAAAGCATCATCCGGTGGACAGTAATGAAACGGCGTTTAAAACTGCGGGATCCATGGTGTTCCGGAATGTTTTCCAGCAGGCACGTCCATCGCTGCTGGAGCCGATCGTGAAAATTGAAATTACAGTTCCCACGGATAAAGTGGGTGATATTTCCGGTGACCTTTCCACACGGCGCGGGCGTCCGGTGGGAATGGAAAGTGCTGGTGGCGGTATGCAGACGATTATCGCTGAAATTCCGCTGGCGGAAGTTACCACTTATGCTCGGACACTCTCCAGTCTGACGGGTGGGCAGGGAAGTTATACACTGGAATTTGATCGGTATGATGTCGTGCCAGGAAATATCGTTCAGGAGATTATCGCGAAAGCGAAAATGGAAGAAGAGGAAGAAGAGTAATCCCTCTTTTCCATTCAGACAAAACATGGAGCGGAGCGCGCAGAAAAAGTGCGTTCCGCTTTTTTTTTGTGGAATGAAGTGCGGATGATTTAGAGTTATACAGATTCCACTTTAAATTTCCGTTTTGTGCGGCTTTAAAAGCCGGCTTTTTCAGCGAAGCAAAAAAGTCGGTGAAGCTAAATTTTATAATGTATCGGGCATAATTCCGCTGATTTAAATTTTCGTTTTGCGTTGTTATATACTCTGCATCTCTTTAAATTTCCATTTTGTCCGGCTCTTAACGGACGCTTTTTCAGAGAAACAAAAATGCTGAGGAAGCGGAAGTTTATAGTGCATCAGGTATAAAAAAAGTGGAAAAGTATATATTACCTTCCACTTTTTATGACGGTTACATATAAATGATTTCACGGGATTTTATATACGTGAAATGTTTAATTCCGTAACGGGATAAGGTTTTATTCCCGATGCACTATAAAATTCAGGATTAAGGTTTCGATTTACCGGCGATGATCATGTCCAGTGTGCCGTTATGCCATTCTGGTGTGCCACTTTCTTCGATCGTCAGCCAGCCACTGTAATTAATGTCCTCGATCGCTTGTCGCACCGCGGGCCAGTCGATACTTGCTTCTCGTGAATTGCACCAGTTTCCTCCCTGTCCATTAGGATTCAGCTTAAATCCCTTCACGTGCATTTTCGCGATTTCGCCTTCCCGAAATGCTTTTACCCACTCTGTGGTGGGCGCATAACGGACATGGTTTCCTAAATCGAGATAAAAACGGATCCATGGACTGTCGCATTTTCGAACCAGGGCGGCAGAGATTCCTGGATGCACCCAAAGATTATTCCAGACATTTTCCAGCGCGATAACGACTCCCAATTCTTCGGCTGTGGCCTTTAATTTATCCATCGTTTCGAGAGTAATTTTTGTGGCATTATTATGTGCTTCGATATATTTTTGATAAGGAGCGTTATCACCCTCAGCGACTTTTGAGATCATTAAGGTGTCGGGGTCAAAATCAATTTTAAATTCCCACGGTTCTGGCATTTTCATGCCGCCGATGCGACAAGGAACCAGGAGGATGGTGTCCGCTCCGTATGCTTTCGCGCTGCGCAGGGCAAGTTTTACGCTTTCGATATCTTTTTCAAGATTTTCTGGCTGATTAAAATTAGTCCAGCCACGCATGACGGAATGAATTTTCATGTCTAATTTTTCTGCCATAATTCTGGCTTGAGCGGCTTTTTCTTCGCCGGCACTCCAGTCTGTGGTTTCCGTTCCCTGAATTCCAGCAGCTTTCCAGGTTTTGAGCGTTTTTTCGTTCGGGGCACCGGAAATCAGTGCTTTATATAATTTTGTTTTCCATGTTTTTTCTTCTTCAGCGAAAGCGAAACGTGAGACGGAAGCTGTACCGAAAGCAGTAACGGCCGCCAGTGTACCTGTGGTTTTCATAAAATCGCGTCGGTTCATCGTGTGACTCCTTAAAATGGATTAAAGGGAAGGATTTTTCTAATAAATAAATGTGGTAAACAATAAAAGTAACTGAAATTTTACGGATTTTACCTTAATTTCTGTTTTATAAGGATTTTATACCCGATAAACTATAAATTTCCGCTTCCCGGCATTTTGCTTTGCTGAAAATGCCTGCTTTCAGAACCTCACAAAACGGAAATTTAAAGTGGAACCAGCATAATTTAAATTTCCATTTTACACGGCCAAAAAAGCAGAAATTCCCATTCAGAAAAATTTCTGAAAAAACAGAATTTCGGAGTGAATCGAGCAAAAAATGAAAATATCACCGAAAAAAGCGTCACTTTCTATAATTTATAACCCATTTTTGGTTTATTTACAAGTGTTTATAGTAAAGAAAGTAAAAAAATTAAAAATTTATAGATTTTTGTGTTTAAAACTAGAAATTTTCTGATTTTTATGCCTGATATATTATGATTTTCGTATTCTCTGGTATTTTTGCGGCTCTGAAACAGGCATTTTCACGAAGTAAAATGCCGGGAAGCGGAAATTTATGTGTATCGGGTATAAAACTTAAATTTTTCGTGGAGGCGGCATAAATGCCGTCTGTCGGAGATGGCGGTTCTTTCTTGTTTTGCCCCCATATGGACGTTTATATAAAAATAATGTATAATAAAGGTTCTTTCGTATTTTTGTCCTCTCCCCCCTTTCTTCTGAAGAAATGTTCTCTCTAAAGTTTTCTGATGGATAAATCAAAAACCCTGGGTACTGAGTCTGTTTTTCGGCTGCTGGTACATTACACGATTCCCGCCGTGATCGGAATGCTGGTTCAGGTTATGTATAATATCGTGGACGGAATCTTCGTGGGGAAATTCGTAGGTCCCGATGGACTGGCGGCGGTTACGCTGGTTTTTCCGCTTGGTGTTTTAAGTCCAGCCTGTGGGATGTTAGTGGGAGTGGGGTGCAGTTCCATCATTTCCATGCTTTTAGGTCAGCGAAAAATCGTGGAAGCGGAGCGCGTGCTGGGAAATTCGATTTTTCTTTTGCTCTGTGTTTTTGCGATTCTTGCTGTGCTGAGTTTTAGTTTTGGGCATTATTTTGTTGGCCGAGAGGGAGTGACGGAAGAAGTCGTCGAAATGGCGACAAATTATTTGTACATTACCATGGCTTTCGCTATTTTTCCTGGCGTGGCGTACGGTCTGAATAATGTGATTCGTGTACAGGGAAATCCTAGAACCGCCATGGCGACTTTACTGGTGGGATCTGTTTTAAATACGATTTTAGATCCGCTATTCATCTGTGTTTTTAACTGGGGTGTCTCGGGGGCGGCCTGGGCGACCGTCGTCTCTCAGGCGGTGGCATGTGTGTGGGTTATCGTTTTTATGCGGCGGAAGCGCAGTTTATTAAAACTTACTCTGAAAAATATCCGCTTTTCTTTAGAAACGACGAAACCTGTGCTAAAAATCGGTCTGGCTCCCTTTCTGATTCAGATCGTCGCCTGTTTTCAGGGGCTTTTACTCGTTTCTCAGCTGGCATTTTATGGTGAAAAGTTTTTTTCTGTCCATGGAAGTGATGTGGCGGTTTCCATCTGGGGCATTACATTTCGTGTCGGAATGGTGGTTTTTATGGTCATCATCGGAATTTATCAGGGAATGCAGCCGATTATTGGATATAATTATGGTGCCAAACAATTTTTTCGGGTAAAGAAAGCCACGCTTCAGGGAATTCTTCTTGCCGTGTTTTGGTGTACCTCCTGCTGGCTGGTGATGATGTTTTTCACGGATGACGTGGTGCGGATTTTTACGAAATCTGAAGGGCAGTTTTCGTCTGTGTCTACTGAAAAAATAACCCAAAAAATGGAAGAGGAAGCGGTAAAATCGCAGATGATAAAAGAGGAAGCTCCTTTTGCCCTGCGCATGGCGCTGTGCATGATGCCTTTAATTGGGTTTCAGGTAATTTCTTCCCATTATTTTCAGGCTGTGGGAAAACCGGGACTTTCGATTTTCCTCAGTCTGAGTCGGCAGGTGCTGATTCTGATTCCTACGATCTGGTGTTTTCCTTTAATTTGGGGGATTCGAGGAATCTGGTACGCTTTCGCATTTTCGGATTTTATTTCTGCAGGGATTACCGCGATTTTCCTTCGGCGAGAAATGCGTGTACTGGATAATCTTCAGGCTGGAAAGGAAAATGCGGCCATTCTGAATGAGTTACCCGGTGGGGGGGAGATGGAAAGTCCTGCTCCGACGGAAGCGAATTATTTTTAGAATTCAGAATTTTCCGGGATGCGGAGCGTGAATTTTCGCTGGGTGGTTCCGACATGCTCGATGAAAATTTCAAAACGATTTTCTGGCAGGCAGGTTTTTACTCGATCTGCCCATTCTACGAAAGAAATTCCGTCGGCGTCAAAATATTCTTCGGGCCCCAGCTGCAGAAATTCATCTTCGTCCGCTAAACGGTATGCGTCAAAATGAAAAATGGGAATTTTACCGTTTCGATATTCCTGAATCAGTACAAAAGTCGGACTGGTGACGTCTTCTGGAGAAATTCCCTGCGTGGCAGCGAAAGCCTGAACGAAACGCGTTTTTCCTGCTCCCAGCGTACCGTTTAGGGCGATAACGGTGCCGGGCACGACGAATTCCGAAAGAATCTGTGCAAAAAAATCGGTGTCTTGAGTATCCTGGGCAAGAAATTCCAGCGAAATGTCCGACAAAATTTGAACTGTCTCTGGTGCCTGAAGCTCAGATTTCAGGCGATTTACGAGTTTTGAAAGTGAAAAAAACATAAGGTAAATAAATCCGGATGGGTCGGGAAACTCAAAACATGGGAATTTACTCCACTTCCGCGGGGTTAAACTCTGTCATATCGAGAATGGAACCGAGGCATGCCATAATTCGGTCATCAATCGAATATGAAATATTTTTTGTAGCTCCGTCCGCCAAAACTGCACCGAAAGAGGAGGGATGACAGGCGCCGAAATTTTTTTGTCCGGAAAGACCTGGGCGATCTTGTTGGACCAGGCGCGTATCAAGTTTTTTATAATAAATTCCTTTTGAGGCGTCGGTCATGGCGGCATTTCCCACCCCGGGTTTTGTGTGCGTGTAAGAAGTCCATCGGGTGGTTTCGTAATCGTGTCCCTGAAATATCGGGCCGTCTTCTTCACCGCCTTTCACGGAAGTATGGTAATAATCGGGATTTATATATTTTTCCGCGACGAATAAGGTATTCGACAGTCCGTCACGTATCTGACCATCTCCGACTTCTCGGTGCGGTGCGGAAATACCGGTCGCGAAACCCTCTCCCTGACAGGTAAAAACGCCATCTTTTTGAATATCTTGGTTACTGGAAGTCGGTATTCTTTCGAAAGTACAGTTCGGATATGTTTGATAACAGCTTGCCGCGGGGCCGGCGCCTGTACATATATAGTTTCCGCCACCGTTTATGGCGTAATCGGTTTTTCCACACAGACCTGTGTCGCTGAGAATCGCGTTATAGCTTCCGGCATTTGTTTCCATGTGGGGATATGCGATCTGTTCGCGCCGAGAAGGACAGCAGAGAAAAGGAACGGGGGTCGCGAGGACTTCTCCCCGGCGTTTTTTTACTGCGGTATCTTCAGAGGTTTCGCCTTCTTTGGAAATACCGCCATACAGATATAAATTCTGCTGATCCATATACGGAAGCAGGGCGAAGGCCCAGCCGCCGGGCTGCGGTCTGCCGGTTCCACGATCTGGATCGCCCGTCCAGGAATATCCCCAGCCGTTCGTGGGAAAAAAGTTATTATTCGACTGATAATTTAAACCTGCACGGCCAATCTGATATAAACGATTCGAACACTGCATACGTCGCGCACGTTCACGTACTCCGCCGATGGCCGGTAACATCAGGGACATAAGCATGCCGATGATGGTAATCACGACTAACATTTCGACCAAGGTAAAACCAGAATTATCTTTTCGGCGCATGGCTTTCTCCGCGTGGAATGGTATTAAAGTAAAAAATATCAAGACTCTCTATCATTACGAATTTACTTTTATGATAGTTTTAGAATGTGTTTTTGTCAAGCGACTTTTATTAAAAAAAACCGATTAACCCTAAATTTCCACTTTTTTTGATAATAAATGGAATAAATCCAGTAAAATAGCAAAAAAAGTAGGATATTTATGGTTAATCGGAATCATGATTTCATCAGGCGAAAACCCTGATGCGAAAATTTAACGCCGTGCGCGTCGGAAGTACAGTAAACCTAAACCGCCCAGCAGCATCATTACCCAGGTCGAAGGTTCCGGCACGTTGTTTTCACCTAAAGATGTTAAGCGCAGCGTCTGTGAGCCGTCTACGTTATCGATCAGAGCCGCATCCCAGAGAAGCGTTCCTAAATTATCGATGATATTCAGAACAGAAACATCGGTGTCGTCCGAAAATCCTTCGGTCGCGGTGAGGACGTCAAAATACATACCTCGGGTGACGGTAAAGCCATCTGCGATGGATAAAGACAGCGTCGCGGCCTCATCGCCGGCATTTAATAAAGAAGCCACCATCGAAGTCTTGAGCTGTGAATAATCATCCTCCGCGAAAATGTCTAAAATCAGAGTTCCGTCCGCGTTTTGGATATAATTTTCCGCCAGTTCCAGACTGCCATTAAATTTCAGTGCACCCGAATTATCGAAAATGGTGTGCCAAATCGTGTCCTGATCCTGCTGAACTTCCAGCGTTTGTCCGGGTTTAATGTTAATTTGCTCGAAACCTACAGTATCCAGACCGGTCACATCCAGTTTTGCACTTTCTGCCACATCCAGAGTGTAACGTGCCGTCGGTTGTTCGAAGGTATTATTAAGTCCCAGTCCCAGGCTCCATTTTTGGTCGAGATACGCATTCATCATCGCGACTTCTGTTTCAGTCAGCTGGTCATTAAAAAGAATGACTTCCGCAACGGAACCCTGCCAGGTTCGTTGTTTGCTAGCAACCTGGTTTCTATCTTTGGAAAAAGTATTGGCAGTGTAGGAACTTTCAGAAGAAAGAGAAATCAGAGACCATTCATTTGCAGGAATTCCAGTCGTCGTTGGATCAGTTACTTCTGCTCCATTCAGCTGGAGGTCGGCCTCGCCACTCTTCACGTCATTCCCTACGGTGTATGATCCAAAAATTGCGTAGGTGCCATCTGGTAGCTTATTACCACGGTGGAAATGGTAGCTTTTACTTTTACCGTCTTCACCTAAAAGGAAGGATTGAGAACTACCAAGATCTTTCACGACCCAAAAAGCAGATTGAATGTCTGAGGTATTAGAGAATCGGAAGAAATGATTGCCATCAAATTGGATATAGGGTTTACCGCCCAATTCATTTGTGTTGCTAACCAATAGCGGAAGGTAGGCTTCAGTAGGGTATGTGGCATTACCCTGATTATTATTCTGAAGAACTACTCCGGTGGCTGTATTGGTGTTATAACTTGATTTGAAATCAGCGGCGGAACCCGCTGATTTTTGCCACGCCAAAACGCCTTTGACATTTGTTCCTGTGCCATCTGTTATAGTTTTTGTAGTAACACCACTCGAGGCGTCGAGTTGGAAGTACAAATTATCGGAAACCGGAATTGCGGAGTCGGCCGTAATGGTTATGGGACTCTCGTGGGAGAGGTTGGCTTTCAGGGTTCCGCCTTTGAGCGTCAGAGTGGTCATTTCGGTGGTAGAACCGACGTCGTTGCCGTTAACTCCCAGAGTGCCGCCGTTGGACATTTCAAAAACATGATTGCCGGTGTCCAGTTTTCCGGAAACGGTCATGGTGTTTCCGTTGGTGTTGAGTTTTGCCGATGACGCTTTTGTAAAGTTGCGTGGTTTAATATTATCGTTCGTACCGTTGATGGTCATCGTACCTGTACTGCCCACATTAATGTCGGCATTGTTGACGATGGAACCTGTGGTGCTTGATTCGGACGCTGCTAAGAGATTGAGTGCCCCGGAAGCGTTGTAATTAAAGGTAGTTCCCGCTGCGGCCTTGAGGTTAAGATCGTTTGTACTTGTCGGCGCACCGGTAAGCGTCATGGAGCCCTCGTCAAGATTAAGTGTGCCCTTCATCCATCGTAAGTTGGTCAATTCGACGGAGTTGGATCCTGTTTTATTGAATACCACACCGTTACCGGAAGCCCATTTGTTTATGGTAATATCGGCGTTGTTCTCGACACTGAAAGTGCCGTTATTTGCCGTGACTTGATTAATGTCAACTTTTGCAGGATTCTTAATGGAGAAATTTGCCGTGCCATTTAAGGTGAAATTGGATTTGACAGTAATTTCAGAGCCTCCTTCTATAGTGAGGGAACTGTCGCTAAGAGTCAGATTTGTATTGGCGATTAAGCCAGTTGTGGGTTTGTATGTGACTTTACTGTTCCCAGTGATGCTTGTATTTTGCCATGACATTGTTCCAGTACCGAATTCATAGGTGCCGCCGCCTTTGATGGTCAGATTGTTGACCGCTGCATCAATATAATTACCGGTGAATACACCTTTGCCTGTGCCATCCAGGATGAGGCCTGTGGTGCCGGTGGCATTGTTTTGGTAAAAAGGCCCGGCAGCTCCAGTACAATTGGAAATTGTATAGGAGGGAGTTTCGGAGTTATTCGGAATGGCGGTGAGTGTAATGTTGGTGCTACTCCAATACGCGATGTCGCCAAATCCGCCATTCCCATTTAAGTTGTCGATGGTCACGTTGTTCAGTTCCAGCTTAATGCTGCCCGTGGGATTAAAAATGAGTAATCCGTGAGAAGCACTAGCAGGCGTAATGTTACTGATCTTTAAGTTGTTTAAAGATACGGTACATGCGCCAGGTTTGGAAAGAAAACCACGACCGGTATTAGTCAGGGTTCTTACCTCCGTCGAGACCGCACCTGTGCCATCGTCGTTCACTGTGCCTGAAGCAATCGTTAAGGTTTTGTCGAATCCCTCACCGAAGCTTCCAATTGACGTATCGTTGGTGATGAGAATGTAATCACCCGTATTTGCGGCTATGGCAGAGCTTGCAAGATTTTCACTGGAAGATTTATAGGGTTGAGCGAGTGGATCCAAGGTTTGGCAGTCATAAACGTAAACCTGCGCAAAGGACGGGGGGGGGGCAAGTTGGGTAATTAAAAAAACGGCTGCCACGATCCCCCATAGACGTGGAGCGAGCCATAATTTTTGAAAAAATTTAACCATGTTTTTTCCCTTTCATAAATTGGAGAATTAAAAAAACGACCAAAAATTATTTTTCTGTGATACGACGTAAATTTTGTTTTCTGAGGCGTGGCAGTATGGCCGGTGCCCGAAATGCGGTAAAATACAGTGCCTCTTACATAAAAAGTTAAAATAAATTGAAATCGATAAAACGCAAAAGTGGATGAAAATAAAATTCCACTGACTTACTGTATACATTATGCCTAAAAATATTTTAAATTGCAACCGTATTTTTGTTGTATTTGCGACATAAAAATATAGTTTTTGCGACAAATCAGAGGGAAATGGGTGGACGAGAATCAAAAGACGGGAAATTAGTTTATTGTCCTGGTATTCATTTATAAATTTAGAGAAAGGAAGGAGCGGAAGAAGAGTTCTCGCCCTTCCGTCAGTGCTTAAAGTAATTCGGCGATACGGCGCAAAAGATGTGCGATTTCGGAGTCCGTTCCGACACTAATTCGCAGTCCCTCACCATGCCCGGGAGCCCAGTCGGGGTAAACCATGTAACGAACAAAGATATTTTCGGACTTTAATTTTTCATAAAGAGGTTTTACAGATCTGTCGGGAAGCGTACACCAAAGAAAATTTGCATCGGAGGGCGTGACCTGAAACCCTAATGTTTGGAGTTCGTGGAACATGACCTCACGGGTTTTGAGAATTTTCTGACGCGTCTGCGAAAACCAGTCTCTGTCTTGGATGGCTGCGGTGGCGGCGGAAATGGAAAGAGCGTCACAATTATAGGAATCTTTCACTTTTATTAACTGGTGGATTATTTCCGGACGCGCGGCGAGGAATCCGAAGCGTAGGCCAGCCAGAGCGTAAGATTTACTCATGGTTCGCAAGACGATAAGATTTTGAGATTCACGCACGAGGTCCATGCAGTGAAAAGGAGCGAAATCGGCATAAGCTTCGTCCACGACCAGCGGACATGGCAGAGAGTGGGCGAGACGGAGGATTTCCTCCCGGGAGATGCATGTGCCGGAAGGACTGTTAGGATTCGGTAAGTAAACGAGCTTTAAATTGGGCATCGTACGCGCGAATTCTGGTGATAAACGCCAGTCTTCAGTAAAAAGCACTTCCTGACTGTTCGCGTTTTGCAGCTGCGCCAAAGATTTATATAAAATATAACTGGGATAAGGCAGACGGAGGATGTCCCCCTCTCCGACGAAAGCACGAGTGAGGATGGTTAATAAATCATCCGAGCCATTTCCCGTAAGAAACCAGTCGTGCGGTAAATCAAAAATCTCCGACGCGGCATTCCGAAAACCATTCGCCAGAGGATCTGGATAACGATTTAACGTTTTCACAGCGGAAACGCAGGCGGCGAGAACCCTTTCCGAAGGAGGATAAGGGCATTCATTCGTGTTTAACTTAATAAAATTTCCACCGTGTGGCTGCTCTCCGGGAATGTATCCCGGCATGTCTAAAATGTTTTTTCGTAAAGAATATTTCATGATGTTTCCATTCACAGTAAGGCGTTCGTTTCAGGAAATCCGTAGGCCAGATTAAAATTTTGCACCGCGGCGCCGGCAGCACCTTTTATTAAATTATCCAGCGCACTGACGGTAATTACACGGTTTTTGACCACCCGGGCGGTGATGTTCACGAAATTTGTAAATCGGCAGTCACGCGTATTCGGCAGGGTTTCCGTTACCCGAATGAAGGGCTCAGTTCGATAAAAATCACGCAAAAAGTCGAGTATTTGCGCCTGAGTTACATTTACCACGGGAAAGGAATACGTCGTCGTGAGAATTCCACGTTCCATGGGAACCAGATGCGGAGTAAAAATTACGTCGACTGGAGCCGCGGCCATTTTTGTCAAAACCTGCTCGATTTCCGGAGTGTGTCGGTGCACCCCCACCCCATACGCGGAAAAACCTTCGTTTACTTCGCAGTATAATAAATTTTGTTTGGCAGACCGTCCCGCCCCGCTGGCGCCACTTTTGGAATCAATAATAATACCGTCATTTTTAATCAGCTTTTCCTTCAGCAGCGGCCCCAGCGCTAAAATAGCGGAAGTGGGATAACATCCGGGATTCGCGATCAGCTGCGCCCCACGAATGTCAGAACGAAAGAGTTCGGGTAACCCGTACGGAACATGCCCGAGACGTTCGGCGTCAGGATGGTCCACTTCATACCACTGTCGAAATACATGGGCAGAGTCCAGACGATAATCCGCACTGAGGTCAATTACCCGGCATCCGGCATCCAAAAATTCGGGAATACGCTCCGCGGAAGCCTTATGGGGTAAGCAACAAAAAACACATTCCGCACGCTGTGCCACCTCTTTTGCGGAAAGGTTTTCCAGATACATATTTAGTCGGCCAGTCAGAGCAGGATGCACCTGCGATACATGCGGCCTGTCGTCCGAACGTGTCGTTAAAGCGGTAATCTCCACTTCCGAATGGCGTAATAAAAGTGTAATAAGCTCAACTGCCGTGTAACCTGTGGCTCCAAGAATCGCGACGCGAATCATACGTGTCTCCCTTCATTTAATGAAAATATCCGAGGGTGTGAAATTTAAAGTGAAACCAGCATAATACTAAAAATGCATTATACCTAATTACATAAATCAAAAATGAAACAGAGTCAGTATAACTCAAAAGAAAAAAAAGTCCAGAGGGCGTGAAAAAGCCGATTTTTCCGTCCGATTAAGTTTTTGACCATGGTAAAAAACGGTTTAACCCCGAAAGTTGTGGAAGGTTATTTTTTACTTCATTCGGTTTCGCAGGAGGTTTTCAGAGATGAGTAAAACGAAAGCCATTCCCAGTAAGAGAAATGAAAGGTGATTTTTTCGTGCGGTTTCTGTGGCAGATAAAATGGAATAAGGAGTTTCCCTTTTACATGGAATGCCATCAAAAAATAAAAGAGAAGTTTCGTCCGAGGAAAGCATCAGGGATTCTGCTTCCTGGGGATCCGGGTTTATGACACACTGAGGATAATAATGTCCGGCAGGAGTCTGGTATATT
Organism: Planctomycetia bacterium; assembly: GCA_030527015.1. Lineage (GTDB taxonomy): Bacteria > Planctomycetota > Planctomycetia > Pirellulales > Thermoguttaceae > RGIG3701. The sequence continues at coordinate 65,278 of JAUNBR010000002.1, forward strand.
CCTGCCAGAGGAATTTCTCCGGCAGGAATATTTCCCAGCAGAAGCCGACGGCCGCTGGCGTGCAGTAAAAGCTGGTCCAGCAGAGGGACAAAAATACCAGAAAGTGCGAATGGTGTATCCTGCATATGGGGAGAAATGGAAAACATGAGGACCTGGCCAGATGAAATGTTTCTTGTCAGTAAAAAAGGATCTGAATTCGCCAGAGATAAAATGGTTTCGGAGTTTTCCTCGGGGCGTAATTTCCAGTAACGTAAAACAGGCAGAGTATTTAATCCAGCGTGGGGATAATCTGAAAAAAAACGAATGGCGGGATGAATCGGCGTGGAGGGAGCCACATTCAGAGCCTCCTGCAGATGGATGAACTGTATGGGAAGACCAGGAAGAATATCCTCCAGATGAGCATAATTATCTTTCAGAAGAGTTTCTTCAGGAAAAATAAAGAGTGCTCCGCCTGAATTTAAATATTCACGTAAAGCACGGATTTCTTGCTGAGAAAACTGTGAAATTCCACACAGAAAAATTGTGTCATAATCCTGTAATTTTAATTGGGACAGAAGTCCATCCGGCATCTTTTCCAGATTCAGATATGTGAGGGGCTCCTGTATCTGCGGTTTCGGGTCCGTGGAGGAAGTGGGAGTGCTGGAAATGGTATTTTCCTGTTTTTTATTTTGGAGGGTCTGGATTTTTTGTGAGGTAATGGTTTCTGAACGTATGGCGGCGATTCCTTCCAGTGCGCTGCCAAGATACGTGCCTGCATACGCTGTTACCCCTTCTTGCTGGCTTTCCTTCTGCCACGGTTCTATAATTAATATTTTCCACTGGGGGACGGCATAAAAAATAATACGACGAACATCATCTGCCGGATAAAAATCATTTTGTGGCAGAACTTCATTTCCAAGAGATGCTTCCAGCAGATACATGTCAGAGTGAGTGACAGGAAATTTAAAAGTTATTTTTACTTCTTCTCCTGCCGGAATATTTACCCACTGCTGAGAAATAGGAATACGTGTATTTTGGGTGAGTCGTACATAATTTGCATTTTGCGTGGCGCTTCCTGTGTCGGCTGTAATTTGGAAAAGCTCCACTGGCTGATGGTTTATGTCTTTCTGACTATAATTCCGCAGTGTAAGTTCCAGGTTCATTTCCTCTCCCTGAATTATGGGAAGTCGCACGGGGTGTATATCTATTATCCCCACATTTATATCGGAAGAAATATCCAGAGACTGTGTATCTTTTGGAGAGATCACCTTCACGCAGGTAATCTTCATGGTGTTTTTTTGTAAAATCTGGCGAAAATGCATTCTTTCAGATTCTGTCCATTTCCACTGAAAATCTGAAAAAATATAAATGTTTAGCGTTTTATTTTCTGAATTATTGAGAATTTTTGTGATGATTTGTTCGAAATTTTTCAAAAAATCGTCAGGAATGATCGCTGCGTCTGTTTCTGGGATATTTTGAATGGTAAAAATAGCCTCAGAGCTTTTATAAGCAGAAGAAATTTCTTCCGTTTTTTCCAGTGAAATCATGGGAAGAACGGCGACATGAAAATTTTCTGGAAAATCCATTAATATTTTTGTCGCACACTGCTGAGCCAATTTAATTCGAGAATATTTTTTCCCACTTTCCTCTGAATGAGATACCGCAGACATGGAGGCCGAATTATCAAAAATAAACAGAGCATCTGGCGAATCATGTTTTTCTGAAAAACTGGATGTTTCGTATTCAGAGGATGATGTGTCTTTCAGTAAAGTGTCTTGTGTTTTGTGAGCATCAGATTTTATTAGTGAAGCGGCGCTCTGGAATCTGTCCACAAAATTATCTGTAAAAGTAAAATTATCTTGGGAGATCAGAATGGCGGAAACACACAGTGCGATGATTATTGTTTGAATGGTTACTAGTAAAATTTCTAGAAAATGCATACGAAAGCGAATTTTTTGGGAAGCGTTACGTAAGAGGAACATTCCTCCCCACATGATTTTTTGCGGTGTGCGCCGGTATATAAAAAAAATGATAACCGGTACGGTGATCAGAAGCACGCTCCAATAAATGACAGGCGGAAAATTCATGAATTTACTCTTTTTTGTCCATTATTTTAATTCTCAAAATTCTGAAATTTTATCTTGTGATAATAAGGATAAATTTCATATGACGGAACAGAGGTTTATCGTGCGTACGATAATTATGTGTCACCGGCATTTTGAGAGGTATAAAATATCTGCTGTTTTTTTACTGATTTATTAAAATTTACGTTTTGTGTGGTGCTAAATCAGATATTTTCAGAGAGGCAAAAATGCCGAGGAAGTGGAAATTTATAGTGCATCGGATGTAATAATGAAAAATTTAAATTCAGTCGGAACTGGCATGAAAAGAAAAACGAAGATAATAAAAATTTTTGTTCTGGAATATGGTAATTTATATGTATTCACAATAAATATTATAAGAAAGAAATTTTTTCGGTCAAGTAACGGTGGAAATAAGAAAAAATAGATAACAAAAATTTATCTTGCTTTTCTTTTACTTTTAATGTAAAATAAAGAATAGGAATTTATGAGTATTTTACCTATTTTAATATTATTTAGTCAGGAGATGTCCATGGATCTGGACGTTCTAAAGAACCAAAATTTGAAAAATCAGGATTTTTTTAGCGTATCATCTGATTTGGTTTCTGTACCAAGATTTGATATTACCCTTCCTTATGGTGCCATTCCGGATCCGCAGGGAGTACAGTTTCTTATTTTTAGTCGTAATGCCCGCCAGGTTAATATTTTATTGTACGATCATTTGGATGACACCAGTCCGATGGAGGTAATTCCTCTGGACCGGGACAAAAATCGCTGGGGGGATGTCTGGAGTGTTTATGTACGTGGATTATCTGCTGGTGCATTATATCATTTTCAGGCGGATGGCCCTTTTACTCCCCATTTTGGAATGCGGTTTAATAAAGACGCGCGATTAATAGATCCTTTTGCGAAAGCGATAAATGGAGAATATTTATATACGGATGATGGAATTCTTGTTCCGCCAAAATGTGTCGTGGTGGATGATTCTTTTGACTGGCAGGGAGATCGGCATCTGCGGATTCCTCTTTCGGATTCAGTGATATATGAAATGCATGTGTGTGGTTTTACGCAGTCTCCTTCCAGTGGGTGTAAATTTCCTGGGACGTATCTTGGAGTAATAGAAAAGATTCCGTATCTGAAATCACTGGGGGTTACTGCGGTGGAGTTAATGCCGGTGCATGAATATATGCAGAGGGATCCGGTTCAGGCGGGAAAAGGGGGAGGGCGTGTAAATTACTGGGGATATGATCCAGTCGCTTTTTTTGCTCCCCATCAGGGATACGCATGGGATAAAACTCCGGGAGCACAGGTAAGAGAATTTAAGGAAATGGTGAAGGCCTTCCATCAAGAAGGAATCGAAGTTATTTTGGATGTGGTTTTTAATCACACTGCGGAGGGAAATGAGCACGGACTGACTTTTTCCATGAAAGGTCTGGAGAATTCTGTATATTATATGCTGGAAAATGATCCACGATATTATAAAAATTATAGTGGATGTGGTAACACGGTAAATGGAAATCATCCGATCGTCCAAGAATTAATATTTAACTGTTTACGTCACTGGGTACATAATTATCATGTGGATGGATTTCGTTTTGATTTAGCATCCATACTTAGTCGGGACCGAAACGGGAATCTTGTTCCGAATCCTCCTGTGGTGGAAATGGCTGCGGAAGACCCTCTTTTGTCGGATACGAAGATGATCGCGGAAGCATGGGATGCGGCCGGAGCATACCAGGTGGGGAGTTTTGGCTGTGTGCGCTGGGCGGAATGGAATGGCCGTTATCGGGATGATGTTCGGCGTTACTGGCGGGGGGATCCTGGGATGACGAATTTATTGGCCACACGAATCGCGGGTTCCAGTGATCTTTATCAGGGAAGCGGAAGAATGCCATTTAACAGTATTAACTTTATTACTTCTCATGATGGCTTTACTCTGAATGATTTAGTTTCGTATAATGGAAAGCATAATGAGGCGAATGGTGAGGATAATCGGGACGGCGACAACAATAATTTTTCTTGGAATTTTGGTCAGGAAGGGTATACTTATGATGTAATTATTCAGGAAAATCGAAAAAAACAGATAAAAAATATGCTCGCGACACTTCTTTTCAGTCAGGGAGTGCCCATGCTGCTGATGGGAGATGAGTGCCAAAGAACCCAAAAAGGAAATAATAACGCTTACTGTCAGAATAATGAGATCTCTTGGCTGGACTGGAAGCGGGTGCTCACCGCGGAGGATGATTTATTACGGTTTTATCATGCTCTGGTGGATTTTCGGAAAGCGGAACCCGCACTGCGCCACCGTCATTTTCTTTCCGGGCAGCCTTTCCCCGGACATTATTTTCCAGATATTTCATGGTTTCAGGTGGATGGAAAATCGTATGACTGGAGTAAAGATATGCCCACGCTGGTGTGTTTACTGGCGGCGATTCCTCCGATGTATAATTTTTCTGCTGCGACCAGTGAAAGTAAGTTGACGCGACAGATGCATTACCGGACAGCACATTCTAGTGTACTGTCTGGCCTGCGCCGTCCGCATCATCCGCCTATTTCTGCGGCAGAAGGGGAGCTGCGCACCAGTAATAATTTACTGATGATTTTTCATAGTGGGCACCTGCCGGTGAGTGTGGTGGTTCCACCCATCGCGCGTATCGTTACTTGGAGAAAATTTATAGATACCGCGGAAGAATCTCCCAAAGATGTTTACACAAATCTGGATGGACCACTTTTAGACGCACAGCAGGCGATAAATGTTTCTGCGCGTTCATTCCAGTGTTTTCTTTCGCCCGGGAGATGAAATTTCTTTTCGGTTCTGAAATTTTTATACCCGATACACTATAAATTTTCACTTCCCAGGTATTTTGCTTCGCTGAAAATACCTGCTTTCAGAGCCGTAAAGAACTGAAATTTAAAGTGGAACCAGTATATATCAGGATGCATATAAATTTCCACTTCTCCGATTTTTCGTGATGTATGAAGGATCTGCTTCTGTGACCGCATAAAATGGAAATTTAAGGTATCCTGATTTTATAATGCGTCATAACATCCACTGCGGAAACCCTCCATATCCAGCGTGATGAAATGAAAGCCGAGTTTTTTGAAATTTTCTGTAATTTTAGCGGTGATTTTTGGATCCGTCAGAAAATAAAACCATTCCGGAGGGAGCTCTATTCTTGCCAAGTTTCCTTCATGTACTCGCACACGGAAAGGACAGGGAAGCATGTTCGGGAGGGTTTTTAAGTGGTTTTCCAGAAGCTTTCGGAGGAAATTTTCGGCAGCTTCCACACGGCGGAAATTTTCGTCTGTCAGAGGAATGCCGTATGCAAAACGGCTGGCCAGGCAGGGGGTGGAGGGTTTTTCTGACACCGGAAGCTCCCACATTTTCGCGATTTGACGGATTTCTGCTTTTTTTAGACCAGCATCTGCCAGAGGTGAAGGAATGCCGTATTCTTCCAGTGCTTTTTTGCCAGGGCGCCAGAGGTTTTGATCGTCGGCATTACTTCCCTCTAATAAAACATCACAATTATTTGCGCTGGCGAAGTTCATCATATGATAAAATATTCGGCGTTTACAATAATAGCAGCGATTTTTGTCGTTTTTGAGGTAATCTGGATCAAAAATTTCGTCGGTGGCTAAAAAATGATGTGATACATGCAAAAAATCTGCCAACTGTGTAACCTGCTGTTTTTCTTCGTTCGGAAAAGAAGGTGAAAAAGCGGTAATTGCCAGCACGGATTCTGGAGCGTGTGTTTTTTGGACGGCACGTAATAAAACCGTACTGTCCACACCTCCAGAAAAAGCGACTGCTGGCCGCGAATATCGCTGTAATGCAGTAAATAAAGAGTGAATTTTTTTTTGAAGCATATGTCTTATATCCGATGTATAATAAAAAACGTTTTTCTGATTTTATGGCTCTTCGGAACGTTCTGTTTTTGTAGTTCTGTAAGGCAGAAATTTAGGTGAAGAGCTGGTATGTTATTCTGAAAATGTAATCTGGTGATCATAAAAAATGATGATATACCCGTGCATTATATCCTGGTTTCATTTTAAATTTCCGTTTTATGCGGCTCTGAGCGCGCAGGCATTTTCAGCGAAGCACAAAATGAAAATATAAAGGAGAATCAGGTATATGATACATCGGGAATAAAAATGTAAACAAGAAAAAAACATAAAGCAGAATTTTCTTTATTTTATCTGCGGTGGTGAGAATGTCAAGTTATGAATGCTCAGATTTTATCTCGGATTCTCTATAAAATTTAATATTTTATACCCGATACACTATAAATTTTCGCTTCCCCGGCATTTAGCTTCGCTGAAAATGCCTGCGCTCAGAGCCGCAAAAAACGGAAATTTAAAGTGGAACCAGTATATACCCGATGCATTATAAAATTCCGCCTCCACGGCATTTTTACTTCGCTGAAAATGCCAGTTTTCAGAACCGCAAAAAACGGAAATTTAAAGGAAAACCGATATGGGAGGATACAGTAAAAATGCCTCTGGTTTTCTGGGCGCTTAAATATAAATGGAGGTGAATCAGAGGATATTTGTATAAATCATGGATGAAGTCCAAAAAAATAGGAATATTTTGTCTGTCTGATATAAATTTTCTGAAAAATCTGTTTTGTTTTCTTTAATGCTTCTTGACGGCTGGTGAGTTCTTTTTATAATAATGGTAGAACTATATTTACTGCACAGAAAAGTTCACTTTTCTCTGATATTTTCATTTATGAAATATATATCTGAAAGTGCCAAAAAATGGAATAAGGAAAACCTGTGTAGGATTTATGATTCGATTAATTTTAATGCTTTACGTGACATTATTTCAGTGATTTATGGATAAAGTAAGTATTATTATTCATAAATGTTTTACATGGAAGTCGATTAAAAAGGAGAACTCATGCTTAAAGGAAATGCGATTATTGGTCAGAGTGGTGGCCCTACATCTGTGATTAACGCCAGTTTATGTGGTGTGATTCAGACATGTGCGAAATATCCGGAGCAAATTGAGAATATTTATGGGATGCAGTATGGAATCGAAGGTTTCATGCAGGAAATGGTAATAAATTTAGGAAAAGAGCTGCCAGAAACGGTGGAAGCTCTGAAATCCACGCCTTCCAGCGCGCTGGGAAGTTGTCGGCACAAGATGCAGGAAGCGGATTTCGGACCAGTTCTAGAGCTGCTGAAAAAGTATAACATTCGTTATTATTTTCTTATCGGTGGAAATGATACCATGGATACGATTCACCGAATCGAAGCATACTGTAAGTCGCAGGGATATGATTTAATCGGTGTGGGAATTCCGAAAACTGTAGATAACGATCTTTTTGCCACGGATCATACGCCGGGTTTTGCGTCTGCGGCGCGGTATGTCGCGATGTCCATTCGTCAGGCAGGTATGCTGGCACGGGATATGAAACGAGTGGATCAGTTTACGGTTTTTCAGACGGTGGGACGTTCTGCTGGATGGCTTCCTGCGGCAGCAGCATGTGCAAAGAAAAATGAAGATGATGCTCCACATATTATTTTGTTGCCGGAACGGCCTTTTGAGAAGGAACGTTTTCTTTCGGAAGTGAAAGCCGTTCATCAGAAATATGGCTGGGTGAGTATCGTCTGTGGAGAAGGAGTGTGTTATGCTGATGGTACGCCGATAAGTGCTTCTCAGACGGATGATAAATTCGGAAATAAAGAATTTGGTGCCATGGGTGGTACCAGCGCGGGAATGGTTCTGCACCGTATTTTATGTCAAGAATTTGGCTGGAGAGGAGAATTTCAGATTACGGAATCTCTGCAGATGTGTGCGGCGGATCGGGCTGTGCCAGTGGATATTCAGGAAGCATGGGCATGTGGGCAGCGGGCGGTGGAACTGGCTGTGTCCGGAAAAAGTGGAGTGATGGTAACGATTATTCGAAACTCGAACACACCATATACGTGGTCGCTGGGAGAGGCTCCTCTGAAAGATGTGGCTCTGGGTGAGAAGCCCATGCCGGATGAGTTTATTTGTGATGACCGTCTTTTTGTTACGGATGCATGCCTGGAATACTTACGGCCGCTGGTGGGTGAACTGCCCGAGTATGTTCGTTTTCAGGGAATCCGAGTGGAATAATAAGTATATTATCCCCGATATACTATAAAATTCCGCTGCTCGGACATTTAGCTTCGCCAAAATGCCTGCTTTCAGAGCCGCACGAAACGGAATTTTAAAGTGGAAACAGCATATTTTTATGTTTTGGGCATGTGCCGTTCCATTTAAATTAGTTTTATCTCTGATGCACTATAAAATTTTTGCTGAAAATTTACATGTGAAACCAGAAATATGATAATAAAAAATAAGTGGGGCGAGAAATAAACAAAAGTAGTGTGTCAGATGATAAAATATCTGGCACACTACTTTTTGTATCTGGCATACTCTAAATTATTTTTCTGGAATTTTATACACGATATACTATAAAATCTGCTTCTCCGGCATTTTGCTTCGCTGAAAATACCTGTTTTCAGAGGCGCGCAAAACGAAAATTTAAAGTGGAACCAGTTATATGTAAATCATGAATGAAGTCTAAAAAATTAGTTGGCAGATTTATATAAAACTAAAAGTTAAAAAGAAACTGTATTCACACGGAAGAAAATTTATCGGCGGAGCTGCTCCAAAACATTCGAGACGTCCCGATGAACTTCCTCGGTCTGATAAATGATTAAATGTCGGTGTGTTCTCCAGTAATAAATGGTGCCTTCACCGCCATTCGCTTCCCAGCTCTGTGGATGAATGGTGGTCTGGATAAGATTAACCAGTTCCTCTCCGCCAATTTTTCCACGGTCATTATCATCAAAATTTTGATTTCCCTGATTCCAGTTTCCGCGTCTATTAAACTGAGCGGTAATTTTTGATTTATCGTCTGGGAGTTTTACAGAATCCGGTTTTTTTACATTTTTCATTTCCGCGTCAGCCAGCATAAATTCTTTTGCGGATTCTAAAGCGTCTTTTCTTTGCTGGGTTATCTTTTCATTTTCCATTTTTGAGATCTGTTTTGAAAGCGTACTTAGCTTCTGGCGCAGTTTTTTCTCCCACTGTTTCCGTTCAGAGGAACGAATTTTAGTGTCGGTCTGTAATTCGCAGTACAGTAAAAGAAATTCTCTGGCAGCGACTTCTGTTTCTTCTGGTTTTATCGTTTTCCATTTTTTATATGCTTCCTTTATGGCGGTCAGAAGTACTTTTCCATTTCGGGAAGAAGTCACAGGTTCATTCGTTTCTTTTGTCATGGAGAAAGAAGATGGGTCCGTGCTGGAAGGTGAAAGTAAAGGAACCGGTGAAGAATTCGTAGGTGTGGGTGGTGTATTTTCCTTACCATATGCCACGCAGAACAGAAAAAGGCAGATGGGGAGGCTTATTAAAAATAAAATAGATATTTTAGGAAAAGAATACTGGATGTGTGATGCAGACATTTTAACCTCACTTTTGGATCCGAGATATGGAATTAATATTTTATGTTTTTGTGTTTTTATCCCCGATGCACTGTAAAAATCCGCTTTTTTCAGTATTTTTATACCCGATACACTATAAAATCCGCTTCTCCGGCATTTAGCTTCGCTGAAAATGCCTGCTTTCAGAACCGCACAAAACTGAAATTTAAAGTGGAACCAGGTATAATACTTTTCGCGGAAAATGCCTGCTTCGGAGGCGCTTAAAATGGAAATTTAAAGGAAAATCTGTGTACCACTTCATGGAAAATGCGGGGAAAGCGGATTTTAATCGCTCGAGTATAAAAGGAATCCGTATATGAACTTTATTTAAAATAACATATAAAAAAATAAATTGCAAGATATAATAAAAATTTTTATTTTTTTAATGTATACGGGTTTTCTCTTAAATTTCCGTTTTATGTATGGTGTTACGGCATCATGAAAAAAATTTTATGGGGAAATTTTTTTTACGCGGTAATTGACTTTATTGGCCATATACGTAATAATAAGAGATTATTATTTTTATACTCGATACACTATAAAATTCCGCTTCTCCGGCATTTTTGCTTCGCTGAAAATGCCTGCGTTCAGAGGCGCACAAAACGGAAATTTAAAATGGAACCGGGATATATCGAAATATTATAAAATTTTCTTCTGTGGTTTTTTGCGAAATATGAAAAGCGTGTTTATGTCGGCGTTTATGTTCTCCGAAAACTGAAATTTAAAAAAGAAGAGGGGGGGATAAATGTCAGGATTAGTGTTTTTTGCGGTTATATGTCGATTCTGTATCAAAATTCCGTTTTATGCGGCTCTGAAAGCAGGCATTTTCAGCGAAATAAAATGCCGGGGAAGCAAAAATTTATAGTGTATCGGGTATAAAATACCGAAAAAGCAGAAATTTATAGTATATTTGGCATAAAATTCAGTGAAAAGAAAATTTATACACCAGTTTTAAATTTTGTCATAATAATGAAGGATGTCCATGTAAATGAGTCAGTAAAAAAGTTGTAAGAACGTTATTTTGTGTCTCAAGAGAAAAGGATATAATGATTACACCTCAAAATTCAAAAAATTCATTTTCCCCTTTAAGATTAGGATTAGATGTGGGGTCCACGACGATTAAAGGGGTTATATATGATGCGGAGACAGGAAAAATGGTGTGGTGCCGTTACGCACGGCATTTTTCTGATGTAATCCAGACGCTTTTTTCACTGGTGGGTGAGATTCAGGATACGTTCGGCGAGCGTTCATTTTTTGTGGCGATGACCGGTTCAGCAGGAATCGGCGCAGCGATGAAACTAGATTTGGATTTTGTGCAGGAGGTGGTCGCCAGCGCGCAGGCCATAATGACTTTTTTGCCACGGACGGATGTGGCGATCGAGCTGGGTGGAGAGGATGCGAAGATCACTTTTTTTGATGAAAGTATCGATCAGCGGATGAATGAAACGTGTGCAGGAGGCACGGGTGCGTTTATTGATCAGATCGCCGTTACACTGAAAACGGATGCGGCTGGAGTGAATGATCTGGCGAGTCGTTATCAGACGATTTATCCGATCGCCGCGCGGTGCGGTGTGTTTACGAAATCAGATGTTACCATGTTATTAAATGAAGGAGCATCGCGAGAGGATGTCGCGGCCAGCGTTTTGCAGGCGGTGGTGGATCAGACGATCGGCGGCCTGGCCTGCGGGAGGAAAATTCGAGGAAATATCGCGTTTTTAGGTGGCCCACTCCATTTTTTACCGGAACTGAGGAAACGTTTTTCTCAGACGTTAAAACTGAAACCAGAAGAGGAATTTATTCCAGAGAATGCGCATTTTTTTGTCGCACTGGGAGCTGCTTTATTGGCAGGGAAGAATCGTTCCATTACGGCCACGGAACTCTGGCGGCGCGTGTATCATGTGATGAATCATGCACATTTACGTGAGACGGGGCGTCTGCCGGCGTTATTTCCTTCGGAGGAGGAGTATCGGCGTTTTGAGAGCCGACATGGTCATTTAAAGGCGGCGCGAGGGGATTTTAAAGATGCATCGGGAGATTTATACTTGGGAATAGATGCGGGGTCCACGACTACGAAGGTCGTTCTGATGGATGCTCAGAGCAGAATTTTACAGTCATGGTATGGGCCGAATGAAGGGGAGCCGATTCAGTCGGTGCGGAAAATTCTGATGGAAATTTATGAGACCATGCCTGAAGGGACGCAGTTAAAAAATGCGTGTGTGACAGGATATGGAGAAAAAATGATTCAGGCGGCATTAGGCGTGGATGAGGGAGAAGTAGAGACGCTGGCGCATTATAAAGCGGCGAGTCATTTTATGCCGGAGGTTTCGTTTATACTGGACATCGGCGGTCAGGATATTAAATGTATTTATATTAAAAATAAACACGTGGATAAAATAATCCTGAATGAGGCATGTTCTTCCGGGTGCGGATCTTTTATCGAAACTTTTGCGCAGTCACTGGGATATAATGTATCGGATTTTGCACAGGAGGGGCGTTTCTCACAGCATCCGATCGATTTAGGAACGCGGTGCACGGTTTTTATGAACTCAAAAGTTAAACAGGCACAGAAAGAAAACGCGTCTGTTTCGGATATATCTGCCGGTCTGGCATACTCGGTGGCGAAAAATGCGTTATATAAAGTGCTGAAAATCGCGGATGTTTCAGAACTGGGTGAATGCGTTATGGTACAGGGAGGGACGTTTCATAATGCGGCGGTGCTTCGAGCACTGGAAAAACTTATAGGAAAAGAAGTGCATCGGGTGGATATTTCTGGGATTATGGGAGCATATGGTGCCGCATTAATTGCCAGAGAACGTGGAATGCAAAAAAAAGAGAATTCCAGACTGATTTCACAAGAAGCATTAACGAATTTTCAGATGAAGTCCACGCTTCGCAGGTGCGCCAGCTGTGAAAATAAGTGTCTGATCAGCATTCATAAATTTTCGGGAGGAAGGACGTTTATTTCTGGAAATAAATGTGAGCGGATGACCACATCTTCACAGGAAACTTCGCGGAGAATTAATCTGTTTCGGTGTCAGTATGATCGGCTTTTTAAATTTTATCGTCCGCGTCTGCCACAGGAAGCACCTCTGGGAGAAATTGGTTTACCGCGGGTTCTGAATATGTATGAAAATTATCCGTTCTGGTTTACCCTGTTTCATGAATTGGGATTTCGTGTGGTGGTTTCAGATCCGTCGCGAACTGAAATGTATAATAAAGGTCTGGACAGTATTTCTTCACAGACACTGTGTTATCCTGCGAAATTAGTGCATGGACATGTGGTGAATTTAATCGAAAAGGGCGTGAAACGAATTTTTTATCCGGCACAGCCTCTGGAGCGCAGGGAGTTTTCAGATGTATTTTCCAGTTATAATTGTCCGGTGGTGGGTGCGTATCCGGAAGTAATTCGTCTGAATGTGGATATGCTTCGGGAGCAAAATGTGGAATTTATCTCACCTTTTTTGCCGGTGGATGACGCGCGAAAAATACGGAACTTATTATTTCCTCTGCTAAAACCTCTGGGTGTTCGGCGAGACAGTCTGAAAATGGCGGTGGAAAAAGCCTTTCGCGCTCAGGAATTTTATAAAGAGGATGTCCGTGAAATGGGGCGGCGAGCGGTGGAGGAATTACTGAAAACAGGGATGCCTGCTATTATTTTGGCAGGAAGGCCGTATCACCTGGATCCGCTGGTTCATCATGGGATTCCAGAGCTTATCGTTACGCATGGCGCGGCCGTTCTTTCTGGAGATGCGGTGGCGCATCTGGGAAAAGAACTTTTTTTCCCGTTACAGGTGGTGGACCAGTGGGGGTATCATGCCCGACTTTATCGAGCGGCGACTTTTACCGCGATGCATCCGAATTTTCAGATGGTGCAGATGACGTCTTTTGGATGTGGGCTGGATGCGGTTACGGCGGAGCAGGTCGGGGAAATTCTGGCGGCGGCCGGGAAAGTACATACACTGTTAAAAATTGACGAAAGTACACAGTTAGGAGCGATTAAAATCAGAATTCGTTCTTTACTGTCCACCATGCGGGAACCGGTCTGTTTTTAAAAGTTTTGTATATTTTCAGAGTATTTCGTATCAGACGTATGATATACCCAAAGCACGATAAATTTTCTCTGTCCGCCGATCGGCCCGCATTTCGTGATGTATGAAATGACGGCGGTGGTGGCCGTGTACCGGTTCCACTTTAAATTTCCGTTTTGTGTGGCTCTGAAAGCTGACATTTTCAGCGAGAAGTAAAATGCCGTGGAAGTGGAAATTTATAGTGTACCGGGTATATAAGCTGAAATTTAAAGAGGAATCAGATCGTAAAATTAGGAACCATGAGAAGTAAAGATGCAGCGAGAAACAGTAATGAAAAAATCGGCGAATCAAAACCTGCACGAGAATGAGGTTTTGGTGAATTTAGAAGAGTCTCAAAAATCGAAAATCCAGCTTCCGTTACGGACACCAGATTTCCCGGTTCAGCAGAAGGACCGTTATACGATTCTTTGTCCTCAGATGGCACCGATTCATTTTGCGCTGGCGGAGGTGATTTTTGAATCATGTGGATTTCATTTAGAGATTTTGCCTGATGTGGACCGAAATGCGATCGAGGAAGGCCTGCGATATGTAAATAATGATGTCTGTTATCCAGCGATCGTGGTCGTGGGACAGTTAATTCAGGCGTTAAAGTCTGGAAAATACGATTTATCACGGACTGCTCTGATGATTTCCCAGACCTGTGGCGGATGCCGTTCAACAAATTATGCGACTTTTTTAAAAATCGCCACTTTAAAAGCAGGCTTTCCTGAAATTCCTGTGATTCCTTTTAATATTAATGTGACCACTTCGGAAAATCCAGGAGGAGTTACCGTTACGTTTTCCATGGTCAGGAAACTGTTTTTCGCCCTTTTATATGGTGATTTATTGTTGCGTGTCTCCAATTCTTGTCGTCCGTATGAAGTGAAGCATGGAACCACAGATGCTTTAGTAAAAAAATGGCTGCATTATTTGCGCAGAGGGCTTCTGGAGGGGACATGCTGGAATATTTCTAAAATCGCAGCGGAAATCGTGAAGGATTTTGAATCTCTCGAACTGGTATCACGACGAAATCGTCCGAAAGTGGGAATCGTGGGTGAAATTTTGGTGAAATATCATCCTGGGGCGAATAATAATCTGGTTTCTCTTGTCGAGAAAGAAGGCGGTGAGGCCGTGATTCCGGATATGATGGATTTTGTCCTTTACTGTGTATCTTCCGATCAGTTTCGAGAACCGTATTCGCGTGTTTCTTTATGGGATAAGTTTACCAGCCGGGTGGCCGTATGGTTAATTGAGCATTATCGGAATAAAATACGTAAGGTTTTGAATCGCAGTGAACGCTTTACCGCTGAGGGTGAATTTCGTCATTTAGTAAAAAAGGCGGCTCCTTTCGTTTCCACGTGTAATCACACGGGTGAAGGATGGCTGCTGACGGCGGAAATGGTGGAACTGATAGAGCATGGAACACCGAATATTATTTGTGTTCAGCCATTCGGATGCCTGCCAAATCATATTACCGGGAAGGGTGTGATGAAAGCGTTAAAGACTACGTATCCACATGCAAATATCGCGATTATTGATTATGATCCGGGTACGACCGAGGTAAACCAGCTGAATCGGATTAAGTTAATGATGGCCGTGGCGGTACGAAATCTGACCGGTAAAACCTTAGGGGAAAATTTCTCGGATGTACTGTAAACTTCTTACTTTTACAGTCATTTTGCCGTGCATTCTGTAAATTTTTTACGTTTACGGTAATTTTGCTGCGCGTGGCGTCCGCAGACAGGATTCTGTGAAACGAAATTTTTATGTTTTGTGCCTCCTCTTTTTTCTGAAATGAATTGGAGCTGTGAGAATATGGAAACAAAATAGGTGAGAATATATGCTGGTTCCACTTAAAATTCCGTTTTTTTCGGCGCTAAAAGCAGGTATTTTCTGCGCGAACAAAAATGTCGGAGAAGCGGAAATTTATAGCGCACAGAATATAAGAACCAGAGAAACCGAGAAATGATATTTCTGCTTATGGAATAATACTCTGGTTTTACGTTAAAATTCCGTTTTTTTGGGCGCTAAAAGCAGGTATTTTCTGTGCGAATCAAAAATGTCGTGAAAGTGGAAATTTATAGCGCACAGAATATAAGAACCAGAGAAACTGAGAAATGATGTTTCTGCTTATATGGAATAATACTCTGGTTTTACGTTAAAATTCCGTTTTTTTCGGCGCTAAAACAGGTATTTTCTGTGCGAATCAAAAATGTCGTGAAAGTGGAAATTTATAGTGCACTGAATATAAGAGCCAGAAAAAACCGAGAAATGATTTTCTGCTTATGTGGAATAATATTCTGGTTTTACGTTAAAATTCCATTTTTTTCGGCGCTAAAACAGGTATTTTTTGCGCGAATCAAAAATGTCGGAGAAGCAGAAATTTATAATGCATCAGGTATATTAAGTTTTATCTGACCGATTTTTTAAATTCTTTATCCTTTCATATGTCTTATATCTTTCTTTTCCTATATATTTTCTGCTTTCATAATAATAATTTTTTATGGTGTAAAAGCGAAAATGAGTGAAATTAGTATAAATATACCATAAAAAAGAAATTCTTTCTTAAATCTTTTTATATGTTTTCAAAAAAATTTTGAATCGTCTTCATGAATAGGAAAAATCTAGAATTATTGTTCACATGAATATTTTACCAAAAGTTTCATTTATTGTGTAATTATCTTTAAAAATATGAGGATGAGTAAGATTTTAGCAATTATTTTTCGGTTTTTTCTATAAAATGAGGCTTTATTATGAAATTTAATGATTATAAAGTTTTGGTTCTTTGTGAAAAAGGGTGAAGATATTCGTTTCGGGAAGAATGGATGGGGATAAGAAAATCTTTCGATGAAAGAGAAAAACAAAACCGATTAAAAAAATAACAGGATGTTTGGGTGTAAATCATTTCAAAAGTCTGTACCTGCTGCTTTCCATTTTATCTTGAAAGAAAAAACAGTAAAATTTTATACCTAAAATACTATTACATATCCGATACACTATAAATTTTTGTTTTCACTGTCTGCTGACAGGCAGGCCGACATTTTCCGGTTTATACTGGTTCCACTTTAAATTTCCGTTTCGTGCGGCCCATTAAGCAGGCATTTTCAGCGAAGCAAAATGCTGAGGAAGCGGAATTTTATAGTGCATCGGTATAATATGTATAAGTTATGGCCGTACAAAATGGAAATTTTAGTAGACCTGATATATTTCGTGTTTTAGTTTTTTGAAAATGCCGTTATAACGGCAGCCTAAATGAAAATTTACTGTGAAACATGAATGAATTTCCTTAAAGTCATGAAAAATCAACAAAATTTTAAGTTTTCTTCATGGTGTGTTTTTCTGGTATAAGATTTAATCGTTTCAAAAATGGTGGCAGGTGTAATTTTTGAAAATCATATTTGAGACTAGGTGTCTCCTTTTTTAAGGATAATTAAAATGAGTACCGCGTTATCTTTTGATCCTATTTTAAGTCTTGTGGTTCAGGTGCTTTCGAAGCTGGAAAATCGTTTCGTCGATTACCGTTCGCTTTCGATGGCCGCGATCGTCCGCAACGGTTATTATATCGGATTATCATATAAATCAGAAAATACTCTTGTCGTCTGGCGTTCAGGAAGCGATTCGATCGAGTTTTATAACAGAAATTCGGGTGATTTAATCCAGTCGGTAAAGACAGATTCACAGATGACAACAGAAATAGATTCTTTGCCCACGCCTGGGATGCACAGTTCCGCGACTTTTGTATAACAGGTATGTGTCTAGAAAAAATGTCAGAAAAATAGAAATTTGAACCGTATACAAAATAAAAAATAAGTACGTACACGGAATCATAACAGTAAAAACCATATAAATTGAACGTCTGGACAGTTTCTGGCGTTAAAATATATATGGTTTTTTTGTTTATTGTCAGGAAACTTTCATTTTATATAAGATGTACGGTAAATCCGGTATTTCCCCCTCTTTCCATAATATCTGAAACGTCTTTCATGTATAACTGTACTAAACAAAAAAGAAAGTGGTATCAGCTAAAAACCTTTTTCTCTGATTCCAGGCACGGAAATATGGGCCTCATACCATACGAAATGAAAATTTACGCCGAGTCCGCTTTTATCTCTGATACAGAATAAATCCTGATTTTTTGGCATTTTTCTTTGTAAAAAAAGCCTATTTTCAGAGCCGTACAAAACGAAAATCGAAAGTAGAACTGGTATATACTGGTTCCATTTTAAATTTCAGTTTTTTGCGGCTCTTAAAGCAGGCATTTTCAGCGAAGCAAAATGCCGGGGAAACGGAATTTTATAGTGTATCGGGTATAAATATACCCATTTTTTATTAAATTTAAGTTTTATGCGGTCACAAAATCCAGATTTTTTCGTTAAACGTGCTTAAAAAAAGAAAAAAATAATCGTGCCTCCAGTTTATACTGTTTCCACTTTAAATTTCCATTTTGCGCGGTTCTTAAAGCCAGATATATCAGCGAAGCAAAAACTGCTGGGGAAACGAAAATTCATAATACATCAGACATAAATATATTTTGAACGAAATAATTAAATAATTCTTGCGTTTTGCAGGTGAATGTGTCCCAGACCTGTCAGTTTTCGTCCGCGTGGTGTACGAATGATAAGTTCACTGCGCAATAAAAACGGTTCCACTTCATCTTCCAGCGTATCTGTAGCGACATTCATCGTATGGGCGATCGCCTCCACACCGGTCGGACCACCTCCGAAAACACGTAAGAGAACTTCCATGTATTTTCTGTCTTGACGGTCCAGCCCGAGTGAATCGATTTCCTGCATACTCATGGCTTTTAAAACCACTTCCAGAGTGGCCTCACCATTTGCGCGGCTAACGGCGTAATCACGTACCCAGCGAAGACGGTTATTCGCAATTCGTGGTGTACCTCGGCTTCTGCGGGAAATTTCCACCGCGGCC
The DNA here is from genome assembly GCA_030527015.1 of Planctomycetia bacterium. Lineage (GTDB taxonomy): Bacteria > Planctomycetota > Planctomycetia > Pirellulales > Thermoguttaceae > RGIG3701. The sequence goes on from JAUNBR010000002.1 coordinate 83,792, forward strand.
TCTTCGTCTAGAGACAGATGCAGCTTTTGTGCATTTCTTAATAAAATAGTCGTTAAATCTTCCACTGGATAAAAATCGAGATGTTCGCGCATCTGAAATCTGTCGCGTAAAGGCGCAGAAAGGAGACCTGCCCGAGTCGTCGCGCCGATAACGGTGAAGGGAGCCAGAGGCATATTTAGTGTTCGTGCGTTTACCCCTTCACCGATCGTTAAATCGATACGAAAATCTTCCATGGCCGGGTATAAAAATTCTTCCACGGCTTTTTGCATCCGATGAATTTCGTCGATAAAAAGAATAGAACGTGGTTCCGCATTCGTCAGATATGGAATAAGATCTTTGGGAGCTTTCAGCGTGGCTCCGCTGGCGATTTGGCATGAAGTTCCCAGTTCACGGGGAATGCACGTGGCGAAGGTGGTTTTTCCCAGTCCTGGAGGTCCGTCAAAAAGAATGTGTCCCAGAGGTTCTTTGCGTTTTTGAGTCGCGTCGATCGCAATTAATATTCTTTCGTACACGTCTCTCTGACCGACCATTTCATATATGCGGGTGGGGCGTAACGCACCATCTTCTTCCTGGAGTGAAGAGAAACTGACGGAGGGAATAATCCTTCGTATGGAAATATCTTCTTGGTTCTCTTCCTGCTGAGAAGAAAATTCAGAATCATCTTGTGGGGATAAAATGGTTTCACGCGGCATTTTGGGGTTACTCCATATAAATAATATTCTGGTTTTATAATGAGATTAAAATTTTTTGCGGTTCCAGTCGGCAGGTATTTTATATGTATCTCGAGGATAAGGGCAAAAGTAGTCACAGATTTATTTTATACTCGGTTCCGTATAAATTTCTCTCTCCTGTCCGCCGACTGGCTGGATGGCATTTTTCGCTGAAAAGCCCGGGCTTTTAGAGCCGCACATAATGAAAATTTAAAGTAGAGCCATAATATCCTAGAGGAAAAAGGCATTTTTGTCAAGTCAGTATCTGTTTTGAGGTACATAAAACTCCGTTTTGGGAAATGTCGTAATGAGTGAAATACTCTCTGCTTCCACGTTATGTACAGAACTCAAATTTTATATCCGATTCCCTATAAATTTCCACTTATCGGTCTGCCGACAGGTCGGCCAGATTTTTGTTTCACGGAAAATGCTGGCTTTCAGAACCGCGTAAAGCAGAAATTTAAAATAGTGTCAGTATAAAAGTGGAAACCGTGGAAGTATTTTTCACCTTAATATTTTTTGTATAATCACAGAGGAAATATTTCGGTCGTCGCGGGTCAGGGGAAGATACGAAATACAAAATGCTGGAAAAGCAGAATTTTATCTGTACGTGAAATAAAAAAAACAGCAAAACGAAAAAGAATTTCGAATTGCTGTTTTCGTTATATGCGAAAATCATTATCTCCGGCGTTTTTTTGTATTATTTTTAGAAGGTGTATTTCGGCCAGTCATATTTTTACTGACGATCAGATCCACGGTGTCTTTCCATGTGGGAATATACTGCTGTGGAATGGAAGAGGTAATGTCTTCCTCATCCTCATATTCCTCTTCGAATACATCTTCTTTAGACGGAAAATCTTCGTCCTGATATTCCTCATCTTCGTAATCTTCCTGCAGATTTTCATAATAATAAGCATCACGCGAGGTAAGAGGAACTTTCCCACGACGACTGCGTTTTGAGGAAGGCGGTGCAGGTGGTGTAAATTCCTCCTCAAAATGCTCTTCTTCCTCATCCCATTCAGAAGAGGAAACATCTAAAATATCATTATTATTAACAATTTTTTTATTTTTTCGGTGTTTACGAGAACGTTTTCCAGGTGACTCATTTTCATATGGAGAGTCCGAAAAATCTGATTCTTCAGAAACGTAATCTTCGGATGCCATTTTCCCTTTTTTGTGCTTTCGGGATCTGGAGGAGGTTTCATTCATTTCGGAATCATCTTTTATAATAAATTTTTCAGAGAATTTTTCTGTCTGAAATGAACGTTTTGATTTTCCGTCACGACGAGAGGGAATTTCAGGTACATCCTCTTCATGGATCGGTATTTCTTCCCAAAAATCCTCTTCCTCCATTTCGTCATCAGCATAAGAGGAAACTGGATCGGCGTGAATATTTTTTCGATTACGCCTGGAGCGTCGTCGGCCGAGTGACGGAGCCCGAGTATCTTCTTTTTCAAAAATCTCTTCCTCTACAAAACCTGTACAAGCATCTTCTAATAATTCTTCATCAAAATTTGCATCAGGGAATAATTCGCGCATTCTTTGCTGGCTGATTCGTATATCATAATCTGAAGGAGACGTGGGTTCTGTTAAATATAATTCCTTTACATTACGTTCAGAGCGTTCAGAATGCTTTCGTCGTTTTCGAGAACCAGTTTCAGATAACATTTTGTCGGCCACGACATCTCGGATAATATCTCCCACGACAGATCGGGCAGATTCCTTTTCTTTCTCGGAACGCCGATCTTTACCAGATTTTTGGCGTGAATTGGCTTCCGGAAAAACAGGTGGCTGTGTTTCTGATGTGCGAGAGTCCGTTTTTCGTGATTCTGTTTTATCCTTTCTGCGTTTTTTGTCATTCCGTTCCGACTGAGATTTTTTAGAAGTTTCACCAGAAAGATCTGATTTTTGTAAAAATGAATAATCATCTTCTTTTTCCGGAGAAAATTCTTTTTTCATGGATTTATGTGATTTAGAAGTTATGTCCTGCTTATTTGAACGGTTTTGCCGTGCAGAGCTGATTTCTTCGGTTTCATTTTTTTCGGAATATGAAAAATCGTTTCTGGTGGAAACAGAAATGTGGTCTGCTTCTCGTTTTACCTTACCCGTTTTTTCATCAGGGCGTTTTGCAGAGGTATCGGGACGATTCTGCTTTTTTTCTGGTGTACTAATAATTGTTTGTGTTTTTTTAGTAGCACTGACAGGAATTTTCTCAGATTGGCTGGTACCGACTGGCCGAGCCGGAGGCGCAGGCGGCATTACGACTTCCACTCCTAAATCCAGTGCTAATTTCGCCCATGAATCCATCTCGGGAAGATCTTCCGCAGGTGTGGTTATATGATTCTCACACTCTTCAGAAATTTCACATTTTTCGGTACCGGCGATTTCTTCCATATTTCCGTTTTCTTCTTCCTCATTTTCAGGTGAAGAGGCTTCAAATTCTTCTAAAAGGCCTGCACCGAAACCCCCTTTCGGACGTTTAATCGGAGGAATTTTTCCAATAAAACGTAATGTATTTTCTGGAGGTACTTTTCCCGAAAGATCAGTAGAAACATTAATATCATTCTGGATCTGTTCGTCGTTATTCGAATCATTTTCTTGAATTAATGTGTGTTGGGCGTAAACCAGCTGTTCTGCATATTCGGATGAATCTGTGTTTTGTGGGAGCTGTGATGAGTCGGTGGAAATACCATGAAGATGGACAAATTTTTCGAATTCTCGTGGAGGCTTTCCCCAGTCGAGAAGATCAAGAGAGGTTTCCTCCTGAACTACTTCTGATTTTAAGGAAGTCTCCTCCAATTTAGTGTCAGAGGTAACGTCCTGTGGTTTTTGAGAGAGAATCTCTGTTACAGGAACGACTGTTTCTGCAACAAAAATTTCTTCACTTTTTATTTCTGTTTCAAAAGAAATATTTTGATCCTGTGTGAAAACTGAATCTGTGTTTTTCTGTGAATCTTCGGGTATATTATCTGCTGGGGAAATATTATTTTCCTGGTTTTCAGATGTACCCAGTGATTCCACTAAAAAATCCCAATAATTTTTTTTATCTTTTTTAGCCATTTATTTCTTATTTTCTTAAAATTAATTAAAAAACACCCATTTTATATAGTTTTTTATGATATTTATACTCATGCACTTAAAAAAACGTTTTTCTTATACCACGGAGTGAAAGCAGTGATTTTTGTGATGTAAAACGGAATATATTAAAAGTGCTTTTATATTTTTGATTTTTCTTTTGAAATTTCCGCATAATACGGAAAAGTTTAAACATGGAACAGTCTGTCTGTGCACCAGAAAAGCTGAATTATGGAGGTAACCGCTGAGGAGTCTGTCAGCAGATTGTACGGGAATTCGTCATGTGTAAATATAAAATTTATTATGCCCGATGCACTATAAATTTCTGCGTTTCCGGCATTTTACTTCACTGAAAAAGCCTGCTTTAAAAACTGCACAAAACGGAAATTTAAAGTGGAAACAGCATAAATAATTAAAAATAATTATCATTTATATTTATACGCTTTACAAGAGGGGCTCCCGAAAAAATTAAGAGGAAAAAATAATTTAGCGGTGTATTTTTAAACTTTTTGTTTTGGTACGTATATTTTGAAGAATACCGCCAGGTCAGTTGGCAGGGTTTTACCTTAAATTAATAAAATATACATTATTTTATTTAAAATCATTTTTTGTATTTTTAAAATATGTACTGATTTTCTTTGAAAATTCTGTTTTCTGTAGTTCTGAAGTATGCGCTTTCGGTGAAGCTAAAATGCTTGCCGGTCAGCGGACTGAGGAAGCAGAAAGTTATATCGAGTAAAAGTATTATATCCGATATATCATAAATTTCTGCGTCTCCGGCTTTTTGCTTCACGAAAAATGTTTGTTTTTAGAGCTGTACAAAACGGGAATTTAAAAGAGCGCCAGTATTTTTGATGAGTTCAATTTTTTGGGGAATTATGAAATTTTAGAAATTTTCGTTCATAGAACCGTGTTAAAACTGATTTTAAAGTGGAATAAAGAATATATAATCGAAAATTAAAATTAATATGCACAAAAATTAAATTTTTACAGTACATCAGAAATAAAAAATTTTTTTCAGATGAATGTGATTTTCTGAAATAAAGGGCGGATAAATTCTCCCCCTCTGGGAACTCTATAAAAATGTAGTATAATTAGTATGTTCTGTACACCATAATTTTCATCTCAGAGCATAAACTTTTCGGAAGGATGCCATTTTAATTGTTCGTAAAACTGAAATTTTGTGGTGCAGCCGGTGTAAATGTTCATATTTAAAGTGTCGCCGGTATGAATATATAATTTTAGAATCCGGATTAATATTTAAATTGGAATAAAAAATGACACATTCCACCAATTATTCAGAAAAATTTCATCTGACGGCTGAAAAAATTTTGATTTTTGATTTTGGTTCTCAGTATGCACAGCTGATCGCGCGCCGTGTACGAGAGCAGAATGTGTACTGTGAAATCGTGCGGCATGATCTTTCTGCGCGACGTGTTCAGGAAATGGCACCGAAAGGAATCATTCTTTCGGGAGGGCCATTTAGTGTGTATGATGAAAATGCGCCGCACTGTGATCCAGGGATTTTTGAATTGGGGATACCGATTCTTGGTATATGTTATGGAATTCATCAGATGACACATCATCTTGGTGGAGATGTGATGAAGGCGGAAACCCGGGAGTATGGTCATGCGGAGATGGAAATTATTGGGGAAGATGTTATTTTTGAGCGAGTGAATCGGGAAACCCGGGTATGGATGAGTCATGGAGATCAGATCGGGAAATTACCGACAGATTTTATTGTTTTGGCCAGGACCGAGACATGCCCCGCGGCGGCGATTCGGCATAAAGAGAGGCCAATTTTTGGCGTTCAGTTTCATCCTGAAGTTACACATTCATTACAGGGTACGGAGATTCTGAAGAATTTTTTATTAAAAATCTGTAGATGTACTGGTGCATGGAAGCTGGAAGATTTTGCACGGGTCATGCAAGAGAATATTCGTCAGAAGGTGGGTAATGATCGGGTTATTTGTGGGCTTTCAGGAGGAGTGGATTCTTCTGTTGTGGCGGCACTTTTATCTGGGGTGCTGGGGCAGAACCTTTCGTGTATTCTTGTAGATAATGGTTTTTTGCGAAAAAATGAGGCGCAGAGTGTCATCCGTGAGTTTACGGAGCATTTTAAAATGGATCTGCATGTAATTCATGCCAAGGATCGTTTTTTGAAAAATCTTGAGGGAGTGACAGAACCTCAGCAAAAACGAAAGATCGTGGGACATACATTTATTGAATGTTTTTCTGAAGCGGCAAAATCTATTAAGGGCGCGAAATTTCTGGCTCAGGGTACCCTGTATCCGGATGTGATCGAAAGTGGTGGTTCCCCGGATGGTCCGGCGGCGACGATTAAACTGCATCATAATGTCGGAGGGCTTCCAGAAGATATGTCTTTTGAATTAATAGAACCTCTGCGTGATTTATTTAAGGATGAAGTACGTCGTCTGGGAAAGCAGTTAGGTCTGTCAGATGAAATTGTGTGGCGGCATCCATTTCCTGGTCCTGGTCTGTCTGTTCGGTGTCTGGGTGAGGTTACAGAGGAGAAACTTACGGTACTTAAAGAAGCGGATGCGATCGTGCTGGAAGAGCTCCGAGCGGCGGATCTTTACAGTAAAACGTCCCAGACTTTTGCGGTGCTGCTGCCTGTGCAGAGTGTCGGTGTGATGGGAGATGCTCGTACATATGAAAATGCACTGGTGATTCGTTCTGTAAATACAGAGGATTTTATGACGGCGGACTGGAGTCGGCTGCCGTATGACGTTTTGGCGCGAATGTCGACACGAATTATAAATGAAGTAAAAGGGATTAACCGAGTGGTGTATGATATTAGTAGTAAGCCTCCGGCGACGATTGAGTGGGAGTAAATTTTTCGGTCATGAAGTTTCCGAGTCACGAAGAGAATCCTGTTTTATCGTAATTTTATAGTGTATCGGGTATAAATTCCTGTTTTTTTTGCGGCGACGAAAGTGTGCATTTCATACATCACAAAATGCCGGAGAAGTAAAATTTATAGTGTGTTGAGAATGTAAAATTTCTAAATTTTCTTAACAGTTACTTTATAATAAATTGTAATGGCGGGTTTATTTCGGGCATATATGCGGCGTTTATTTTTGTTTCATGTGGTGTGATAAACCTGCATTATAAACCTGGTTATATATGAGGCCCTATTTATTTTCGGAATTTTATGATGTATGAAATGTCACCTGGAGTACTGTGTAAAAAGAAAATTTATACCTGATACACCAAATTTTCCGATTTCCCGGTTTTTGCTTCGCTGAATATGTCTGCTTACAGAGTCACACGAAAAGGAAAGGGGAACCCGGTATAAAGAAGAAACATAAGTGAAAATGGAAATAAAATCGCACTTTATTTAAACGTGGGAGTTCAGTATGTCGGAGAATAGTGGGGAAAGATTTTTTGAAGAATCCTTTTCTGAGCTGGAGAAAATCGTTCATCATCTTGAGGAAGGAAATGTATCTTTGGAGGATTCTCTTAAACTTTATGAAAATGGAGTGCGGCTTTTGAGAGAGTGTCATGAATTATTGGAAGGAGCGCGGAGAAAAATAGAGATTCTTACGCAGGTGGACGAAAATGGTGTGCCGGTGATTCAGGTGGTGGATGATATGGATCTGTCTTTGGAAGAAAAGGCCAAAACACGAGGACGCAGAAAATGACGGAAGAGCAGAGAGTTACGGAACAAAAATGGAATGAATTATTTGAGGCATGTAATAGTCTACAGATATTTAAGCAGTGGATGAAGCTGATTCCCCCGGTGGTGGATAAAGCGTTAAAGGAGTACTGTGAACTGACCAGAAATGTTCCGGAGCGTTTAAGAGGGGCCATGGAGTATAGTTTGCTGGCACCGGGAAAGCGTTTTCGTCCCATGTTAACTTTTCTGGCGGCGATGATCTGTAATCAGAAATATACACAGAAAGAAATGTTTCATCGGGTGACACCGGCAGCTTGTGCTGTGGAGATTATCCATGCATATTCTCTGATTCATGATGATTTACCGGCCATGGATGATGATGAGTTAAGGCGTGGACGTCCGACATGTCATATTCAGTATGATGAGGCCACGGCGATTTTGGCGGCAGATGCTCTTCAGAGTCTGGCTTTTGAAGTGCTTTCACGAGTACCAGATGTGAGTAAAGTGGGGTATTTTGTTCGTTTCCTGGCGATCGCTGCCGGACAGGCGGGAATGGTGGGCGGTCAGATGGATGACATTTTTCCGGATAAAGATGAGGTTTACCGAGTATGTCTGTTAAAGATGTTTTGTGGTGGTAATTATGAGCTTTTTTGTAAGGTGTTTTCCATGGAAGAGACGGATACGGCCTCTGCGGTGGAGTATATTTGTCGCCTGCGGACGCAGCAGGAACGTGGAAACACCGCATCACCGAGAACAGAGCTGGAAAAGAAGATCTTGTATTTAGAATCCATGCAGAATCGAAAAACGGGAGCGCTGATCAGCGTATCTTTATTATTAGGTGCTTTAGCGGTGGACGCCACGGCGGAACAGGCCATGCGTCTGGTGCGTTTTGGACAGCATCTTGGTCTGGCGTTTCAGGTGACAGATGATATGCTGGATGTGAGTGGAACAGTGGAAGAAATGGGAAAAAATGTCCAAAAAGATAAAGACGCGGGAAAACTTACTTGGCCGGGGCTTCTGGGAATGGAACGGTGCCGAGTTTTGGTGGAAGAGATAACACAAAATGCGAAAGAAGAGGTTTCTTCTTCGTGTTTTTTAGGAAGAGAACGAGTTTTAGAAAGCTTACTGGAATATTTAAAAACACGGCGGAGTTAGGTGGTGTTTTTATGACCGGATTTATGTGTTTTATACCTGATGTATTATATACCCGATACACTATAAAATTCCGCTTCACCGGCATTTAGCTTCGCTGAAAATGCCTGCTTTCAGAACCGCACAAAACTGAAATTTAAAGTGGAACCAGTATAATTTTATTTCTTCTTTCCAGCGGTATTTTACTTTCCTGTCAGTACGGGCAGGATAAATGCTTGTTTTTAGAGCAGCGCAAAATGGAAATTTAGGATGAAATCAGATTATGTCTATTTATTTTTTGTATACTGTGTTAAAAGAAAAATCGAGAATATTTGACTGATAAAAAGATATGCCTGTAACTCCTATTCTCCCTACGATCCATTCTCCAGATGACCTTCGGAAATTATCGCTTTTAGAGTTAAAGCAGGTCGCGGTGGAGATTCGTGAAGCAATTTGCGCGGTGGTGGAGCGGCGGTCTGCTCATTTTGCGTCGAATCTGGGAGTGGTGGAACTTACTCTTGCGCTGCACACGACTTTTGATTTTACGTATGACCGGCTGGTGTGGGATGTGGGGCATCAGTGTTATCCGCATAAGCTGATAACAGGCCGTTATAATGCATTTTCAGGTATTCGGACGCAGGGCGGATTAATGGGGTATCCGAATCCTGCGGAAAGTGAATATGATTTATTCATGACGGGGCACGCAGGGTGCAGTATTTCCACGGCGGTGGGACTAAAATGTGGGGATGATCTTTTATATGCACTGCAAGAAGAAAAATTTCAAAAAAATAAAGAGAACTCTCAAAAAGTGAAAGAGGCGGGAGTTTCGCCTGAAGATGATGATTCTGTGAATACTGCTGCTGTTTCTGTTCGGCAGGATAAACGTCATGCGGTGGCGGTGATTGGGGACGGATCTTTTGCGAATGGTGTGGTTTTTGAAGGCCTGAATCATCTGGGAGGGATACAAAAAAATGTGACGATCGTCCTGAACGATAATAAAATGTCGATTTGTCCGCGTGTGGGAGGAATGGGAAAGTATTTAGATTCTTTGAGAATGCATCCTATTTATTCTGAGCTAAAAGAAGGAATGAAGGCGGGACTTTACTCGATTCCTGTCGTGGGGAAGCCGTTAAAAAACGTGTTACATTATGTGAAAGATGCCGTGAAGGCAGGCATTTTAGGGGGGATGTTTTTTGATGAGCTGGGAATTCATTATCTTGGCCCGGTGAACGGTCATGATATTCAGGAAATTCAAAAATTTCTCATGCTGGCCAGACAGTGTGAGGAGCCAGTTTTATTGCATGTCCTTACACGAAAAGGGAGTGGTTATCTGCCTGCGGAGGAGGATCCGACAAAATATCATGCGCCGCCTCCGTTAAAGCATCCTAAAAGGATTCCCATGGGAGTAAAGCAGACTCCGCTGGAAATTTCAGCAAAAATTGAAGAAGATCCTTCCTCAGATGAAAATTATTCGGGCGAAACACGTTCTGAAAAAACTGGCTCTCAGGCAGAACTGAGAGAAAAATTGTGTAGAGAGCGTTTATCGATAAAGGTTCTGGAGGATTCATATACGCAGGTGGCCAGCCGTACGGTGCTGGAGTTAATGCGGAAGCATCCGGAAGTGGTGGTTATTACGGCGGCCATGTGCCAGGGAAATAAACTGGAGCTGGTGCGAGATGAATTTCCGGAGCGTTTTTATGATGTGGGAATCTGTGAATCTCATGCAGTAACTCTTGCGGCGGGAATGGCGAAAGCCGGGATTCGGCCGATCGTGGATATTTATAGCACGTTTATGCAGCGGGCATATGATCATCTGTTTCAGGAAGTGTCGCTACAAAATTTGCCGGTTATTTTATTAATGGATCGTGCTGGACTGGTGGGGCCAGATGGCCCGACACATCACGGAACGTATGATTTAGCGTATATGCGTCCCTTCCCGAATATTATTACGGCGGTACCTGCGGATGCGTATGATTTACGGGAAATGCTGTTTTTGGCTGTGGAAAAGACGCGTGCCCCTTTCTCGATTCGGTATCCTAAAACTTGGGCGGTGGAAATTTGTCCGGAAGAACACTTTCAGCAGAGGATTCCTGTGATGGTGGGAGGTGCGGAGATATTTTTGAAAGGAAGAAAAGGCGCTGGGCTTCTGCTGGCGGCGGGAACTCAAATTATGGAGTGTTTACGTGCGGTGACTTTTTTATCAGAAAATTCAGAAATTTCTCTTAATTTAAATGAGGCGTTTTGGCATAATGAGAAATCATATGGTGTCTCGGAGGGAGGGAGATCCGTCTCAGAGATAACGGTCGTGAACGCGCGTTTTGTAAAACCTCTGGATACGAATACGATTTTACCTCTGGTGGAGGAAGCTGCGTGGATGGTGACGGTGGAAGAAGGCGTGCGTGATGGGGGTTTTGGAAGCGCAGTTCTTGAAGCGATTACGGATGCGGGGATCAGAGTACCGCCAGTAAGGCGGCTGGGAATCCAGGGATTTATTCAGCACGCCACGAGAGAGCAGCAGCTGGCGGAGGCAGGTCTGGATATGGAGAATATTATACAGACGATTAGAGAAATGCGGAATCTGTATCCAGCCTCAGGTTTTGGGGAGATTTCAGAAAATGGACGTGGAGAATGAAAGTTTTTTTGCTGGGATATTCAAAACGTAAAGGTGTGCATGAAACGGTAGCGCGTTTACGGGAAGGAATTCAAAAAATCGCGGAAATTGTAGTGGAAGATTTAACCGGGGCAGAGGATATATCAAAATATTCGGCGGATATCGCGCTGGTTTTCGGTGGAGATGGTTCCATTCTTAGAGCGGTACGCCAGATGGGGCAGCGACAGATTCCGGTCATGGCGGTAAATCTTGGCAGACTGGGATTTTTGGCGGATGTCGCGCCGAATAATTTACTTTCTGTTCTGGAAGCATTTCAAAAACAGAAACAGATGCTGGGAGAAGACTGGAAAAATTTTTCACAGAAAGGCGCTGGGTGTTTTTCGTCGGGGCATTCGGGCCAGGGATCATCGTGGTTTACGATCTCTGAGCATGTATTGTTGGAGTGCACCGTTAAATCAGTAAATGCGGTACAGCCGGTGGTAACTCTGGCGATGAATGAAGTGGCGGTACAGAATGGCGTGCCTTTTATGATGCTGGAAGTAAAATTATTCGCGGATGAGGAGCTGGTGACGACTTATAGTTGTGATGGCCTGATTCTCAGTACGCCGATCGGCTCCACGGCGCACAGTCTTTCCGCTGGAGGTCCGATTTTATGTCATGGTCTGGAGGCGGTGGTGATTTCTCCGATTTCTCCTCATACACTGACGCACCGACCGGTGGTGGATTCTGTGAAACGGGTTTATCGTTTTGAATTAACACGGTCATGTCAGAGTGCCCATGTGGTGGTGGACGGAAGTGTGTTATGTCCGCTGGAGATGGGAGATGTTATCGAAGTTCGTGAATCGCCGATACGGTTCCAGAGAATTAATGTGCCTATGTATTCTTATTATGCCACATTACATAAAAAATTAGGTTGGGGCGGTCAGATGAAATATGAATGAACAGGTAAAATATGTTTATACGGCCCATTTTTATGCCTCACGCATGGAAATTCCGCTTTTACGGCATTTTACATGTGGTGATTTATATGTCCGAGACACTATAATTTCCCACACTCCCGGCATTTTGCTTCGCTAAAAATGCTTGCGTTTAGAGCCGTACAAAACAGAAATTTAAGGGAGAATCAGTATAACAGAACCGGTGTGGAAGAAATCATGATTATATAATTAGGGAGGAACTGAATGAAACGTTTACTGGCATTTATTGTGGTATTCATGGTTATTTTTTTTATGGAGGGAAGCGTTTTACATGCGATTACTGACGTAAAAAATAATGTGAATGAGAGTGTGCCTGGGAATATGGAAGTGGAGAGTGCGCAGGATGGCGCGTCCGCACGTATGTCGAAAGATGGCCAGACAGATAAAGTGAAAGCTGTATCGGGAGAAACTCAAAAATTACAGGATGGTCAAGAGAAATATTTATTACGTTATAAATGGAAGAAAGGGGAGACGGTTTCTTGGATGGTGACACATCGGAATTATACACAAACGACGATTAGGAATACGACAGAAGCGGTGGACGCACGGTGTGTTTCGGAGAAATCGTGGTATGTGGTGGATGTGGATGAAGAGGGTACTGCGACTTTTACGAACACGGTTCCGTGGGCGGAAATGCGGGAAAAAACAGGGGATAAACCGTTACGCGTTTATGATACACGAAAAGAATTCATGCCCCCGGAAGGTTTTGAGGATGTTCCAGAATCGATCGGTGTGGAGCTGGCGAAACTTACGGTGGACTGTCAGGGAAACATGAAGTCCAGAGAAGATTATCACCGAACCTCGATTATTCAGCAGGCGAATCAGGCATATATTATGGTTCCACTTCCGAAAGATCCCATTCCGGTGGGATTTTCTTGGACATTTTCATATCCGGTATATGTGCCTCAGAATACCGGTAATTTGCTTCGAGTACAGATGATGCAGAAGTATACTTTACAAAAAGTGGAAAATGGAATCGCGACGATCGTGTATGGGACAAATATTATTTCACCATTAAGTGATCCTGCGATAAAAGCTCAGTTAATCGACAGAATTTATGAAGGAAAAATGCTTTTTCATATAAAAGAGGGACGTTCCATGGTACTGGAACAAAAAGTGGATCAGGAAGTAATCGGTTTTCGTGGTGAGGCCAGTCGGGTAAAGGTGAAGATTATGTATACGGAGCAGGTGATGTCTCCGGGAACTGGTGGATAAGGAAAAAGGTTTTTATACCTGATGCACGATTATATACTGGTTCCACTTTAAATTTCCGTTTTGTGCGGCTCTGAAAGAGGCATTTTAAGCTGAAGCTAAATGCGGAGGAAGCGGAAATTTATAGTGTATCGGGTATAAATATTCTTGTCGGAATAAAAAAAGTGGAAATGAAATCATGAGAATTGGCATTTATGGTGGAACTTTTGATCCGGTACATTTTGGACATTTATTGCTGGCAGAGTCTGCTCGTCAGCAAGTAAAACTGGATAAAGTTATTTTTGTGCCTGCTGGACATCCTCCGCATAAACACGGATGGAAACTCGCAGAAGCGGAGCATCGTGCACGGATGATAGAGCTGGCAATTAACGGAAATCCTTTTTTTTGTATGGATCGTTTTGAACTGAATTCGGCGAAAATCAGTTATACGATTCATACGGTGGAGTATTTTGAAAGCTTATACCCTGGTGCAGAACTATTTTTGTTACTGGGAGAAGATATGCTCCGTGATTTCCCACACTGGTATCATCCAGAACGTATCTGTGAGAAAGCCACACCTCTGGTTATCGGACGAGCAGGATGTGAGGTGGAAGATCTGGAGTTTTTACAGCATCTGGCTTCAGCTGAACGGATGAAAGAAATCGAAAAATGTCGAGTACACATGATTCCTGTCGCGTATGCCAGCAGTGTAATTCGAGAAATGATAGCAGCTGGAGAAAGTGTTTTATATCAGACGCCTTTTTCTGTGCTTCAGTATATTAAAGAACATCAGCTGTACTGCGATTAAACTTCGTATACTGGTTCCACTTTAAATTTCCGTTTTTTTTTTGCGGTTCTGAAAGCAGGTATTTTTAGCGAAGCAAAATGCCAGAGAAGCGGAATTTTATACCTGTATCGGGGATAAAAGGATTTTCGTGTGCTTTTAGGAATCGGAAGCCTGTGAATTTATTAATTTGGTGTAAAGCATAATCTCCAGCATGGAAATGCTTGTTTCATGTGATATACGTGTCAGCGCGGTGAAATCCATTTTTTCTTTGCATGGATGAAATGCTGACGAAATTTTCTTCCAGCGCTCTTCTGAAAAAATATGTTCTTTAGTAATTTTCTTCCCCTGATCCAGTCCCTGTAAAATGTGTTCCAGCAGAGCTTGGCGTGAGAGTCGTCGAATCTGTTCGCATTCTGAAAGGGAAAATCCTGCATTCAGTAAATCCAGGGTCCACTGAAAGGAGGGGCATGCGACGATTTCTGATTCTGAAAGTGGAGTGCGAAAATGATTTTGTGTTTCACGGGATTCTCTTTTCGAAATTTGGAGAATTCTTTCTTCAGAGGATGAAACAGATATTTTATGATCTGTAGTTTCTTCACGTTCTGTAACATTTTTTTTCTTTGTCGTGGCGTGTTTTGGGGGGGCAGGGGAAGAAATATCAGAGGTGTGTTTTCTTCTGGAGGATGGTAACGGGTGTATGGAAGAAACGGGTGGTTCCAGACAGTGAAGGCGCTGCAGAATTTCACGTGGAAATGGAGGTACTTCTGTAAGTTTTTCACTTCCTTTCATGATGGCTTTTCCCTTTTCGGTGATGGACAGTAAAGGGCGCCGAAAATTTCCGCCGAGGGAAGTGATCTCCTGTGAAATTAATCCACTGGCGATTAAGGCACTAATCATCGCGGTGACATCTTTCTGGAAATATGAACTGAGAAGACCATAAGTGGAGATGGAAGAAAGGCGAAGCTCGTCAATTTTTGCAGTTTTAGCAGCGCATAATATTTGGGCAAGAAGTATTTTGCCGCAAGAAAAATTTCTTTCTAAAGTAACTCTTGCCAGTCCGCTGAGAATGATTCGTACGACTTCTACTAAAGGTTCTGTGACACATGGGCCATTAAATGTTCTCGGAGCGCATGTTTCAGCTATTTTTTGTTCGGAAGATGTTTCCTGTGAGATATTTTGCGCAGAAATATTTTCGTCTGGAAGGGAAGCGGGTTTACGTTTTGATTCCATTTCGGAATCTCTCTGCAAAATATCTGTTTCAGGGAAAGATGAAATATTTTTACATAAATGATCGTCCGAAAGCAGGTTATTTTTTGAGTCTGGCGTATCATTCTGGGAAGACGAAGAACTTTCTGGACGGTGAATTCCCATAATACGACAATTATCGCAGTTACCGCATGGTTCGTTATTTTTATCACCGAAATATTCAAGAATTTCTTGCTGACGGCAGCGTGTGCTTAATGCGAAATGAATTACCCGATTCATGCGGTCATATTCCGCTAATTTTCGTTTTTCATGTTCTGTAAAATCGATTTCCAGTTCGTCAAAACGCGGAAAACACGGCCTGAAATTTTCTTCTCCACCATCTTCTTTATTTAAAGGAAGCATCCGAATCGCGCGTCCCCGAAAAGGAGGCACATAAGTTATGAAAGGTAACTGATTTAGTTGGCGCAGAGTACTAGAAATCGTGGATGGTTTTAGTTCTGTCATGCTCTGTAACTGTTCCAGCTGGAAGGATACCATTTCGTGACGGTGTGTGCCCACAAGAGATTCCAGAGCCTGCAGAATTTTTTTTCTCGTTCGGGCGTTTTTGTGAATAAGTTCTGTTAATTTGGGGTAATCTGTGTCAATTCTTATCAGAGCGTAATTTTCAGAGGCCGAAAGTCGTTCCAGTACGCCTGCCGTTTCCAGAAGCTGTTCACAGGCCGCGATTCCGTCTGCTCCGATTTTCAGGCCGAGTTCTTCCCGAATTTCCATCTGTGTTCGCTGAATGAGAAGCTCTTTCTGAGCACAGAGATATGAATATACTGAATGAACTGTTTCTCGTGAGGGATATGCACTTTCAATAAAAAACTCCTGGATAAAACGATCAGAATGACTAAAAAGCATAAAACAGTGAGAGGGTTTTCCGTCTCGGCCAGCACGTCCTGCTTCCTGATAATAACCTTCCAGAGAGCCAGGCATATTATAATGCACGACGAAACGGACGTCCGATTTATCGATTCCCATTCCGAATGCGGTCGTGGCGACAACAATTTCTGGATGTTTTTCAGCAGAATTCTTCTGCTTTTCTTCAGAATTATGTCGGTGATTGTCTCTGCCTGCCATGAATTCATCTTGTACCAGGCGACGATTCTCGGGCAGCATTCCCGCGTGATAAGCCACGGCACTTCGTCGTGTGTTTTCGTTAATGAACGTGGCCACCTCTTCTGTCCGTTTTCGGGAGGAAGTATAAATAATACCTGAACCTGGATGCGTGTCAAGAAATTCACGTAATGTTTCTTTCTTGTTTTGTTCGCCCGAAACTGGCGCGACTTCATAAAAAAGATTTGGTCTGGCAAAACCTGTAATAAAAAGCTCAGGATCTTTCAGGCACAGAAGCTCGCAGATGTCACGGCGGACGATATCTGTGGCCGTGGCTGTTAGGGCGATCGTCGGCGGATTTCCGATTAACTTACGGAAAAATCCCAGTTTCGCATAATCCGGCCGGAAATCGTGTCCCCACTGGCTGATGCAGTGAGCTTCATCCACTGCCAGCAGACGAATATCAGATGCTTTGGCGGCAGAAATAAATCGTGGGCTGCGAAAACGTTCTGGTACGATATACACCAGTTTATATGCGCCGTGAATCATCTGATCCATCCGCTGATACTGTTCAGCAGAAGAAATCGTACTGTTTATGAAAGTTACAGGGATTCCCAGCGCATTTAACTGATCCACCTGATCTTTCATCAGGGCAATTAAAGGAGAAATGACAAGTGTCGTTCCTTCTCGGATGACTGCAGGCAGCTGGTAACAGAGACTTTTTCCTCCTCCTGTGGGCATGACACACAGTACGTCTTTTTCTGAAAGTACGCTTTCGATAATATTTCGTTGGCCTGGACGGAATGTTTTTAAGTGAAAAAGAGAAAGAGAACTTTCGAGATCTGGAAAATTTTGCATGGAAGTGGATGATAAAGTCATTATATACCTGATACACTATAAAATTTATAATTATTTCTTTTGATTATCTTGAGAAAGGGACTGGAGTACTTTTTTCGCATCTTCGTGTCCATGTTCGGCGGCCAGAGTAAGAAAATTAAGCGCGTGTTCTAAATTTTGTTCCACACCATCTCCTTCCAGATAACAGATTCCTAAATTAAATTGTGCTTCAGGTAAACCCTGTTCTGCTGCTTTCTGATAATAAAAAAATGCCAGATGAATATCTTTCGGGACACCTTCTCCTTTCGCATAATGGCAGGCTAAATTATACTGAGCATCTGCAGAACCATTATTTGCCGCTTTTTGGAGCCAAAAAAGTGATTTTTTAATGTCTGTAGGAATCCCGGTACCATAATAATAACACTCACTGATCTGAAACTGAGCTTCAGGGTGCCCCTGCGCCGCAGCACAGAGAAAGAAATGAAGAGCCTGAGCGACATCTTTATTCACGGTGTTACTGGAAATAAAATGCAGGCCTAACTGATACTGTGCTTCAGAATCTCCGAGAGAGGCCGCTTTTTGGTGCCATTTTATCGCTTCATCATAATTTTGTGTTACTCCTTTTCCCTGCATATACTGAAATGCGACAAGATTCATCGCATGAGTATCACCTTTTTCCGCTGCGGTTAAAAATAGTTGAAATGCGCGCAGTGCATTCTGTGAGACGCCGTTTCCATGCATGTATAAAAGCCCCAAATTTCGTGTGGCGGCAGCATCTCCGAGAATCGTTCCACGCTGGAAGCACTGAAGGGCTTTCGCAGGATCCTGCTTTATTCCCTGTCCGGAGAGATATGCATTTCCCAGTGCA
Source organism: Planctomycetia bacterium (assembly GCA_030527015.1). Taxonomy (GTDB): domain Bacteria; phylum Planctomycetota; class Planctomycetia; order Pirellulales; family Thermoguttaceae; genus RGIG3701. The sequence goes on from JAUNBR010000002.1 coordinate 101,923, forward strand.
TTTAATGCAGGAAAATGATTTTTTTGCGCTGCTTTATGATAAAGCTGTACCGCTTTTTGAAAATTTTGGGGAATATGAATATTATGTTCTGGTAAATTTACCCCTGTTTCATAAAAGTGCGCCAGATCATGGAGTGCTGGTGCATGTTCCTGCTTCGCAGATTTTACCAGCCAGTGAAGGCTGAGTGTTTTATTTTTAGAGACGTTTTTGCCCTGAGAATAATAAAGGCTCAACAAATACTGAGATTCAGCATCCCCATTTTTCGCATTTTGCAGGAGTTCCACCGTTAAGTCGGCCTGTACGGGAACAGAAAAAATATTTAAAATACATCCTGTACAGATTAATAGAAAAAAATAAAGAACATGTGTTTTGTGATGAGACACCGCATTCTCCGTGAAATATGAAAATGGAATTATTTCTAAAACATCTGAAATGTTTAATAATATAACGATAAAAACGGTAAAACAGTATTTTGGAATATTTAAACGAAAATAAAGTCGAAATTTTTACATTTTTACTAAAAGTACATGAAACAATAAAACTTGTGCAGTATATTTGGTCATGAAGCAGATATATTTAGCATTACAAAAAATTTTGAAAAGTGAAATTTCTGGTACTTTTGAAATAAAGCTGCATAATCGAAATTTAAAAACAGAATTTAACTGTACTAAAACAAAACAGACTATTTTTTCTATTATATATTTTTTTTAGGATTTATGTCAAGGAAAGGTCAGATAAATACACACTTAAAAATGATAAGAGAAAGAAAATAAATAAAAAAACATTAATCTTCCAGACATGTGATAAATTTTTTCCCTGATTTTTTATTCTGAGGTATTATATTTTGATTCACCATAAAATTCCGCTTTCCCGGCATTTTTGTTTCGCTAAAAATCCTGCGTTCAGAGTTACATAAAAATGAAAATTTAAAGGAGAAACATTAAAGTTAAAAAATTTTTAGATTATTTTGTTTAATTAATCTCTAAAAAATCGGAAAAAAGTGAAGAGGAAAATTTTGATTTATATATTTTAATCATAAGAGTGAAAAAGATAAAATTTATATATTTTAAGGGGAAAAAATAAAAAAAATGATAAAAAAAGAGGGTGGGAATGTTGCATTTTACCGCGTTTCGATATAATCTGATAAGAGGGAGAAATTTTATATTTGTTGCACTATAAATTTTTATATGCCAAATATTTTGCGACGTATGTAATTTTTGCTTTTGAATCTGGGCAAAATTTAAACGGGAACTGATTTAAAGGTATTTTTAGTTTATTTAAACGAATTTTTTGGAACAATTTTTATGGCGAAACCTTTTGCACGAATTAATCTTTCTGAAAGTGGTCTGTTTTTTCGGCCAGTCGCGCTGGAGCCGGGATGTCCTCTTTTTGATCCCACGAACGCGAATGATAAAATCTTATTTCGGTGGTTCGGAGGTCTGACGCCGGAACCTGAATGGGATGAGCTGGAAGAAAAAATTTATTTTTATGTTCGGAATGACCAGGGCGGACGTGTGGAAGATGTGACATGTCAGACGGTTACGAATGAAGATCTGAACGAAAATCTTGTTTCGGAAATAGAGCGTTTACAGCAGCGTTTTGATCGGATACGCCCTGTGTCGACGACAGAAAAAATTCTTTATGAGAAACTTTCCGAGGAATTTCATGATTTAATTGAGAATAAGAAAAGGCCGGACCGGACGTATTATTTTTTTAAGTATCAGGATGCCGCAGGACTGTGGCGTTTAGTGTGGATATGTGGTTACCAGCCGATTCATCAGGAATATGGTACGCCCATGCTTTGTGATGATTCACAGTGTGGGGAGCTGTATATTCGTCTCCCGGGGAAAAAGGCGGTGTGTCCGATCTGTCTGAAAGCACCTTCTGCGCAGAGAATCGCGAGAGAGCGGGCAAAACGTAAGCGTCGGCGCGCCATGTGGGCATTTTTGTTTCTTCTTTTGCTTTTATGGGTGATATGGAATCAGTTTTCTTTGCTGGTAACGCCAGGTCCATGGTCTGGATATGTCGGAACGGTGGCTGACTTTAAGGTACGGACACCGGGAATTGACGGTTTCGGCTTCTTTTTCTCGAAAGATGTAACTTATGAAGTGCTGGGGCAGGTGGCGGATCCGACGATCGCTCATTTTCTTGAGGATTCCACACGAGCTTTAGCGTGCAGTCCGGGTGAAACGGAAATTACTTTTTTCACGGGTTATCGCTGGAAAAAAATTCATGTGACGGTGCGTCCTCCTGTGAATCCGCAGCGTGTATGGCTGGAACCGGAAAATGTGGAGCTGGCGGTGGGGTCAGTCGCCCGGGTGAGGATGATGGGAGAGTATGAGGATGGCGGAATCGCGGAACTGAGTGCTTCCGCGGCGTGGAAGTCTAAAAATGATGGGACGGTATATCATTTTAACGGTTTTCTGGAAGGTCTGCAGACAGGCGAAAGTGTGATTTCAGCTGGTTATCGTGCCACACCGAAAGATCCGGTGATGGATGCTCAGGCGAATATTTTAGTAAAATCGGCCTCTTTTGAAAAACTTTCGCTGAGCGTTCTGTCAGGCGAAGAAACTTTACCGCCTGGGAAAAATATTCCGGTGAAGGTGGAAGGGACGGATTCAGAAGGAAAGGTTTATAATTTTGCGGGGTCTTCACGTTTAAGATGGACGGTGGATCCTCCATCTTTAATAAAAATTGGCGGAGAGAAGATTACCACTTCTCAGACTGGTTCTGGCCGGCTTCAGGTGGAACTTTTGGATGATACACCACAGGGCGAAACGCTGCTGGCGGTGGAAAGAGAAATTACGGTGGAGGCGAAATCCCGTTTTTCGAAATTACGTGTGTCGCCGAAAGAGCTTACGCTGGTGCTGGATCAGAAATTACCGCTTTCGATTATTGCGCCGGATGATTCGCAGCTGAAAATTACCAGTAATAATCAAAAAATTGTGGCTGTGGACCGAAAAGGAAGTCTGATCGGTCGTGGACCAGGTTCTGCGGAGGTGACGGTCAGTTGTGGTGATGAATCACAGGTGGTGATGGTTACGGTAAGTGCCGTGCAGCCAGACGCGCTTTATCTTCGTGGTGAAGTGGCTGCGGTTCCGGTGGATCATGAGCAAGAAATGCAGTTTTTTGCCAGATCTGGATCCGAAAAATATTATGAAGTCTCGTCGGAGGCGGTAAAAGTGGAATCTCGTCCATCTGCAAGATTTGCGGGAGTGGATCCCTTACGGATGAGTCTGAAGGGGTATAATACCACTGTGGCGGATGAACCGCAGAAAATATCTTGGGTTTATCGTGGACAAAAAACGTCAGCTTCTGTTCATGTGGTTCCTGCTCCATTACGATTAAGTATCACTCCTGCAGGGACTGTCGAGCTTCCGCTGGGTTTATGCATGACTTTTGATGGAAATGCGGTTTATGGAGATGGAGTGCGTGTACTGGTGCCGTACACACGGATGGAGTGGATGACGGATCCTCAGCCGGAGGAAGTAAAAGGTTTTGATTTTGTGAAGGGAAAGGCCATGGCTCTGGATGTGGGGGTGGGGCCAGTGAATATTTGGGGAAAATATTTTGGAAAAGAATCGAATCACGCGATTTTGACGACCACAGAGCGCGCGGATGTAACTTTATCGCTGGAAGTCGATCGGAATTTAAGAATTCAGGGGGAAACGGGTCAGGTGATGCTTCGTGGCAGGACGGCCCAGGGTGATGTGGAATTAGTGCCGAATATCGGAAAATTTGAATCACGGGATAAGGAGATTATCGGTATTCAGGAAGAGAAAGCGGGGATTTATAAAGCGGCGTCTGTGGGCGTGACGGCCATCAGCGCGACACATCCGGCATCTGAAAACGCGGCCTCTGTGGATTTAAGAGTGGTTCATCCGAGAAATGCACGGCTTTTCTGGAGTCAGGAAGAAGTGAAAGTGGCGGTGGATGAAGTGACGCCATTTCAGCTGATGCTGGAGGGAAGGAATCCGGATGCGAAAGAGGGAGAAGAGAGTGTATGGACGGTGCCGATGAATTCTCCCGGTGTATATTATTCTTTTGCGAAACCGGAGGCGGTGGACTGGCAGACATCACAGCTGACAGGGCTTCAGGAAACGGCACCTTTTGAAGTGACGGCCTCTTATATTCCTTATGTGAAACTGCCAGCGAAAGCCATGGTGGAGGTTTTTTCGGCTCAGTCTCCAGCGGGATTACGTGTGATTCCTTCGGAGGTGACTCTGGCACCGGGTCAGGCTCTGGCCTTACAGGTACAGGAACAGCTGGAAGGTGCAGGTGAGTTTACGGAAGTTTATCCGGAATCGGTGGTATGGACGGTGCCTCGAAATGTTTATTGGACGCCACCATATGGTGTTTTACGGCCGGTGATGGAAATGCCTCTGGAAAATGCAGAGAGTGTCACGGTCAGTGCGAAATATCGCGGAAAAACCGCGCAGTGCAGGGTAAATGTCGGTGTGCCTTCTCTTTCGGTGTCTGATCCGGAGGTGGAATTATTTGTGAAACGGCAGCCAGAGGGAGTTTTGTTACCGGTGGGACGTATGCAGCAGTTTTCTGTCTGGATGCGTAAGGGGGAAGTGGAAGAACCTGCGCAGGATGTCCGCTTTACGCCGAATTTTGAAAATGATTCGCTGGCCTGGGAGGCTCCGACGGTTTATTCTCTGAAACCGGGATATACTCACTGGTTTCAGGCGAAAGTAGGAGACCGGCAGGTGCGCTGGTATACCCATACGGTGGATCCTTTTGTGCCGGGGGAAATGCCACCGCCGCCGGAAGGTGCTCCCAGTGAAGTGAGGATTCTCAGTAATAGCGGTACGGAAGTGGAAATGGGCGTCGGGGCACGGTATGTCGATTATCGTGTGGAAGCAGAGTGGGAAGACGGAACGGTCAGAACGGTTACGAAAGATGCGATTTTACATCCCACGGATGGTGACAGATCCATCGTTAGTCCGGTAAATGGTGAACTTTTGGGCTTAAAGCCAGGAAAAGTTACTTTTTTAGCGGAATATATGGGAGTGGACAGTACATTACCGACTTTAACGATTACGGTTACGCCGGAAATAGAAGCAGACACTCTGAAGCTGGAGCCGTCACGTGATATACGTATGATGCCGGAAGATACAGTACGGTTTAACATTCATGGTTATAAGGCGGATAAATCGGTAGGTCTGCTCCCGGATAAAGGAGATGTGGTCTGGAAGAGTGATAATCCGGCGGTGGCACGTCCTGAGGGTGCCACGACACTTGCGGTGAGTCCGGGAAATGCAAAAATTACGGCAGAAATGCTCGGGAAAGTCAGTTCTCCGGCAGAGATTATCGTGGTGACGGACAGGGAAAAGAAGTTAAATGTCACGGACAGTGTGATTCCCATGCTCGTCGGCGAAAGTAAATATATCGGAAAGGATTTTGAGATCCGGGACGGAAATATTAATTACAGTTTTAATTGTCGCGTAACTCCTCTGAATCCGGAGATATGTGAATATGATGCGGCACGTCATGCGCTGGTGGGGAAATCGGATGGCGCGACGGAAGTTCTTTTTGCTTCTGGTGACCGGGTGGCGAAAATGATCGTGAAAGTCGGAAATGTTCCTCCTGAAATTTTGGCAAGAATTCCACAGGAAGGAAAAATTGTTGTGGAGCCAGAAATTTCCACGGTTTCTGTCGGACAGATCGCGGATTTACGTGTTTATGAAGTGCTTCCAGACGGTTTTCGTCGAGAATGCACGGCGGAGGCGATTTTCCGCAGCAGTGATCCTGCGGTGTGTAAAATAAATGGACTTCAGGTATGCGCCTTAAAACCGGGAGGGCCGGTAACTATTTCTGTTTTGACTCCGAATATTCCACAGCCAGATCGTGCAGGAAAGGCCATGGTAACGGTGGATACGCATCCGATTACAGAGCTGGTGGTGGATCCGCTGGTGATGAAAATGTCGGTGGGAGATCGGGGAATGTTATTTATTAGTGGGCGGAGTGCCAGCGGACTTCGTAGTATGTTTTCTCAGCCGGATTTAAAACTAAATGTGGAAGGAAATTCGGTGCAGGTGCAGGGCACGCAGTATGTGGAAGCTGTTCAGGCGGGGAAATCTTTAGTGCATGTGGACTGGAAAAATGGCCAGGCGAAACGCACGGTTTCCGTGGATGTGGATAACAGTGAGTATTCCAGTCTGGCTCTGGATCCGATGAATATGACTGTGGAAGTCGGCCAGGGTCTGCCGTGTCAGGTAACGGCACTTCGTGGCGGACGTATTTACGTCTTAACGCCGGAAGATGGGCTGGTGTTAATGTCTGCATCTCCAAATATCGCGTCCACGGAAGGGAATATCGTGTATGGAAAGTCGCCTGGAAGGACGGGAATCGTGGCTCGGTTCCATGGTCTGACGGCGGAAGGTGAAGTAAATGTGGTGCCTGCGGGGAGTCTGGTTCGGACGGACTGGCCTCCGGTTACCGTAATAGACGCGGATGACCGTCCGGCACTTATCGTGGATGATCCCTGGGATCCGAATCGTGTCGTGGTGCATGACGGAGATGGATGGCGGTATGACGGTATTTATCGTGAAGGTGAAGTTTTAACTGGAGACAGTGTAACGGTTCCCGTCGGAGAAGAAGTGGCAGGCCTAATTTTTGATCCTCCCTTTATTCGCGTCGCGAAAGCCGGCGGTGCGGTGCCGGTGCGTGTATATGAAGCCTTTACCAGAGGGGGAAAGGGGCGTGATGTGACGAATGATCCGGATCTGAAGCTCTCCACTTCCTCTCAGCTGATTTCCTTGGAACGCGCGGCGGATGGTACATATTTAGTTCGTCCCACGGGGAAAGAGGGTGAAACTCGGGTGCGTGCGGAAAAAGGTTCTTTGTCGGCCATTCCTTTACGCGTTCAGGTGGGGGATGTGCCGGTGAATGCTGCGTTTTTAAGCGCCTCTCCGGATCCTCTGCAGATGACGGTCGGAGATGAAATGCCTCTGGATGCAGTTCGAGTGGTGCCTCAGTCCGGGGTTATGCCTTTCGAAATTCCTTATCGTGTTTCGCTGGTGGAAAATAATGGTGTGGTAACGGTGAGTGGAACGAATGTAATTCGTGCCACGGCGGCTGGAACAGCACGTCTGCAGGTCAGCTCGGTGGATCCATCTGGCGCGTATGACGGGCTTTCGACTTATGTTACTGTGAATGTGACGCCACCACTTTCTCTGAGTATTTCTCCTGTGGAGCATACCATGAGAGTGGGAGATGTGACGCCTTCTTTCGTCGTTACTGGAAGAGATGCCTCTGGGACGGTGTTTCCGGTACCTGCGGTTCTGACGACAGACGCTAGTATCCTGATGGCGGATACCTCAGATCCGACACGTTTTCGTGCGGTCTCCATGGGACAGACCCAGGTGCGGGCCATGTATGGAGGTTCTGAGCTTTTCGCCACGGTTTCCGTCAGCGGAGATCGATTTCTGAATGTGGATGGACAGTTAAATGAAGGGGACAGTTCTTTTAGTGTCACACTTTCCGTGTCTGCTGCTGCAGAGGCGGGGGCACTGGAGTATCGGGTGTATGAAGCTGGCAGCGCTCCTGCGGAAAACTGGCAGCCGGGGACTCTCGGAGAAGGGGGACAGAATGTGATGCTTAACAGTCCGCAGATTCAGTATCATCCGAGTCGCACGCATGAGTATAAACTGGTGGTGGAGTCACGGCCAGTTGGCGGCGGAGCGGTACAGAAGTATCCATATAATTTCCAGCTGCGCGGACGAATCGAGAAGGCAAATTAATTTTTTGCGGATGTATGAGTGATGATATACCGAAAAAGTGGCACAAATTTTTGTGTATCTGGTATAAAAAGAAATAAATATATAAATAGAGAATTATTTTCAGAGTTTTTTATAAATTTAGTTTTAAACTTTTTTGAATAAAGAAATAGATTATGGGATTTCCAGACGAAAGAGATCGACAGATTATTAAACAGGCGGAGAAAGTGGAGCATTTAGCCACGGAAATATGTGACTGGCTGGCGGAGTATAATGCGGACCGGCGAAAGTTAGACATGTTACCGATTCCGGAGAGTGATGAATTCGAAATACTGCAGCTTCGGCGGCAGGCCAGCAGTTTATATACTTCTTCGAAAGTACCGGTGGCCGCGGCGGTGTATGGTCCTTCCCAGGTGGGGAAGAGTCTTTTTATGGGACAGGTACTCCGAGCACAGAGTGAACAGTTTAGTCCTCTGGGGCGAGATGAAGCGCATGGAGAGCCTGCGTATTATAAAGAGTTATCTTTTAATAATGATTTAAATCCGCAGAGTGGTTCGAATGAAGCCACGGCTCTGGTAACCCGATTTACGACGAAGGATCGTATCGTGGGCAGCGTTTCTCCAGAGTTTCCGGTGATGGTAAAAGCCTTAACTCGTGTGGAATGGATCCGTGTGTTGGCGCGTGGTTTTGCGGTGGAATGTCGTGGAAATGATTTTCCGTGGGATGAGTCCCATCTGGAAAAGATGTTAGAGGAAGTTTCACGTAAAAATCCTGGTTCGGGCGTGGACAGAAAATGGCGTATGGATATTTTGGATGCATACTCCTACATGCGGGGTGTGGATCGGCGCGGTTTTCCCACGAAAGAAGCACTGCTGAACGCTTTATTAAGTAAATATCACCTTTCGGAAGAGGGGTATGTTCAGGCGGTGGCTGAAATTTTCTGGGGAGGCTGGCCATCTTTAACAGGGCTTTTTATTCGGATTAATAATTTTCTGGATAAACTCCAGTCTCCAGATCATGACCCGGCGATTCTGGTGCACTGGGCGGGAGTGCGATTTTTGTTGGATTCCCAGCGTTCTAAGTTTCATGAGCGTAAAACTTCCAAAATATTTCCCCGTGTGGAATGGGCGGATTTTCACTTGCGCCAGCGACAAGGATGGTATGTTTTGGAATATAATCCTGGTTCTGCGGATGGAAATGAGGATCTGGAAACGATTCAGGCCGCGATGCTTGAGCTGGTACTGCCGATTTTACCTCACCGGCTAAATGATGATTGGCGAAAAGTTATAGAGCAGATGGATTTTTTGGACATTCCCGGTATGCGTGCAGGGCGTCAGGGCGCGGAGCAGGGAAAGCGCATGGATGCGGATAAACTGGAAGAGCAGATGGAAATTGTAAAGCGTGGAAAAGTCGCATATCTTTTTGAGCGTTTTACAGATGAACTTCAGATTCAGACGCTTATTTTACTGTCTCGGGGAGGAAATTTAGAAGTGACCTCTCAGATGAAATATCATATCGATAAATGGGGCAGGGCGCGATATGGTGATAAATACTGGCCGTCAAAAGTACGTGATGATGTTCCAGCATTATTTATCGGAATGACGGGAATCGATGAAGAATTTCGGAATCGGCAGGAATATGCGGATAAAGGACTGTATCAGCAGCGATTACGCCAGCTGGTGGATACTTTAGGCCCGGTGATGACGGAATTCGGAGGTCGCGGAAAAGCGTTTACGAATACGTATCCGATTCGTTATCCAGGTACGTGGGATACGGATCAGGCACAGCGTGAGGCAGAAGATCCGACGAAATGGGAGCGTGCGGGACGCGCATTTTTAGAATCGGAATTTGTTCAGGAGTTCGTGGGGAATGCCCAGCAGCGCTGGACTGCGGCCATGACGGATGGAGATGGTGGACTGTCTCTGATAAGTGCGGGAATTCGGGCTGTAACCACGGCGACGGATAAACAAAATCAGTTGGAGCGTGAAATTAAGGATATTCAGGACAGGCTTTTACAGCTTTCCAGAGCATGGGTGGTGGATCCGGATGCGAATGTGGATCGGGAAAAACGGATTCGTGCGGCGGAGAAAGTGGTGAACTGGCTGACGCAAGATCCGGATGCTGCCTATTCGAGAGTTTATGCGTTACAGGAAACTCTGAGCATTCAGGAAGGTGAAAACTGGCAGGTGGCAGAATGTGTGGACACGGGAAAACGTCATGGAGATCCTTTACCGCGAAGTTTGAGGGCATTTCTGCATGAATGGGCGACGAAACAGGTGCCGAAACGCTGGGAAGAGTATACGAAGAAAAATGAGGATGGTTCTCCGTGGCTGGATCCGAATGATTTAAACACTTTTGTGCGTTATTTACGAGATTATTTAGTCAGCGATCACTGTATAGACGGTCTGGTGGATGATCTGAACCCGGTGGTAAATCTTAAGACAAGAGATGAGGCGGCGCGGCGTTATGCACGACGAAAGTATGTGAAAATGATTTTGGATGATTACGTAATGAACCCGGGTCCGACCTGGGCGGCGATCGCCCCCGCGCAGCTGGAAGCGGATGACGATGATCCGAATAAACAGCCACATGAAAAGCCGATGGAATATTATGGTAATTATGGTTTAACCGCCATGTTTATTAAAAGATGGTGTGAACGGCTTCCGGAAGCTCTTGCGCTGGGTGCTGGAGATCATATTCAGATTCCGCCAGGAAATGAACAGCTGATCGATATTTTACATCCTTTTGAGTCGGTGAAATAAAATGAAACTTATACTGGTTTCACTTTAAATTTCCGTTTTGTGCGGCTCAGAAAGTCAGATATTTTCAGCGAAGCAAAAAATGTCGGAGAAGCGAAAATTTATAGTGTATCAGGTATAAGATTTCTCCATGAGTGAAGGTGAAAGCCAGGATGAAAATGAGGGAGTGGAGTCAGAGGTTATATTTAAGTATTTTAATTTTTTAGAGATTATTTTTAGTAGTCGAGATAAATATGCATACGCTTTTTGTAAATACGGGAGTTCAGGTTATTTGTGTGGCCTTACGTGGCGGGACGCGTTACCAGACGAGTCAGATCGGGAATGGCTGGCAGAGGTGCCGGTGTGGTACGATTATGGAAGAGGACGTGTCGGTAAAAAAGAAAGGACAGGCTGGAGGGCAGCAGCCTAAAACCACGGATTATCCGTATATTCAGTGGCAGATTATCCAGGGCGCCACGACGAAACTGTTTCTTGCGGTGGATACCACGTGTGGAGATCCAGAAATAGGTTATTTTTGTGATGCCAGCGCACTGACCGGTGATTTTGACATCATGCTGGAAAATATTTTAGATTTAAATGGTCAGCCATTACGTGGAGTGGGGCAGGTCATGCTGCGTATTCGGCCCGCCGGTGCGATTTCCGGAGATTCGAAACATGTTCACATGGTAATCGATTTTGGAAACTCTCGTACCGGAGCACTTTTATTGGAGGTGACGGGAGAAATTTCACAGACGCCGCAGATGCTTCCTTTTGAACTGCAGAATCGGTATCATCTGGATTCATGGAATGAAGAGGGAGAATTTATTCGAACTCCGTCCGCGCGGTGGTTTTCTTCGAAAACTCACTGGAGTAATACACCGTATTTACCGCCAGAGGTAATGAAGAAAATAGAGTACCATCAGGTGGATGAAGGTGGAGAGAAAAAAGGATGGTTCGGCTCATGGAATAAGGGTACGAAACAGAAGATGAATAAAGTGGAAATGTCGGTTCGGCCACAGATGTTCGAAGATATTTCCCAGGTGCGTCTTGGCGTGGAGGCAGATGATATTTTGCAGGTAATCGCCACGACGGATGACATACGCACGGGAGTAAGTTCTCCGAAACGTTATCTTTGGGCGGATGACGCCAGCTGGCTGGAAGGTGCGAACTGGCATATGGCGGATCCGCATGACAGAACGCAGTCACATGTTTATGCGTCCACGCTTCATGGGCCATTTATGCGTTTTGTTCATGAAAATGATAATGATTTTCTGTTGGCGGAAGGAGAGGCAAAAAGCCGAGATTTCGCGACAGAGCAGCCATTAAAACCGCGACATGCCCCGCGTACGCTGATGACCGCGGCGATTTATGAAATGTTAAGTCAGGCGTATACTTATGTGAATTCGATTTCATATCGGGTTCAGTCTGGAGATGCGGGACGTTCACGTGAAATTCGGACGGTGAGCATGACGTATCCCAGTGGAATGATTCCAGAGGAAAAAGAACGTTTACGGCGTCAGGTGCAGAAAGCGATCGAAATTTTTACATTAACGCTGGGAAAGTATCAGCGGGTGAAACCTCTGCTAAATCTTTCGATAGATGAGGCCAGCGCAGTGCATCTGACATATATTTGGAGTGAATTACTGCTTTTAGGGCAGGATCCCAGAATTTGGTTTGAGTCGCTGCATCAAAATCGTAAACCTCTTGCCGCGCCGGAACCAGAGGAGCCGGAAATGCCCATGTTAGGTTCACCGGCGGCTCGCAGACGTGGTGCGGGAATTCGTCGTGGAGGGCCACAGAAAGAGGATTTTGGAAATAAGGATAAAGAAGTACGAATCGCGTGTATTGATATCGGCGGCGGCACGACCGATTTAATGATCGCGAAATATAATTTTGAATCGCGTATAGATGATGATATTCGTGGGCATGTTTTGCATCAGGACGGTATCTCTCTGGCTGGTGATCAGCTGGTAAAACGGCTGCTTGAGCGGATTATTGTTCCGGCGTTCGCGGATGCTGTGGCCATGGATGCGGAGGATGTGCTTCTGCTTTTTGGTCCGGAAGTGCCGAGAAACAGGGAATTTCGTTCTCAGCGTATTATGTGGATGAATCGGTTATTTGTTCCTCTGGCGCAGCGTTATTTGGCGCTGGCGGGTGAAGGGATTACTGATGATCCGATAAATCATATGGATCCGGATTTAATTGATCCTGCCATTTTAGACTCCATGCAGGCGATTTTTGATAAACTTCGTGGCCCGGGGTATTATAATTTGCAGCAGGATATGGAGCTTTTTGTGCATCCTGCAGAGCTGGATGATGTGGTGCATGAAGTTTTTGACGAGCTGTTATTCGATTTATGCCAGAGGTGTATAGAGTATCAGGCGGATGTGGTTTTATTAGCGGGGCAGCCGTCCAAGCTGGAAAATATTCAGAGAATGATTCGGATGTATCTTCCGCTTTCGCCGTCACGAATTGTACCCATGTTCCATCATTATGCCGGAAATTGGTATCCGTATCAGGATGAAAAAGGACAGTATCCGGGTGTGATTATAGACCCGAAAAGTCCGGTGGTCGTGGGGGCCGCGATCAGTTTTATGGCTGCGAATGGTATGTTACCGCAGTTTAAATTCGCCATGACCGGAAAATCTGAAGAAAACAGTTATTATTGGGGTGTCATGAGTGATTCCACCAGTGGAATTCGGAAGGAGCGAATTTTGTTTTCTCCGGCAGAGGAGGGGTCCAGAGAAGAAATTATTGAATTTTCCACGAGTAGTCAGCGTGTGATAATTGGCCGAAAAATGAGTTCGGTGGAGACGGCGCAGGCCACACCCGTTTACATTATTAAAATGGATGTGGGAGACAGAATCGGTCCGACGAATGTCGTCTTGAAGATTAAACGCCGGAAGGCAGCGGAAGGTGAAGAAGAAGCACTGGAAGTCGATTCGGTGTCAGGTTTTGTTGCCGGGCAGGATGCCGTGCTGGGCGAAAATGTATACTTCACGTGGCGAACATTGGCGGATGAGCGTTATTATCTGGATACAGGCGGGCTGGATAATATCGAGCTGGGTATATGATCACCCGAGGCATGATATACCTGATACACGATAAATTTTCGTTTTCTCGGTATTTTTGTTTCGCTGAAAATTTCATGCTTTCTGAGCCGCAAAAAATGAAGACGTAAGTAAAATTCGTATAAAATTTTAATTTGCGGGTATTTTGTGATGAATGAAATTTTGCTTTCAGATCGGCGTCATCTGTCTGTGACAGGAAATATAATTTTAAAGTGGATCAGAGTATTATTTTAGTTTTTTGTGGCCGTGAAATGACAGAAAAGTGGAATTTCATGTGACTTAACACGAAAAATGTAAAAAGGAGTGTATCGTGAAATGTCAGAAAAGTGAAACTTTATGATGATCGGATATGTCATGCGGAGTTAAAGTCGTGGCGGCTTTAGATTCCGAGTGTTTATACCTGATATACTATAAATTTCCGTTTTCCTGATATTTTGCTTCACAGAAAAAGCCTGCTTTTATACCCGATACATTATAAAATTCAGCTTCACCGGCTTTTTTGCTT
>JAUNBR010000026.1:0-21503 GCA_030527015.1 Planctomycetia bacterium
TTAGAGCCGCACAAAACGAAATTTTAAATTGGAACCAGTATAGCTTCGCTGAAAAAGCCTGCGTTCAGAACCGCGCAAAACGAAATTTTAAATTAGAACCAGTATAATATGGAAACAGGGTGAAGTAACGCCAGGATAAAAATATTTGAAAATCAGAGAAAATCGTGAGAGTGAAAAAGAAGGAAGGCGTAAAATGCTTGCGAAAAGAATCATACCGTGTTTGGACGTGACGGATGGGCGCGTGGTGAAAGGTGTGAATTTTGTGGAGCTGACGGACGCTGGAGACCCGGTCGAGGCGGCCATGGAGTATGACCGTCAGGGTGCGGACGAGCTGGTTTTTTTGGATATTACCGCCAGCAGTGATGATCGCGTTTCGATGTATGAAATGATACAGCGCGTGGCGGAGCAGGTGTTTATTCCTCTTACCGTCGGCGGTGGGATCCGTAGCGTGGAGGACATGCGGCGAATGCTGAATTCCGGTGCGGATAAGGTTTCTGTGAATTCTTCGGCGGTGGCCAGGCCAGAATTAATTTCGCAGGGCGCGGAGCGTTTTGGCAGTCAGTGTATCGTTCTGGCGGTGGACGCGAAACGTGTGCGGGGCGAAGAAAATCGTTGGGAGGTTTACACGCATGGCGGTCGCCGAAACACGGGAATGGATGTTCTGAGCTGGGTGAAAGAGGCCGTAAATCGTGGTGCCGGTGAGATTCTCCTTACCAGCATGGACGCGGACGGCACGAAAGAGGGTTACGACTGTCGACTGACGGCGGCCGTCGCCGCGGCGGTGAGTGTGCCGGTCATCGCTTCCGGGGGCGCAGGAAACCTCGAGCATCTTCTGCATGTGCTTCAGGAAGGAAACGCGGACGCCGTTTTAGCCGCGAGTATTTTTCATTACGGTACGTACACCATCCGCGAAGCGAAGGAATTTCTGAGAAATCACGGCGTCCCGATTCGTCTGGAAAACGGTCGCGCACAGGGACAAAAAACACTGACGGTGGAAATGTGAGAAAAGATATATACTGCTTCTGAGGCTTTTTGCTTCGCTAATAATTTCTGTTTTCAGAGCCACACAAAATGGAAATTTAAAGTGGAACCAGTATAATGTGCGGGTAAAAAAATCTTGAATGTGGAATCTTCTGTCATAATGCTTCCGTTCCACGAATTCCGGCCCAGTCTTTATATGATTTTTATAAAAAGAATGTTCGAAACGATTTTATGGAATCGTGCGGTCATTATACTTTTTTGCCGTTCAATTTTCGTTTTATGCGCCTCTGAAAGCAGAAATTATTAGCGAAACAAAAAGCCTCAGAAGCGGAAATTTAGAGTGCATCGAGTGTAAAATGGATGATGTCTTTCCCTTTCCTTTTTCGCGCAGGTCGGAACGAGGGGCTTCATTAAAGTGAGGAAATGAAATCATGAATGTTTGTTTTTCTGTAAAAATTTCTTTTTTTCATGAAATTTTAACTTTTTCATGAAGGTTTCGGGAAAACCGCTGGAATTTTAGAATTATATTATTATAATATAAATAAGCCGTATACTTCTTCGCCGTTCAATTTTCGTTTTGTGCGCCTCTGAAAACAGACATTTTCAGCGAGAAGCAAAAAGCCTCCGAAGCGGGAATTTAGAGTGCATCGGGTATAAAATGATAAAGAAGAATCTTTATTTTGGAGAAAATGATTATGAAAAAGCCCGCCTGGATGTTTTGTTTTTTGGGGATGTTCGCCGTGATGTTTTGCACATCGGCGACAGAAGGTCAGACGCAAGATCTGCTGGGGAAATGGTCGTTCGAGGAAAATCTTGATAATGGCGCGGATCCTTCCTTGCCGGCACGGTCTGGACAAAATCTTTCTTATACGCAGGGTGTTTCGGGTAAAGCACTGGAACTCAGCGGTAAATATCAGATTCAAATTCCGCCTCAAATTATACCTGCCGATTTACAACAATTTACTTTCACGGCATGGGTCGCGCCTAAAAATTCGTCGGAGGTGTATCATGAAATTCTCCGAAAAGAAGACCGGCATTTACGTATACTCTTTTCGTTTCAGGAAAAGATGAAGATTTTGTCACTCGGATTTTACGCAGGCGGACAGTACAGTGAATGTGATGCGCCGATTTCACCAGAAGAAATTTTAGACGGGGCGTGGCATTTTGTCGCGGCGACGTTTGACGGACAAATTGCGCGTGTTTATTTTGATGGACTGGAAATTGCTGCCGCGGACAGAGGTGGCGCGCTGCAGACGATCGTTTCGAATCACTCTCAAGAAGTCGGTGCCCCTATTTTTATTGGTTCCATGACTGGGTCGGGCGAGTTTTTTCAGGGACGAATGGACGAGCTGAGTATTTATCGTCGTGCGCTGTCGGCCGAAGAAATTTTTACGCTTGCGCAGTCGGGTGATTCTAAACTAGCACAAAAGTTACGCCTGGCGAAGGAACAGACGGAGAACCTTTATAAAAAAAGTGATGGATTTTGGCCGACTTTTGGCAAGATTAGAGAAAATCGTTTGCGCGACGATAAGGTTTCCTCGGATGTTTCCTCCAAAACACACGCCATTTTACTGCAAAATCTCCGTCGGGATTTTCCAGAAGAATTCGAGAAAATTTCCAAGATATTTTATTCGCCATGGGCCAGTGCACTGTGGGAGCCGGCTCCTATTCTTTTGGAAAAAACGAAGGATCTTGCCCAAAGATACACAGAATATCTTCCAATTACGGATGCCCAGTGGAGCGTTTTGAGTGCAGGAGAAAAGGCACGCTGGGAACGGGTGCGCGATATGAAAAATGCATACCAGACCATGTCTAAAACCCCGGAATCCGCAGATTCGGGGAAACTTCTTGAAGTCGTCTGCCAGATGATAATAAATACTCCCCCGCGTCCGAGACAAGAACATCCTGCCCCGTATAAGGCACCTTCCACGCCGGAAGTCGTCGATCTGACGCAGGAAGAAGCGGAGGCGATTCTCAGGCGAGAATGGCTTTTCCAGTGTGATGGAAATCCGACGGTCGCACGAACGCTTCAGGAAATTCAGTGGACGCGTGATTTGGCTGCGAGGATCGAGTCTCAGCATCCGGGAAAAATCAGTTTTGCCGCTACTCTTGAAGTGCTCAGTAAGTATGAATCAGAAGCTAAAATGCTGATGGATCAGAAGGGGAAAAACGAAAAAAATGAAGCGCTTTATTTTCATGTCCGTCGGCTTAAGAGAGAAATTCTTTTTGCGAATCCTGTCGTGGATTTCGATTCCGTTTTGTATCTGGACAGTCCATTTCCTGAAGGGCGCGAGTGGAATCACGAAACACGTCACAGGCAGGGTTATATGGCGGTTCCCGGTGGACGCCTGATGATTCTTAAAGGGCTTTCTCCTGCGGGAAAACAAACAAAACTTATGCCTCAGGAACCACTGCACGGATCATTTTGGCGCCCTGACCTTTCTTTCGACGCAAAAAAAGTTCTGGTTTCATTTAAACCTGCTAATGAAAAGGCATTTCATCTTTACGAAATCGGAATCGACGGTTCCGGACTGCGCCAACTGACAGGGGGAATGTTCGATGATTTAGACCCCATTTATCTGCAGGATGGTAAACATATCATGTTTCTCACCACGCGCGGACACCTGTACGTGCGGTGTATGCCTCCCACCAGTGCTTTCGTTATGGCACGAATGGAACTTGGCAGTGACGATGTGTATATTATTTCGCGTAATGGTGAACCCGAATACACTCCGTCTGTGATGAATGACGGCCGCATTATTTATACCCGGTGGGAGTATACCGATAAACCTTTATGGCGGTGCCAAAGTCTCTGGACGATGAACTCGGATGGAACTCAGGTGCAAACATTTTGGGGAAATCAGTCTGTTTGGCCAGATTTACTTAAAGACGCACGTTCCATTCCTGGCAGCGAAAAAATTATGTTTACAGGTTCGGCACACCATAATTGGTTTTCCGGATCCGTGGGGATTATTGATCCGCGTAAAGGATTTAACTTTCCTGATGGACTGACGAAAATTACGGCGGATGTAAAATGGCCTGAATGTGGGAATGGGCCTGTCGATCCGATCGAATCGGCGCATTACCATCCCAGTGGTCGGTACAGCGCATATTATTCTCCTTACCCTTTAAGTGAAACGGACTTTATCGTTTCGGCGTATCGGAATGGGAAATTTGTCCTTCTTTTAATGGACACAGACGGAAATCGTGATCTGATTTATGAAGGTACGCATCAGGTGCTTCATGCGCTCCCAATTCGTCCACGTTCTTTACCGCCACAGTACCCTGACCGAGTCATGTGGCCCACGCGCGAAGAACGTTTTCATCCTGGTACGGGCATCATTTACAGTAATAATGTGTATGACGGAATGCCGGAAGAAGTTCGCGGGAAAGCGAAGTTTCTGCGAATTCTTATGATCGAGCATAAAACATATACTTATTGGAACCAGCGTCCATATGCGTCTTCGGGGCCGGAGACCTCCATGGTGCAGTCGGAAGGTGTGAAACGCGTTTTAGGAACGGTTCCGATCGAAGCAGATGGTTCTGTGAGTTTCGTCGCCCCGACGGGTGTCGCGCTTCACTTTCAATTATTGGATGAACATCAGCGCGCGCTTCAAACCATGCGCAGTTTTACCGGTGTGCTTCCTGGCGAAGTGCGTGGCTGCCTGGGCTGCCATGAATCACATGTGCGTACACCTGTCCGACGCATGACAGGGCAGGCTCTTTTGCGCGCGCCTTCTCAGATTAAGCCGGTCTCCTGGGAAGATAATTCGATCAGCTATGAACGATATGTACAGCCGGTTCTCGATAAATACTGTGGAAAATGTCATCAGAATCCGGATCATGATGCGTATAAAGCGATAAATCTGACTCTGCGCCCGGGCATGGGTACCTTTAAGGAACCATATATTACACTCACTGGCCGACCGACCTGGGGACAGGCGTATAAAATGCCGGAAAATCCATCTCCAGGTTTTGGTTGGGCGGATACGATTCTCGTCGAAGCATATGACCAGCGTGATCCGGCGGCGTATCAGACGGTTCCTCCCATGACGAAATTATCTTACCGTTCGCGTCTTGTGGAACGTATGATGTCGGGAACTCACCATAATGTTCAGGTAAAGGGCGAAGATTTACAGCGCGTGATTCTTTGGGTGGATGCCATGTGTCCTTATCGGGGTGCGGAAGAAGTTCGTTCGATAAATGACCCGCAGTTTGAGGGAGTCGACTGGATTTCCGTCCGACCACGGATTAAAACGGCTCCTTACGTACAGCGTCCCGGTCCTTTCGACGCATTTCACACGGATGAAGATGAAGTATACGCGCCGCCGAAAGAAATAAACGTTCTGCCTCCAGGAATTTTGAAAGAAAGAGAAATGTAGCGTCTGGTGATGAGAGATGATGGAGCCTTTCTTATGGTTTTAGTTTCTTGGAAGGTAGGATTTTATGCCCGATGCACGAAAAAGTCCGTTTTTTTGACATTTTTGTTTCGCTGAAAATGCTGGTATTTATGGTTACAAAAAAAAGAAATTTAAAGTAAATCTGCAGTATCTTTCGTCGTGGAGGAAAGAATTCTTATGGCTAAAATGGCGAGAGTTCGCTGGGGTGTTCGGATGAGAAAAAGAGTGCCGGATTCTTTGGAGGGTGGAAGTTTTAGCCATTTTCGGACGTCTTCCGGAGTGGGAGTGTCGCCGCGTTTTTTGATTTCGAGCGTTCCCCAGCCGAGCTTTTTGATGGCGGCGGTCACGTGCTTTTTGTCGAAAGGAAGGATTTCTAAAATCTGGAAACAGCTTAAAGCGGCGTCCGAGGTGATGGGGTGGTCGCCGGTAAGGTAAGGGATGTCGTCTAAAAAGGCGTGCAGGGAGTGCCGGCGTGTGAGTTCCGCGGTGAGTTTTGCGGCCAGAACGGCGGGGTTTATGTCGAAGATATATTTTTTCGGTGCCGGGCAGAGAGGAATGTGTGAGTCAGGAAATCCGACGATCGTTCCTAAAACGGAGGGCTGGTCGGGAGCGATGATCGTGGCGCGGTGCATTCCGACGTGAAATGAAAAATCATATGGTTTTTGTTCTTCCTGTGGAATGTTCTCGATTTCGGACGATAAAGATTCGGAGGGAATATTTCGGGGAGAAAAAATCCAGGCGACTAACTGCCGGCATTCACCGTCCCGGGCGATCCATTCCAGTTCGGCGTTCCGAGACCATTTTTCAGGAAGTGTCGTGGCGGGAGCCAGTTTCACGGCGCAGAGCGTTCGGCCGAGAAAGATGTGATCTAAAACTTCTTCGGAGGGTGAAAAAAATTCCATTCGGGTGGATCGAATTCCCGCGGGGCGGCGGTCAGGATCCAGATGAAGGAAGGCGATTTTTTCAGGAGGGAATGCGTCCGGGAAATACGAAACGTCATCACACAGAACATGATATTTATGAGGATTCTGCGTGAAAGATAAAGTTCTGAGATTTTCTGCTGCCACGGTGGCGATGATCGGGTCTTTCTCCAGACCGAGAACGGGGCCACGGTGCGCCAGAGCCATCAGGTCACCGCCGATTCCACAGCAGAGATCCGCCACGAGAACGTCTGGCGGAAATCGAGAGGCTTTATACGCGGCGATAAAAGCGTCGGTGCTCTGTTCCAGGCCGACGGGTGTGAAAAACATGCTTTCGGCGGATGGAAATTTTCGTTTTGCCCGGTGGCGTAATTCCGTCTGTGAGACGACTGCCGCGGCACGTTCCGGGGAAAGGCCACACTTTTCACGGAGGAAAATCGTCAGTCGGTACGGATCCGTTTTCTTATCCCGGGAACGAAACGTGTTCACTTCACGAAAAAAAGACTCCGCTTCCGGAGACATCAGCCACTGCCAGGTGTGAATGTTAAAATCTGTCATGGAATCTTATACTGGCTTTCCTTTAAATTTTCGTTTTGTGCGTTTCTGGAAATAAGTTTCTGGGCGGGCAGGGAAGTAAAAATGCTGGCCTGTCGGCGGACAGAGAAAACGGAATTTTGTAGTGCATCCGCTATAATATTTTGCGTGTTTCGAAAATACCAGAACCGTTTTTGCATTTTCATAAATTCGGGGGATGTGTGTACTGAAAAAAGTGTTTCTGATATATCCTGTTTCCACTTTAAATTTCCGTTTTTTGTGGCTCTAAAAGCAGACATTTTCCGTAAAGCAAAATTCCGAGGAAACGGAAATTTATCGTGTATCGGGTGCAAAATGCCTAAAAAAGTTCTGACGAAAATCGGAAATTAGTGGAATCAGTATAATAAAAATGTGGCGAGGAATTTTTCTGTCGTCAGACACTGTGGCGTTTTATGGATGCCGTTTTCGTCGATCGTCGGATCCAGCGCGACTGCGTAAACTTTTCCGTTCATTTCCTGTAAAATTTCACACAGGCTGATCGGTGTGTGCACGGCGAAAATCTGAATGCCGGAGGCCTTTTTCATACGCTGGCGGTATTCTTTCGCTTTTTGGTGTGATGTAAAAAGCGCGACGATATTTTCCATTTTCGTGCCGGCGTGAGTTTCCATTTTCACTTCCAGAGAAGTGTGATTCGGTGTTTCACATGAGGAAGTGTGTTCTGTTTTGGGTGCTTCATTTTTAATCTCGCTGTGTGTATGACTGTCTGAGAGGTTTTCGGGTTTAGGCTTTTCGGTGGGTACCACGGCGCGAATTCCAGCGAAATTACCATCTGGCATCTCCAAAAAGTAAACAGGATAATCCCACGGACAGCGTGCTTTCAATAAATGTTTTGTCAGCATGTCTTGAATGGAAATGCATGTCATGGAAAGATGCTGGCCGTCAGATTCAAATTTTGCATCCAGCACGACAGAAGTTACCGGTTTCGGCTGAGGCACCAGTACACGTGCCAGTTCACGCTCATCCCGGACGTAACGCACTTCGGCGTTTTCGAGTTCTGCGGAGGTAAGAAAATCCTCGGCATAATTTTCTTCAGAAAAAAGAAGAACAGCATATTTCGGGGAATCTTCAGATGAATCTGGAGTGGAAATCGTCGCGTAACCCATTCCCACGCGAATAAGATAAATGGGAAATTTTTTAATGATGCTCATAATATTTTTAATGACCGATCCATGATATAAGAGGTTCTCCTTTAAATTTCCAGTTTCCCGGTCTGCCGACAGGCCAGTATTTTACTTTCCTGTCATCAGGATACAGGGCGAAAAATGCCTGCTTTTTTACACCTGATACACAATAAAATTTCGCTTCGCAGACTGTTTTTACTCGATGAAAATGGCGGCTTTCAGAGCTGCATAAAATGGAAATTTAAACGAGAACCAGAGTGTAAATCCGCACAAAACGGAAATTTAAAGTGGAACTAGTATACAAAAATTTCAGGTCCCGTGATTTTTTTGGGTTTCCTGTGTTTCTGGAAATAAAAGTTTTTGAAATTCTTCTTCAGTTAAAACAGGGATATTTAACTCCTGTGCGCGGATAAGTTTATTACTTCCTGCGTCGGCGCCTGCGACTACAAAATCTGTTTTAGAGGAGACGGAAGAAGTGGCTTTTCCCCCGGATTTTTTGATAAGTATCTCGAGTTCTTCTCGAGCGTAGTGCTCCATTTTTCCCGTGACGACGATTACTTTTCCTGCCAGAGGTTTTTCTGAAGTATCGTCGTGCGCTGTGTTATGATGTTCCTGCGAGAGATTCGTGAATAGACCGTACTCGTCTATAAATTCCATGAAAACCCCGGCGTCTGTCAGCGCGGTAATCTGATTTTCGCCTTCTTCGCTGTGCAGGTAATTCCAGACACTCTGCGCGATAATCGGCCCGATTCCGTCCACGGCGGCCAATTCTTCAGCATTTACCGCCAGCAGATTTTTCATGCTGCGGAAATGTTCGGCCAGCAGAGCGGCACTTTCTTCTCCCAGATGAGGAATGGAAAGAGCGGTTAAAACTCGCGAAAGTCCACGATTTTTACTGGCGGTGATTTCAGCAAAAAGGTTTTCTGCCATCCGAGGAATGGTTACGGTTATGGGAGGTGCGCTGTTTATGGCGCGTTTAGGATCCGTTATGTTTTTATGGTTTTTCTCAGAATCTTCTGCTTCAGGAATGGGGTTTTCTTCATTAAAAAAATCAAAAATATTTTGTTGGAAGGAAGACTCCTGAAGTGTTTCGGAGATGTTCCGTGCATAATTTACTGATTCAGAGTTTTTTGTTTCGCCATTTTTTGTTTCGTCTGAAAAATTTATACGGGCAGCAGTATTCGTTAAAGTATTTTTTTTTGTTTTTTTGTTTTCAGGTGAAAAACGCTCGATTCCTGTGATTTCCCCACGTTTATATTTTTCTTCCAGAGAATAAATATCAGCAAAATTTTTAATATAACCTTTCTCCACCAGCTGAGTGGCCAGTCGGTCACCGAGACCTTTTATATTCATGGCACTTCTGCTGCCAAAAAAGCGGATTTTTTCGGTGAGTTGTGCCGGGCAGTGACGGTTTACGCAGCGAATAAATACTTCTCCGTCTTCCTGCTGCAGAGGTTCTGAGCAGACCGGGCAGACGGAGGGAAACTGATAAACAGGCAGTTCACGGTCACGCAGGTGGAGTTCCACACGAACCACATGAGGAATGATTTTTCCAGCTTTTTCCACGACCACCCAGTCCCCGATACGAATGTCTTTCCGACGGATTTCGTCCGCATTATGCAGAGATGATCTGGAAACGGTGGTTCCTGCCAGCTGCACTGGGGCCAGCTCCGCCACGGGCGTAATGGCACCCGTTTTTCCCACCTGAACGGAAATGTCCAGCAGCTGGGTTACCGCTTCATATTTTTTGAATTTTAATGCGATTTCCCATTTTGGATATTTAGAAGTAAAACCGATTTTATTCCGCTGCGCGAAATCATTTACCTTTAAAACCATTCCGTCTATTTCGAAATCATATTCATAAGCATTTTCCAGACGCTCTTTTCCATAATTCACGGCGTCATGAATATCTGAAAAAACTTTTACATCTGGCGTGATGGAAAACCCCCAGAGACGGAGTGCTTCAAGAAATTCTGTATGTGTCTGAAATGGAAGGCCGGACAGATTCCCGGCAGAATGACAAAACATACGCAGAGGCCGCCGAGCACATTCACGGGCACTTTTTTGTTTTATGCTCCCAGAGGCCGCATTTCGGGGATTCGCGAAAATTTCACCATTTTCACCATTATTTATCTTCTCTTTTTGAAGCTCATTCCAGTGTGCCAGACCAGAATTCGTCATGTAAATTTCTCCACGGACTTCCAGAGTTTCAGGAATCGGCGGTGCGCCAGGTGTGGGCGTTAAACGTAAAGGAATATCGTGGATGGTGCGGACATTTTCCGTGATATTATCCCCCTTCCGTCCGTCACCACGCGTAATACCCTGAACGAGAATTCCATTTTTATAAATTACAGAAACGGCCACTCCGTCTATTTTTAGCTCCAGCACCCACTGCGGTTTTTCTGTTTCGGACAGTTCTTTTTGGACTTTCTCTGCAAATTTCCAGACATCCCCTTCCGTTTTTGCATTCTCGATCGAAAGCATGGGCGTCCGATGAAACACGGCCAATTTTTCATCTGTTACATTTCCTCCCACACGCTGAGTGGGAGAGTCTGGTGTGGAAAATTCTGGATACCGTTCCTCCAATTCTTGAAGCTCAGATAAAAGTTCATCGAATTCCCGGTCTGAAATTTCCGAAATGGATTCATTATAATATTTATGATTATAATATTTAATTTCTTCACGCAGACGGAGTATTCTTTCTTCCACAGAAAGACTTTCAAAAAAATTATCAGAAATCGGAGAACGGGAATCAGTCATGGGAATTTTCTTTAAGAATGAAAAATAAACAAAAATCTTGATAAGGTTTTATAGTGCAGATTCCATCTTAAATTTCCATTTTGTGCGGCTCTGAAAGCTGGCATTTCATGTATCATAAAATGTCTGGAAAGTGGAAATTTACAGTACGTCGAGTTTAAAATACTGTTTTATTATAACACGAGAATCCATTTATGAAAAGTCATAAGAGAAAATATTTCCACGATGAATTTTTTGTTTTTTATCCATTTTAACATTTTTCTTTTAACTTTTATAACTTTCCATGGAAAGATTATTAACAAAAATCTTCGTGTATGTATATGAAGAAAATTATTATTATACCCGATACATTATAAAATTCAGCTTCCCCGGCTTTTTTGCTTCGCTGAAAAAGCCTGCTTTTAGAGCCGCACAAAACGAAATTTTAAATTGGAACCAGTATAGTTACGGTAAATAAAAACGAAACATTTAAAGAAATTTTATTAAGTTTTGTTATCCATAATTGACTTTTTTAGCGTTCAGGAATATAATGTCTAAATTCTACTTTTTTAAAAGAGAACAATTTTTGATTCACTTTATATAAATAATTTGGGAAGGATGAAATCTTCACATGTTACCAGAAGATATTCAGATAAAAGGTGCACGAGAACATAATTTACAGGACGTAAGCCTTATATTACCGCGGAATCGGCTGATCTGCTTTACGGGAGTCAGCGGAAGTGGGAAAAGTTCCCTGGCTTTCGATACACTGTACGCGGAGGGTCAGCGGAGATACGTGGAAAGTCTGTCCAGTCATGCACGGCATTTCCTGGGTCAGATGGCGAAACCTGATGTGGATTTTATTTCTGGTTTAAGTCCGTCCATTTCCATCGCGCAAAAAACGACCAGTCATAATCCACGTTCCACGGTGGGTACCATTACAGAGATATATGATTTTTTGCGTGTACTTTATGCACGTGTGGGAACAGGGTTCTGTCCCCAGTGTGGAAAAAAAATAACGGCGCAGACGCGTCAGCAGATTCTCACTCGGATTCAGGCTTTACCAGAGGGAACGAAAATTCTGATACTGGCTCCGCGTATTCGTGGCCAAAAAGGTGAATATAAAGATCTTTTTTATGATCTGATGAAGCAGGGTTTTGTCCGTGCCCGAGTGGATGGGAAAGTCGTTCATCTGGCAGAGGATTTAAATCTGGATCGTCAGATGCGGCATTTTATAGAAGTGGTAATAGATCGGCTGACCATTTCACAGGAAAGTCGCGGACGTCTTTCGGAAGCGGTGGAGACCGCATTACGTGTGGGGAATAATTCTCTGATCGTGGTTCCGGATGAGGCAGAGGGGAGTGTGTCCACGCGCAGAGGAAAGCTGAGTGCAGGATCTTTTCCTGAAATGGTACTTTCCAGTGAATATGCATGTCCAGAATGCCAGTTAAATTTTGAGCCGCCGTCTCCTCAGCTTTTTAGTTTTAATAGTCCGCAGGGGATGTGTCAGGAGTGTGATGGTCTGGGAGAGGTATATACTTTTGATCCGAAAAAAATTATTCCGGATGACAGGAAATCTTTTCAGAAAAATTGTATTGAGCTGATTCCTTCGTGGAATGATCTTGGACGCTGGCGGCGTGTGATTTATAAAGGAATGGCGGAGTATCTGGAACGGACATATGATCTTTCCTCAGGGAGTGTGCTGCAGACACCGTGGAGAGATCTGCCGAAAAAAGTTCGTGAGAAAATTCTTTACGGTACCGGAAGTGCACATATTACATTTACATGGCGTGCGGGCCCGAATGGTCAGAAATGGGGGGGTACGTATGAAGGCGTGATTCCCATGCTTCTTTCACAGTACCGTTCCACGAACAGTCGGATTATGAAGCGGCGTTTAGAAAAATACATGGATGTTTGTCGGTGCGGTTTTTGTGGAGGAGAACGTCTGAATCCCCAGGCACGGGCCATAAAAATAGGGAGTTATGGTTTTACTGAAAGTGAAATTACATGGTGGTCTCTTCCAGACCTGTGTGCTCACCCGATAAGTGAAGTGATTCAGTTTTTTACGCGTCCTGTGCTGGAACCCACGCTGGCGTATGTCGCAGAGGATGTTCTGAAAGAGATTCGTGGGCGTCTGGGTTTTCTTGAAGATGTGGGTCTGGAGTATCTCGCGCTCTCTCGTACCGCGCCGACACTTTCTGGAGGGGAAATGCAGAGAATTCGTTTAGCCGGGCAGGTCGGGTGCGGCCTGGTGGGGGTATTATATATTTTGGATGAACCCTCGATCGGCCTGCATCCACGGGATAATAACCGACTTTTGGGAACGCTGGAACAGCTGCGGGATTTAGGAAATACGGTGGTCGTGGTGGAGCATGATGAGGACACCATGCTGGCGGCAGACGAAATAATAGATTTTGGACCGGGTGCGGGTATTCATGGCGGAAAAGTTGTCGCGAAAGGAAATGTGGAAGATGTTCTGAAGGCGAAACAGAGTGTGACGGGGCAATTTTTGTCAGGGCGGCGAAAAATACCTGTGCCGGAAACATTACGTAAAGGGACGGGGAAATCGCTGGTGATTCGTGGGGCCAGTCATAATAATCTGAAAAATATAGATGTGGAATTTCCGCTGGGAAAATTTATCTGTATGACAGGTGTTAGTGGAAGCGGAAAAAGTTCTTTGGTGAATGGAATTTTGAAGCAGTTACTGAACCGAGAACTGAATCATGGCCTGGGAACACCCGGGGAATTTTCATCGGTGGAAGGACTGGAATATCTGAATAAAATGATCGCGATCGATCAGTCGCCGATCGGCCGTACGCCACGCAGTAATCCGGCGACATATATTAAACTTTTTGACGAAATTCGTTCCATGTATGCGGAACTTCCTGATGCGCGTCAGAGAGGATTTAAGCCAGGACGATTCAGTTTTAATGTGGACGGGGGGCGCTGTGACGCATGCCAGGGAAACGGGGCAAATAAACTGGAAATGGATTTTCTTGCGGATGTATGGGTGACCTGTCCGGTCTGTGAAGGAAAACGCTTTAACCATGAAACCCTGAAAGTACTTTTTAAGGGATATTCCATTTCAGATGTCCTGAATATGGATGTGGAACAGGCATGTGATGTATTTCAGAATATCCCGAAGATTTATCAGAAGCTGGAGACACTTCGAAAAGTGGGCCTGGGTTATATGAAACTGGGGCAGTCTTCGACGACACTTTCTGGCGGTGAGGCGCAGCGAATTAAATTGGCGCGGGAAATGGTAAAAATTAGCACGGGTAAAACTTTTTATATTTTAGATGAACCGACGACTGGTCTGCATTTCGCGGATATAGAGCTGCTGCTGCGTGTACTGCACCAGTTCGCGGACGCAGGAAATACGGTGCTGGTGGTGGAACATAATTTGGATGTGATTAAAACAGCAGACTGGGTAATAGATCTTGGCCCTGAGGGAGGAAATGGAGGCGGAAAAATTGTCACACAGGGTACACCGGGAGAAGTTGCGCAGATACCAGAGTCTTATACCGGTGTGGCATTAAAAAAGGTATTATGTCGTGATGAGGATATTCAAAAAAGAATAGAGGAAACTCGTGCGGCGGTGGAATTACGAAAGTATCTTGGGAAAAATCCAGGAGCCAGGGATACGGTAAATGTATCAAAAAAAGCTGGAAAAATGGAGATACTTTCTGGTAAGAGAAGGGGCGTTCAGCAGAAGGAAAATGAGAAATTCGAAGAACTAAAAGGTGAAAAGGGAGCGGAAAAAAGGGAGGTTTTCGACAAAACAGCGAAGAACAAAAAAATGATGCCGGGCAGTCATCACATTCATGTGGAAGGGGCATGTCAGCATAATTTGAAAGATCTGACGGTGGATGTGCTGCGAGATAAAATAACGGTCTGCTGTGGTCCCAGCGGAAGTGGAAAAAGTTCATTCGCCATGGACACGGTGTATGCGGAAGGCCAGAGGCGGTATGTCGAAAGTCTTTCCAGTTATACGCGACAATTTATTGGGCAGATGCAAAAACCAAAAGTGGAAAGAATAGAAGGACTGTCGCCGGCGATCGCGATCGAGCAGAAACGGGCGAGTAATTCTCCACGTTCCACGGTGGGGACGATTACGGAAATTTATGATTACTTGCGGATACTTTTTGCGCGTCTTGGGGAGCCGTACTGTCCAGACTGTCATCAAAAAATTGGCACGCAGACGACGGATGAAATCATAAATCGCGTAATGAATTATCCGTCAGGAACACGATTAATTTTACTGGCACCGAAACAGATTTTGTCGGGGCAAAAATATGAAACCCTCTGGAAAGAATTACGTCAGAGCGGGTATTTACGTGTAAGAATAGACGGAGAAATATATGATCTGGAGGATGTGCCGGATATGGATCGTCGGCGCAGGCATGAAGTGGAAGTTATCGTGGACCGTGTGGAAATACGTAGTGACAGGAATTCGCGCAGCAGAATAGCGGAAAGTGTGGAGCAGGCGCTGGCGATCGGCGCGGGTACGCTGCGTGTGCTGGAGGTGGATGTGCAGAGACCCGAAACGTTTTGGAATGTGCAGACCCACAGTCAGCATTTTGTGTGTGAGTCGTGTGGAAGGAGTTTTGAGCCGCTTACTCCGGCGAATTTTTCTTTTAATAGTGTGCTGGGATGGTGCCCGACCTGTGAAGGACTGGGAGTGCAGATGGGCGCGAATCCTGCTATTCTTTTGCGGGACGTAAAATTATCACTGCGTGAAGGTGCGATTTTACTTTGGCCTGGAGAGAATAATTCACTGGCGTATGAAATGATGCAGGTATTCTGTCGGGAAATGGAAATTCCCATGGACGTACCGTATGAGCATCTGGCGTCAAGATACCGCCGGATTTTGCAGAGAGGAACAGGGGAAAGGTGGTTTACCGTTTCGTCGGACGGAAAGAAAAAGAAGTTTGGAGAGTTTAAGTTTCAGTTTAAGGGGTTAATGTCGGTGGTGGAGGAAGCGTCACGGATGGTGCCGACATTACGTTCTCGGCTGGACAGTTTCTTAGCGGATGCTCCGTGTCCGGAGTGTGGCGGGAGCCGGTTAAGGGATGATGCGGCGGCGGTACGTGTGCACGGACGCACACTGGATGAAATTTGTGAAATGTCGCTGGATGCTGCGCTGGATTTTTTTAAGAGATGGAAGCCCACGTCTGCGGAACAGAAAATTGCGGGCGAGTTAATTCGTGAAGTAAGAAACCGCTTACAATTTTTGATGGATGTGGGTCTGGAGTATCTTACGCTGGGGCGCAGCGCGCCGACTCTTTCTGGTGGGGAGATGCAGCGTATTCGCCTGACTGCACAGGTGGGAAGTGGTTTATGTGGGGTGCTTTATGTGCTGGATGAACCGACGATCGGTCTGCATCCTCGGGATAATAAAAAACTGATTTCAGCACTTCATCGGTTACGTGATTTAGGGAATACTCTGCTGGTGGTGGAGCATGATAAAGAGGTAATCGCCAGCGCGGATCAGGTACTGGATTTTGGTCCGAAAGCGGGACACTGGGGCGGAGAAATCGTCGGTGAGGGAACTCCGAAACAGCTTCAGAAAGAAAAAAAATCAGTAACGGGTCCATATCTGGCGGGAAAGAAGGGGATTCCCATTCCATTAAATCGGCGGATGGAACCTGTGCTGGCGAAAAAGCAAGAACTGTCGCGGAAGGCTGGGAGGAAAATGCAGGTGTCTGCTCAGGCAGGGCAGGAGTGGCTGGAAATCGTGGGTGCGCGGGAAAATAACCTGAAGGATATTCATGTTCGCATTCCGGTGGGTACGCTGACGGCGGTGGCGGGAGTCAGCGGAAGTGGTAAAAGTACGCTGGTGGATGATATTCTTTATGCGGCTCTGGCCAGACAGCTGCACCGTGCGGGACGTAAGCCGGGAGCGTATGCGACGATTCGTGGAATTCAGTTTATTAATAAAGTGATAGAGGTGGATCAGCAGCCGATCGGGCAGACTCCCAGTTCGAATCCTGCGACTTACACGGGTGTTTTTGATCATATTCGTGATTTATATGCGCAGCTTCCTGAGTCGAAACTGCGAGGATTTACTGCGCGGCGTTTTAGTTTTAATGTGCCTGGGGGACGGTGCGAAAAATGTGAAGGGAACGGGGAGTTAAAAATCGAAATGCATTTTCTTCCGGATGTATGGGTGACGTGTGATTCCTGTGGCGGACAGCGGTATGATGCGGAAACGCTGGCGGTGAGATTTCACGGGTATTCGATCGCTGATGTGCTAAACCTGACGTGTGCGGAGGCCATGATGTTATTTCAGAATGTGCCAAAGATTCGTCATATTCTGAAAACACTCTGTGATGTGGGTCTGGATTATATTACCCTGGGGCAGTCGGCGACGACTCTTTCTGGAGGTGAGGCACAGCGTGTGAAACTCGCGGCGGAGCTTTCGCGGCCTGATACGGGAAAAACACTTTATATCTTGGATGAGCCGACGACAGGTTTACATTTTGACGATTTACGAAAATTATTGGATGTTTTGAATCGGCTGGTGGATCTGGGGAATACGGTTCTGGTGATCGAGCATAATACGGATGTTCTAAAAGTGGCAGACTGGATGATAGAGCTGGGGCCGGAAGCAGGTGAAAACGGAGGGTATGTCGTGACGGCAGGGACACCGGAAGATGTCGTTATGTATGCGCAGCTGGCGGCGGAGGATATGGAGAAGAAATCACGGCGGCGGAAGAAAAAAGTGGACGGGACGGAATCTGTTATGTGGCGGTCATATACGGGTGAAATTCTTGGTCCTGTTTTAGAAGCGGGGCCATATGAAATACGAGAAATTTATGATTCTGAAAAAGATCAGAAAGAAAGCCGGGAGGAAGAACCTTCGGAAAACGATTTAATTATTAGTATGGATGCGAAAATGCCGTGGGAGACGGATGGGTTACGCTGGCATACGCAGGGCAGGGCGAGTAGTGCATTAAAGGATTATAAAAAAGGAGGGGGAAAGAAAGTTCCGCGCTCTGATGTTTTGTCAGATGTTCCTGTACCGGTTTTTACGCCTGCTAAATGGGATGTGCGGATACTGGAAGAAGTGATTCGTCGTGTGGAAGCAGAAGATGCTCTGGAAATCGACTGGAATGACCGAAATATGGTCCGGATTCATGGAAGTAAAAAATCTCTTGGATGGTTTCTGGATATTCGGACGTGTGACGAATGGCTTTTAAAGCTGAATTTACGTGTGGCGAAAAAAACTTTTGATCCGAAAACTCTCGTTGAGCAGCTGAACTTAAAACCGCTGAATGAGATGACGGAGTTACCGCTTTATGGAACCGTGCCGCGGGTGAGGGTGGTGGATGATCGCGGTGCATTTCAGGAAATCGAACTAAAAGTACATTACTGGGAAGAAGTGAATCGGCCGGAATTCTGGGCTTTTTTTGATCAGGCAGTGGATGGTTTTTTTAAACTGATTCAGAATATGGAAGAGGATCCTGACGAGTTTAAACCCTGGAAAAAACTTGGGCGTAAATGGCATGAGCAGGCACGGGGTACGCTTACGACAGGAAAACGAGAATGGAATGTAGGTGTGCTGCAAAATTTAGTGTCCATGATAGAGCATGTGGCGCCGGATGCTGAATGGGGATGGACGAATAAAGTAATTGTGCCGGTGACTCCTGCCGGTGATAAAACATACTGGGCGCGGATTTTAACCAAAAAACCAGATGCGGTGTATCTGGAAATCCGCTGTCCGAAAAATGCATTTCCGCAGGGAAGAATCGCGCCGTATGGTTTTCAGCCAGAGTGTGATGGCCGACAAAAAAATTGTGACTGGTTAAAATTTCAGTTTCGCACGGAAAAAGAATTACAGAAAGATGGATTCAGAGATTTTTTAGAGGAAGTGTTTCAAAAACGAAATGCATGATTTTAATGAAAGGATTTCGTTTTTATATACGGTACATAATATACTGGTTCCACTATAAAATTCCGCTTCTCTGGCATTATTTTACTAAAAATGCCTGCTTTCAGAACCGCACAAAATGGAAATTTAAAGTGGAACCAGTATATACACGGTGAACCATAAATTCTAATTTCCTCTGTCGGGCAAAAGATGTACCGGGATTTTTGTTTCTCCGCCGGCAGAATCCAGGAAAATATCTGGAATTCAGAGCCACGTAAAACGGAAATTTCAGGAAATCCAGCATAAAGCGGAAGAGGAGATGACAGGAGATTATCTTTTGCGAAAATCCAGTTCGTTTAGCACCGTTTTTTGCTGTGAAATAAATTGGCCATATTCTTTATCCAGTTCGGAATAAGATTTTGAGAGAATGTTAGACAGTGTCTGAGGCGTATCCTCCTGACGGTATACGGTTCTGAGATATTCCACCAGACCGTCCCGATACTCTCCGTTTTTATAATAAATCATGAAGTGAGTTAAGCCGGCACACTGACTGTAAAGCTGGGCGACTTTCGGGTGTCCCTGAAATTCCGCTGCAGACATGGAGCATAATTTCGTTAAAGGAATATAAAATTTGGTTTTACAGTAACGGAGTCTTGCTGCCATCATGCGCTGGTCATTAAATCCGCCTAAAACATGGTATCCGGGTTCATGAGCGAGAGTTTCCATGTAAGTGGCGATTCCCTCTACGATCCAAAAATTATGATTTCGTCCGACACTTTTTGCGATTTCCTGAGGGACTTCAGCGAATAATTGGTGAGTGGCCTCATGAAACATGGTTCGTCGGTCACTTCCAGGTTCATAATAAAAATATGCCACACCCGGTTCCTGAGGTTTTGCGGAAATAATATAAATTCCGGAAGACATCTGGACGTTAGGATTTCGGCTGGCCAGCGTGGAGATATAATCATTTCTTGAGCGGAAAAAAACGACTTTATGTTTCCGTGAAGTGGATTTTAGTGCGCCTTTTCCAGCAAAAAGCTGAGTTACTTCTTTCTCTGAAGCAAAATAACGCAAAAAGAGCTGTTTCCAGACTCGGTAAAGAGATTCCAGTTCATCTGCGAGTTTTACCCCTTCTTCCAGACTGTGATTCGTGCAGATACTGTAATGAGCGGTTTCGATGATCCAGCCATTATTAATATCCTGATGTGCTGCCGCATCTTCTTCTTTAGAAATCCATTTTTTATTATAAAAACGCTGACCCTGCTCGTATTTTTCGACATGATTTTTAGGAATCCAGCCAAATTTTGGATGTTTTACTCGGCGTTTTTTTAATTGACGCACTTCATAAGCAGTACGCCATTCATTTTGATATTTTTGAAATCCGACGATTTTTCTTGCCGAGGCATGATCGGGATTTTCACGCAGAGCGTCCATTAAAAGGTCAAAACCCAGTGAAGGATGTTTTGCATCCACGGCCAGCTGTGCCTGTTTATAAAAAAAGTTACTGGCATCTTTACGAAGATCGGTAAACTCCTCTTCCCATTTCAGCTGTTCAGGAGTCGGATTCTTACCCGTTAAAGACGGATTATATTCTGTGGGTAATACGGCAACAAAAATTTTATCGGCAGATCGAGAAGAAAGCCATTTTTGCGTAATTTCTGCTTCCCGTTTTAGTCCCTGTGAGTTACATTTTTGAGCCAGCGCATTTAATTTATCCTGATATTCTTTCAGATACTTATCTCGTCTCTGAATAAACTTATTCGTCGGCTCCGCATAAGTAGAAAGCTGTGCATAACATTTTTCAGAAAAAGAGGATACCCAAAAATTTCCTAGAGAAATTAACAGAAAATACAGAATCATTTTTTTCATAAAAATATTCACTCACATACCTCAAAAAAATATACCTCAAAAAATAAAATTTCCTGTTACCGATAAAATCGGGTTTATAATTCCTGTGTGCCTTTTTGGTACACGATCATTTTCACTTTATAGGGATTTTCCTTTAAATTTCCGTTTCGTGCGGCTCTGAAGCAGGTATTTTTAGCGAAATATAAATGCCGGCCTGTCGGCAGACAAGGAAAACGGAAATTTATAGTTCGTCAGATATAAATTTCACTGTGCCGCATGTCATATACTAAAAAAAATATTCTCTTTTGAGAGCACGTGAAATGAAAATAAAAAATGTTTGTTCAGAAGTGGTTTTATATCGGGGTCACTATAAATTTCACTTCGCCATTCGCCGACAGGTATGCCGGTATTTTCGTTTCCCGGACTGCTGCAGGCGGGACTAAAAACCCATTTTTGTGACCATATGAAAACGGAAATTTAAAGCGAAACGGACTTAAATTTACATTATCTCTGACTGCCTGTTCCAGCATGAGAAAAACTGGATTTTATAGGATCTCAGTACGGAATTTTAAAACAGAGTTTTTTAGACCATTTCTAAAATCACATTTTATTTTACTATTTTTTTATAATGAACGCAAGAGTCGGGAAACTTTTTATTCTGGATACGTGAAATTTTTTATATTTTATCACGTTTTACGTGATATACACAGCAAAAAATCATTTTTCTGGATTTTTTCCTTACAAAAAAGTGTACAGTACATATGTAGCTGCTAAAAACAAAAAATACTGATTTTACTTTAAATTTCCATTTTGTGCGCACCTCTGAAAACGGGACGTTCTCAGCGAAACAAAAATGTCTGTCGGCGGCCGGAGAAGCGGAAAATGATGTACATCGGGTATAAAGCGGTATTTTTAGCGAAATAAAAAGTCGGGAAGCGGAAAGTTATAATGTGTCCGGGTTTTTATACTGGTTCCACTTTAAATTTCCATTTTGTGCGCACCTCTGAAAACGGGACGTTCTCAGCGAAAC
>JAUNBR010000026.1:21603-47037 GCA_030527015.1 Planctomycetia bacterium
TATAAAGCGGTATTTTTAGCGAAATAAAAAGTCGGGAAGCGGAAAGTTATAATGTATCGGATATAAAACCAGTACATAAAAAGTTTAGAGACGGAAAGACGCCCTATAATGTAAAATTAAATGTTTCTGAAATCAGGCGCCAGAAACGCTGGGCGATCGTCTGAGGAGCCACATAAATTTTTGCTTGCCCCGTCAGTCCGACACGCATTAAATCCTCGGAATTATCTAAAGGTACATCCACTTTATAAGAGGTTTCCTGTGGCCGCTCGGTGCCGTCTGGTTCTGTTTTTGTGGAAACTTCACCTTTTGCTTTATTCGTTAAACGTGATGAAACGACTTTCATTTCTTGCCCGGCAATTTCCTTTACCTTTCCAGAAAATTTATGAAAAGGCAGTTCATTCAGATTTACATCCACAGAATGTCCTGGGCTAATAAAATCTTTATCGGACTGTGAAATAACGACAGACGCTTTCAGTTCTTTTGGATTTCCGATCATACAGAAAGGGTCTCCTTCCACCAGATAAGCATGGCGATTTGTGGTGTCAAAAGGTGTGCCGCTCCAGGTGGGGAGCATTCCTGTGGTGTCAGGACGTTTTTCTCTGATCTGTGCAGGAATGACTGTTCCAGCGCGTGTGGCACGTAAAATTAATCGGCTCTGATCTTCACGGCGTTCCGTAATTTGCTGCTGTACTGCCGCGAGAGCTTCCTCCAGTGCAGGAATCTGCTGTGCAGATTTTTGATCGCCGTCTGCCACCAGATTTTGGAGCGTCTGCAGCTGAGCAGTAAACTGTTCCTGTTCCCGAATTAATTGGCTGATTTCCAGCTCAAGATCATTATTTTCCAGAACTGCCAAAATTTGTCCTTTTTCCACCGTATCTCCTGGCCGGACACAGATCTCCGCGATTTGGCCGCGAATCATGACGAAAATGGTATCTCCGCGGTCCAGCTGAATTTCCAGAGGTGCAAAAATCCTGTAGGGAAGAGGGACGAAAAAGACGAACGAAAGCAGTAAGATAACGCCCGTCAGGGATAAATAAAAGCGTGTTTTTTTCACTTTATCGAGTCTTCCTGGTACGTAAAAAAACTTTCCTAGTTTCCATAATGGCATGACCAGCAGTCCATATAAAGACATAAGAATGATCAGCTGTCCTATAATTTTAACCTCATAATGATCAAAAAGGCTGTAAAGAAAAAACATGATGGAGAAGGTAACCACCCAGCGATAACAGACCGCGGCGACAGAGTACAGAGCGAAAAGCATCTGATTTCGCTGGGGAAGAAATGGATCTTCCGGATATTCCAGACCAAGAAACCACTGTCCCATTTTACGATTTAAAATACTGGAGGCTTTTTGCCGCATGTTCGGGATTTCCATCAGATCCGAAAGAACATAATACCCATCATAACGCAGCAGCGGATTTCCATTAAAAAAAATCGTACTGACGGAGGAGATAAACATAATATTAAGACAGATATTATTTAGCAGGCCAGGATTCGAGAACCACCAGAGGAAAGTGGCGATCGCCGCCAGTAAAAGTTCCACGTAAATTCCTGCGAAACCGATCGCCGCTCGGCGCCATTTACTGGGAAGCATCCATGAGTCGGAGACATTACAGTAAAGACAGGGTGTGAGTACTAAAATCATGATTCCCATTTCGTGGCATTCTCCACCAAAATGTTTGCAGCTTAGGCCATGTCCGAATTCATGGATAACTTTCGTACATCCCAGGACCACCGCCAGCCAGAGTCCGTTTTCTGGAGTAAAAAATTCGTAAAATGCAGGCAGTTTAGAGCGAAAAACATCAAATTGTGTCAGAACCATGATTCCGGCGGTGAACATCATGCAGACACAGAGGAATACGGTCAGCGGATGAAATGCCCAGCGGAAATAAGGGTATATGGCGTTCAGAAGACGTTCCGGGTCAAAA
The DNA here is from genome assembly GCA_030527015.1 of Planctomycetia bacterium. Classification (GTDB taxonomy): domain Bacteria; phylum Planctomycetota; class Planctomycetia; order Pirellulales; family Thermoguttaceae; genus RGIG3701. The sequence goes on from JAUNBR010000026.1 coordinate 23,532, forward strand.
CCCTTAAACCGGATGGAAAGGATATTTGTCATCGCGGCCAGGCGCTCCTTACGTTTTCTTGTGATGGAGCGATTATATAACTGATGTCCCTGATCATGGGCGGCGGTAATAATCAGACCGCTGGAATGCAGAGAACCGATAAATTGCTGCAGGTCTTCCAGCGTGATTTTTTGTGGGGGAAATGTTTCTTCAAAAAGTTTTTTGATCTGATCCAGACTGGATTTTCCGTCCAGCATATTTAAAATAGCGTACTCTTCTTCCTGAAACCGGTAATACTTTAATCCGACAGGATCTTTGACCACCCAGTACGCTTTCCCCAGATAACGTTCACGTTTTGCGGACAGGTCGGGACGCACCCGAATCGGCAAAATACGTGCGCTGCTGGAAACGAGACTGTCAGAAAGAGTCGCCATATAAATCGGATCCTTTTTGTGGTTTTCCTGTTTTTGGGGGGATTATTTTATCTCTGATGCACAATAAAATTTACTTTATCAGATATTTCGTGATGGATAAAGTGCCCTGTTTTTAGCACGGAAAGGAGAGAAAAAATAACCCGTGGGTAAAGTGGTACCGTGAATATCTGATGCCATAAACTCTGGGAAATGAAAATTTTTACTTTATTTCTGCCGTGGCGTGCATTCCTGAATTCAGAAGCCAGAAACCGTCTTCCTGTTCATTTTGGATTTCCGCCCAGACCTGATACCGGGTACCAGATTCCAGAACCGGATTTACGAAAGTAACTCTTCCCTGAAAAACGCGATTTGGCAGCGTGTGAACTTTTACTTCCACATTTCGTCCGCGGACAGTCGCCATGGGCACGGATTCCACGTCCAGGGTGAATTTAATCCGCACTACATCCATACGAATAAGCCTTAAAATGGGATCACCTGGCTTCACCCATTCCCCGAGATGACGATAACGCTCCACCACGATTCCATCTTGTGGCGCGGAAATCGTACGTCGTCGGAGAGTAAGTTTTGAGGCGGCCAGTTCTGCTTTCTGAATTTCCACTTCTTCTTTAGCCACTTCCAGATCATGGCGTGCCTGCTCGATCTGAAGCGTGGCCTGCGTGACGGCCAGTCCTAAACGATTTAACTCTGCCCGGGTGACCGTGTTCGGAACTTTTGCATTCGCCTCAAAAGCCTGTTCCAGTTCTGCTTCCGAAACAGCTTTCGCTGCCTGTGCGTAACGAACATTTACATCATTTCCCGCTTTTTGTTCCGCGGTACGCAGTTTCGCTTCACTGACGGTAACTGCCATTTTTGCCTGGTCGTCATCTATTTTCGCCAGCGTGGCTCCGTATTTTACACTGTCCCCTTCATGCACATGCAGCTCGATCAGCTGCCCCGCTTCCTGTGCCGGTACTTCGATTTCCTCGATGAGCGTAATGCGTCCTAAATCATTCGTGTTCGCGGCGTAACCTTCTGCGTCTGCTGTGTTTATGACAGGTAGGACGAAATGTTCTTTAGCGCGCAACTCGGGATTTACATGACCTGTCATTCCATATGTTGACGCACCGGCGTTCGCCATTTTGTCAAAAACGGAGTGGTTATCTGTTTCCGTGTACGGAGGAAGCAGAGTGGGAGAATTTTCCGTGCCGAAAGTGGATTCAGGGAAATTATTTGTCGAGAGCTGTTCTGAAGGCGTAATATTTTCATGATTCAGAGTGGAATCATCGGAGGATTTTTCTGAATTTTCTTCCGTGCCGGTTCCGAAAGGTGCCGCGAGATCATGTTCTGAAGTCTCTGGATTATCAGATAAAACTGGAGCGCCAGAAATATCTGCGGTATTTTCCGAAACGTCAGAAATATTTGTCGTGGAAGTTTCATCCGGAGAGGATATTAATTTCTGAAGCGTGTCACAGCCAGTGAAGGCCGGTGGCAGAATCAGAAGGAGAACGAGAATAAAACTTTTGACCTGAAAGGGTAAAAAAATGTTTTTTATAGACATCAGACATCTTTTCATTATATTTATAGTTTTTGATTTAATGAGTAAGTAACCGTTTTTTTGAAATTTTTGTTCCGTACGTTCCTGTCCACGGGCATTTCCACGTGCCGCACGGCATGCGGAGTTTCTGCACGCGAGACACAAAATATCCGATACACGATAAATTACCGTTTCTCTGGTATTTTTGCTTTACTGAAAATGCTTGTTTCGTGACCTCCCAAAATGGAAATTTAAAGGAGAATCATTCCTCCTTTAATTTTTACATGTTTCTGAACGCCGCCATTTTCAGCGAAAGTAAAGTCCGCCGGAAAATGTTATGCCCGGTGCACGATAAAATTCCGTTTCTCTGGCATTTTTGCTTCGCTGAAGCTGCCTGCTTTCGTGACCTCCCAAAATGGAAATTTAAAGGAGAATCATTCCTCCTTTAATTTTTATATGTTTCTGAACGCCGTCATTTTCAGCGGAAGTAAAGTACCGCCGAAAGAAAGTGTTTTGCCCGGTGCACAATAAAATTCCACTTCTCTGGTATTTTTGCTTCGCTGAAAATGCCTGCTTTCGTGACCTCCCAAAATGGAAATTTAAAGGAGAATCATTCCTCCTTTAATTTTTACATGTTTCTGAACGCCTTCATTTTCAGCGGAAGTAAAGTACCGCCGAAAGAAAATGTTATGCCCGGTGCACGATAAAATTCCGCTTCTCTGGCATTTTTGCTTCTCTGAAGCTGCCTGCTTTCGTGACCTCCAAAGATGGCAATTTAAAGGAGAATCATTCTCCCTTTAATTTTTACATGTTTCTGAACGCCGCCATTTTCAGCGGAAGTAAAGTCCGCCGGAAAATGTTATGCCCGGTGCACGATAAAATTCCACTTCTCTGGTATTTTTGCTTCACTGAAAATCTCTGCTTTCCGAGCTTTAAAAAATGGAAATTTAAAGTGGAACCAGGTATACATGAAAATATTAATAACGTATCCGGGATATAAATATCCGAATGATGAAAGTTTAAAACCAGCGGAAAATGATTTTTTGCCGAATAAAGGCGATTACATCCGAAAACCAGACATAACCGATCGGCCGGGTGCCGCAGTATACTTTTCCGCTGACAGACGCACCGATATTTCGCTGAATATTATCATTTTCTTCCAGCGCGACTTTTATTTTTACCACATTTCCGCGTTCTTCCATGACTTCTGCCGTTTTACTAATTTCTTTAATCCGGCCATATAATTTTGTTTCGGGAGCGGAGGCCAAAACATACGTAACGGCCAGACCTTTTGGGTATTTTTTATTCATCTGTTCACTTACATTCGGCACGTCCCATCCGTCGGGATGCTTTTTTTCCATTTCCATCTGCGCCAGGCGAATTGCGCCGATTCGGCGTTCCGGCATGTAAAGCTCCACGATCCATTCTCCCTCAGGATTCGCTATTTCCATCAAAACTTGTCCGCGCTGCACGGGCCGATTTATGAGATTTTCTCTTACGTCAAAAGTTACCACCACACCATCACATGGACTACAGACGTTTAGATTACGCTCCTTCACCCTCCATAAATACGCTTCTTTTTTATAGGCTTCCAGCATCCGGTCCAGTTCATTCAGACGTCCTGCCTGGCGGATGGCGTCCTGACGGCTTAATCCGCGTTCCATAAGCAGCAGACCTTCCACGGCTTTCCGTTCCGTTAAAGTGCTGTTAATGTCTCCCGTTAATTTTACAATTTGCGTGGAAACGTCCAAATTCCGTAACCTTACCAGAGGTGTTCCCTTCTTCAAAATATACTGATCCGGATCAAATAACCTGCGCTGTGCGGCATGTGACTGCTGGGAGATGAGCCCGACGGGATTTCCTTTTTCATCCAGTTTTATATTCTCTTTATAAATCGGTCCTTTCACGACGTCCCCATGATGCACCAGCACGTCAATTACATCTCCGTCTATATTCGCGTAAACTTCCTGACGTTCCTCCGGAATGAGGTGTCCGTCTGAGTTTACTTCATATTTATAAGGTACGATAAAAAGGGAAATGAAAAGTGCTAAAACCAGAATGGAAATGGTGATCGTTTTTGGCAGGGTACGCGCTTTCACGAGCCATGACCATCGGCCAATCGCCCTCCACAGAGGCATGAGAAACAGATTATTATGTTCCAGAGCGTTCGCCATGGCCGCGCAGCTGTGTTTCGCGACGACATCCACTCTCTGACGTAATTTCGTCTGAACGGCACTATTCTCAATTTGTTCGACAATCAGCGCTCCCAGCGGTGCACGCTTCATGTCCTGACGTTTTTTTATATCTTCTCTGTCTTCTTCCCGCAGGGGAGGAATCAGAGGAATGACCGCCACCGCTTTACTGTGTGACTCGTCCACATATGCGTCGACCGCTTTTTCCACCTGAGGCGCGAAATTAGAGGTGTCGCCCGTGTACCACATGGGTTCCTCCACCGCGACCACCGCCGTGGAAAGTTTATTTAGCAGACGAATCGTATTCGACCGTTTATCGAAAAGATCTTGACCGCTGACCGCCACAACTCGGCATCTACTTCCGTAACGAATCGCCACGCTGACCCGATCACACTCTATAAGTCGGCGTCCTTCATTCGCGATCGTGTACGCCGTGGCTTTCGGATCCAGACTTTCATGAATCGTCCGCGTAAATTCCTCCAGCTGGCTCCAGAGCATCTGCCGATCAGAAAAATGCCTTAACTGGGAATTTTTAATAAACTCCACCGCCTGCTCACACATCTGAAGCAGAAAACGCAGGTATCCGCGCTGGGTGTTAACCGGTGTGTCCGGGCGCTGGAATATCTCCACCAGACCCACCAGCTCGATGTCCGTCAGCAGAGGAGCTAAAATCAGTAAATTTCCTGTGGGATTTCCCGCCACGCCGTCTTCTTCCTGTGTCGAAGAATGTGGGGGCACCAATAATCCCTCCGTGTGTTTTAGTGCTCGGTATAACAGCCGGGAATGTTCCTGCATCTTCTCTTTATCATTCCCCAGTCCGGTTTCGCGCAGGTTAATCTGTGTCTGTAACGAAAGGCCAGAACCTTCTGAAAATGTCCAGATTACTCCTCCCGTGGCCGCGATGGCCGCGACCACCCGTTCCAAAAATTGGGAATAAAACTCTTCCGCCGGAATATCTGATTTCGCCAGCTGTGTGATTTCATTCACCAGCGTACGTATCTGATGTTTCGTCTGTTCAATCAAATTAGGATCAAACTGCTGTTCAGAACTCATATGTGTCCTATATATTTATGGTTAAAAATCAAAATCCGCTTTTTTCGGACTTTTTTTCTTTTACGAATTCTTTTTATACTCTGGTTCTCGTTTAAATTTCCTTTTTGTGCGGCTCTGAGCGAGGCATTTTCAGCGAAGCAAAAATGCCAGAGAGGGGAATTATATAAAGTGTCAGGTATAAATAAATACTGTTCCAGCATTTCATGATGGAGATACTGGTTCCACTTTAAATTTCAGTTTTTTTTGCGGCTCTGAAAGCAGGCATTTTCAGCGAAGCAAAATTCCGGAGAAACGGAAATTTATCGTGTATCGAGTATAAAATGCCTTTTTATTTTTATGGCTGTGTATAAAACGAAAAATTATGAGGAATTAATTTATCCCTGAGGTATTATCCTCATTCCATTTTGGATTTTCGTTTTCATTACCACCGTCGGAACTTCGCACCATGGTTCCCGCATTCCTAGGAAAACGGAAATTTATTGGAGAACCGATATGTAAATTTTTACATTCCATATCCGCCGACAGGCCGGTATTTTGGTTCCGCCGAAAATACCGGTTTTCAGAGCTGCGGAAAATGGAAATTTAAAGTAGGAACCTGTACATATAATAAAATGAGGATATATGTTATTTATAACAATTTTTTGAAAAAAGTCGAGGTGTTTTTTTTAATTTTATTACTTATTCTATTAATTTAAACTTGGATTTATTTAAAAATTAGATTTTGTGCCGTCCGGACAATTAATTTTCCATTTTGTGCTGGCAGGAAGTGCAGAGTAAAAATCGTACATGGAAATATGTCTGTAATCCATGAAAAAGCAGAGTCAGTAAATTATACGTCGGAGAGTAAAAAAAAGAGCAGCGAAAACACTTTTTCGCTACTCACGATAAAGTAAAATGGAATTTTTTACCAGACGAATGAACCACCGAGGGTTAATCCCTGCATGATCACTCGATTTTTGTTGTCAATTTTTGAGTCACCATAAACATCCAGGTCTAAATTATTTTCCACCAGGGCGAGTCGGTCTAGGAAGGAAATATCGTAACCGATTCTTAGGATGAAGTGTGGGCGGATTTTACACGTGGCGAAAAAGCCGCATTCAATTTGGTATGAAATGTCATTTTTATGGGAAATTGTTCGATAACTGTAAAGGTCTCCATCTCCCAGGTTATAAGCCTGTGTACTGCTGGTGCAGACATCTGTGCGCATCATATTCACACCCGTAACGAAGCGCCATTTCATTCCCCAGCTCCAGATACAGCGTTTATCGGTCAGCTCACCTCCGAAGAGTAATCCGAGGAAATTATTTTCGGTGTCTACCATCGCGTTTCCAGTCGCCAGAGGAGCCTCATAAATGCTAGTTTCATATGCAGAACCAGTCCAGTCTAGCGATTCGTCAAATTCCGCATAACGTACACCTAACAGGTGAGTATACGTTAAACCTTTTTGACATTCACGTGTCCAGCGGCCATTCGGGTGTCCGATCAGGGCGTCAGGCCGGCCGCGGCGTTTAATGCGGAAAGCGATTTCTCCCGTATTATAAGAGCTGTCATATTTCATACTATAAATGTTCGGATAATACAGGTTTCCTGTGTTACCGTTTGAATCTGTGAATTCGGGCCCTACTGCCGGTCCTAATCCCGGTACGTATGATAAAAGGCTGTTTACATAAAACCTGTTATCCACCAGTACGTCATCACTGTTCCAGTGATACAGACCGTCAAAAGTCAGGTCGAGCCAAATATCGAAATTCTCAGCGGTACGCCCTAAATATCTGGTAATTCCGAAAACGAGTCCCGGCGTGACAGTATAAGAACTTCCGGAGCCGATGGGAGTATCTAGAGAGTTAAAAATGAGATAATTCTCCATATCTCCTTTTCCTCGGTGAAGAATTTTAATATGTGCGTTTACCTGCCAAAGATATGGATTTCCATAACCTTCGCCACACCTCTGGCAGACTGGACTGACAGAAGTTTTTGTATTCGTAAAATACGAGTACGATTCCTGTTCAGGATATGGTTTCAGCGGAGGATTCTGACCCACACGTTCCGGTACCATTTCATCTCGAGTTTCCGGGTGCCTCTGAGTCGAAGGAAGTTCGGCAGAAAACATTTCCTGGGTAACACTATTATTGGAATATCCGTGACGCGGATAATCCGGTGATGGCATCATGTTTGACCGGCGGAGATAATTATTGTAATTATATCCTTCGGTGATGGGTACAGCACCGTCGGGTATGGTGGTTCCAGATACCGGATATCCTGGATATACTGGAGAATCCACAGTCGTATTCATGTTTTGGTACATCACAGAATTAGGCGTCTGTGAAGAATAAGAAGTTTCTGGTGAAGAAGGTATATTTCCTTGCGCCTGGCTGGATGTCCCAGAAACTGGAACGTCTGAAATAATTTGTTCTTGATAAATCCGCTCCGCAGATAAATCTGAATACTGAACAGCAGAGTGCTGTCCATGCACCTTCTGGTGCATAAAAGGTAATGCCAGAAATCCCAGAAACAGTAAAACCAGTACGTGATTTATATTTTTCATATGCACTTTCACGAGTAATCCTCCCTAATTTTCTTTCTGTAAGGCTCCGTAATATTCCGTCGGAGACCCACATACAGGAGTAATCGGCAAATTACTGGTCGTTAGAACAGTAATAATCCTAAAAATCGAAATAATTGTTAAAAATTATTTTACTAGAAAAACTTTCACGCTTTATGTAAAGTGTTTATTTTTTGTATTTATTCATAAAAAGGAACTTTTGATTTCTGTGTAAATGAAAAAGTGGGATTCACCTACTTATATTTATGTATAATAGATTTTTGCATTTATGCTGGTTTTCAGAATATGAAAGATGTCGGAGGGGGAGTATAAATTCTGTATGATAATTTCCGTTTTTTTTGTCTGCTGACCGGCAGGATATTTTTTGCTGAAAATACTTGTGTCCAGAGCTGCACAAAACGGAAATTTATACCTGATGCACTATGAATTTTCGCTTTTCTGGTATTTTTGTTTCCCTGGCGGCAGAGTGGCTGAAATTTTCTGCTTTTAGAGATGTACAAAACGGAAATTTAACGGAGAACCTGTATAAATGAGAGGCAGTAAAAATGGAAACCTAAAATGAAATTAGGTAAAATCAGATTTTATTTTAGATGAAAAATTCGAGATGTCAGGAAAGCAGAAGTTTTATGTGCAAGAAAACTTGAAAATAAAATTTTTGTATCTAGAATTAAAAATCAGGAGGCGTGATTTTTTTTGTTTTTACATTCAGAAATAGGGCAGATTTCACATTTTGGTTTTCTTGCGTGACAGAGTTCTCTGCCAAGAAAAATTAACTGATGGCTGACCAGAATCCATTTATCGCGAGGAATGATTTTCATTAAATCGGTTTCGACTTTTTCTGGCGTGGAGGAGGTGGAGAGACCGATTCGCTGGGATAATCGTAAAACGTGTGTGTCGACAGTGATTCCTTCTGAGAGTCCGTACGCATTTCCGAGAACACAGTTCGCGGTTTTTCGCCCGATTCCTGGTAAACTTACGAGGGTTTTCATATCTTGCGGAACCTGTCCTTCAAATTTTTCTGCTAAAATTTTACAGCAGGCGCGGATGTTTTTAGCTTTATTATGGTAAAATCCGGTGCTTCGGATGTCCATTTCCAGCGACTCTTGAGAGGCCGCGGCAAAATCTGCAGCAGTTTTATATTTTTTGAACAGGGCAGGTGTTACCATATTTACCCGGATGTCGGTACACTGGGCGGATAAAATAGTCGAAATAAGCAGCTGAAGTGGTGATTCGTACGTTAAAGCACATGCGGCGGCAGGGTACATTATGTCCAGCTGAGCAAGAATATTATTTGCGTGACGTTTTGTTCCGTATTTTTTCATGGTAAAGTAAAAAATGAATGAGGATGCAGATTCTGCTGTAAATTTATGTTTTTTAGGACAAAAAGGAGGCATTCCAGTGAAAAAATGTCGGTCTGTCCGTCAGCGGAAAGAGGAAGAGGATGTAAATCGTAAATCGGACATAAATTCTGTGTAAAATGAAGCAGTTTATACCCGATGCATTATAAATCCGCTTTTCCGGTATTTTGTTCGGTAAAAATGGACGCTTTTCAGGGCCGTACAAAAAGGTAATTTAAAGTGGAAACAGGTATACATTTAATATTTAAATAGAGTATATATTTAATATTTAAATAGTAATGACGGCTTTAATGATACCCTCACGATATTCCATAAGCATTTCGAAGGCTGTTTGAATCTGAGAAAATGGAAATGAGTGTGTCTGCATTTTTTGAGGGTGGATTTCCATGGAGGTAATCCAGTCGAGGATGGGGCGGAAACAGAAATTTTGTTGCTGGATGGAAATAAATTGGAGCTCATTTTCAGCGAATAAATGGGGATTTAAGGAAATCGTATCCTGAGAAGGTGTGCCAATTTGTACTAAACTTCCGCCTGGTGCCAGCAGAGAGGGTGCTAATTCTGTACATCCTGTGTCGCCGGTACACTCAAAAATAAAATCGAAACTGGAAAAAGAATTTTTTTGCATAAAAGAAAACAGGGTTTCGGTGTTATTTCGTGGCACAAAATGAAATGAACTGTATTCAGATGAAGAGTCGGGAGGAGAAAAATATTTGGGGACGAAATGGGAATTTTCGGGATGCAGCGGATTAAAAACTCGGGTGGCACCAAAAAAACGCGCCATATTCAGACGGCTTTCCAGAGGATCCACCACCATGATATTCCGGACTCCGAGTAATTTTGAACAGATTAAAATACCCAGACCGACTGGTCCGGCACCAAGAATGAGGCATTTTTTGCCTGAGTTTTTTTCACGAAAAGGTTTTAAGACCATGCGCATGGAAGCGGCCACCGGCTGCATGACCCATTTTCCAGTTTCATTAATGGGCATGAAGGTTAGGCCGGCCATGGCGAGTTTTGCTAAATATTCGTCCGGATCAAAAAAACCAGAAAGTGAAAGTGCGTGTAATCCGACTGCCAGTGTTTCTGTCATGAGCATATCATCCATGGAAAAACCAGAAGGGACGGGCACACAGTTTCTGGCAGGAAAAATACGGTATTCGGCCGCCATTCCGGGAAATTCGCCTGGACTGCCTGCGTACTGTAAATGACGGCAGCGATTCGGATGCCCTGATAAACACTGGTCGCAGACGGTACACGCCACCGTGGGATCCACGGTTACCGTCATACCTGGAATCAGATAACGTTTCCCTCCCTGACCTAAAGCGATTACTTTTCCCATGCACTGATGCCCGAAAGTGGCAGGATAAATAAGTTTTTTTGTGCCGAATTTTCCTTCTGTGAAATAATGAATATCGGACGCACAGATGCCCAGGCGTTCAATTTTTACCAGAACATCATCATCTTTTGTCACTTCAGGAATCGGCTCTTCAAAAAATCGGATTTCTTTTTGTTTTGTAATTTTCGCGACTTTCATCATCTTTATAAATTCTCCATTTCATATATAATAATATACCATAATTAAAAACGGTTTTCAAGAAAATTCCTGAAAAACTTTTGTGTAATTTTTGTGTGATAAAAATGGGCGTCATTTCGTCTCGTTTCTTCAAAATAAACGAAATGTTTTGGGTAATCCAGAAAATGAGAGAGGACTGTGGCTGCCAAAAATTAAAACTAAAATAAATTACAGGTATTTTGTACACGATATGTGATATGTCCGATGTACTATAAAATTCCGATTTTCCGGTATTTTCTTCGCGAAAAAAGCCTGCTTTCAGAGCCGTAAAAAAATGGAAATTTAAAAGAGAACCAGTAAAATCATAAATAATTGGGTGTAAAATGATGTCCGAATCGGATATGGCAGAAGTCCGAGTTTTTAAATAGAATATAAATATAATAGTATAAATTAATGTAAAAAGAGTGTGTTTCAGAGGAATGGAAGATGGCAAAAATTGTACTCGCCATGTCTGGTGGTGTGGACAGTAGTGTGGCGGCGGCTCTGCTGTTAAGTCAGGGACATGAAGTTACGGGAGTTTTTATGAAGCATGATTCCGTCTGGGAAAATTTTTCACTGCGGAATGGAGAGAAAAATCCAGTGCAGAATTCATGCTCCAGTGTACAGGATGAATTGGATGCACGGTATGTGGCGGAAAAACTGAAAATTCCTCTTCATGTGGTGAGTTTTCGTGATGAGTTTCTGAAAATCATAGATTATTTTGCAGAAGAATATATTCATGGGAGGACGCCGAATCCCTGTGCGAAATGTAACGCCAAAATAAAATTTGGAAAAATATTTGATTTTGCGGATTCTGTAGGCGGGGATTTTGTCGCCACGGGGCATTACGCGCGAATTTTACCTGTTTCCTCACACGAAGGAAATGGTGCTTCCCAGAGTGCGATTTATATGGGTGTGGATCTGTCAAAAGATCAGTCATATGTTTTATTCGGGATACGTCGGGAGCTGCTTTCTCGGTTAATGTTTCCGGTGGGACATTTTCAGAAAACGGAAATTAGGCGTATGGCAGAAAATTTTGGCTTTTCCCTGGCGCAAAAACGTGACAGTCAAGAAATATGTTTTGTTCCAGATAAAAATCATGCACGTTTTGTGCGGGAATATTTTGCGGTTAAAGCTCAGAGCGAAAAAAGAGGGAAGGAAGCGGATGATGAAAAAGTAGAGGAGGAGGGAATAAAAAGGAGTGTAAGTAAAGAAAAAATAGTGGGATGCGCAGGGAATCCTGGAGAATTTATTACCGTGGAGGGAACGGTCGTCGGAATGCATTCAGGACTGGAGAAATATACGATCGGTCAGCGAAAAGGTCTCGGTCTGGCTTTCGGTGAACCGCGGTATGTAATACGGCTGGAATATGAAACGAATCGTGTGGTGATCGGCACGTATGAACAGCTGGCGCAGCATTCTTTGGATGCGGACGGTGTAAACTGGCTGATTCCTGTTCCGAAGGAACCGTTTTCATGTATGGTGAAAGTCCGTTATCGTACTGCGGCAGTTATGGCGACGGTTATTCCTGGAGAAAATCAGACGTTTCATGTGAAATTTAACTCTCCGATTTATGGAGTGGCTCCCGGCCAGGCGGTGGTATGTTATGATGGCCAGCGATTATTGGGTGGTGGCTGGATTAAATAAATTGTGGAGTGACTGGGTTAAATAAATTTATGAAAATCAGAAGCTGAGAATAAAAATAGGAAAAATGAAAATGCAGTAAATTTATACCCTGATGTATTATAAATTTCCGGCATTTTGCTTCGCTGAAAATGTCGGTTTTCAGAGCCACATAAAACGGAAATTTAAAGTGGAACCAGTATATACAGTGAAATCGGAATATATTTTGGGCCATGAGATTTCAAAAAATTTTTAAATAGAATCAGAAGGAAATGCATACGAATGGCGGACAGATATTATATTTCTCACGAAGTTTTTTCGGAAGTGTGTGAACAGAGCCTGGATGTTTTGGGAAATCCGGCCGGGACAGAAAATAAGAGTGAAATCCAGGAAATAAAGGATGCCGTAATGGGGGAAGTCATTCTGGAAGGAGAGGAGGCGCATCATCTGATACGTGTAATGCGGATTAAACCTGGGGAACGTCTGGTTCTTTTTGATGGAACTGGGGCGGAGTATGATGTGGAGGTAATGAGTGTCAGAAAAAAAGATTTAAGTGTGAAGATTCTTGCTCGCCGATTTCAGAATCGTGAATTGGCGGTACCGCTTACGCTGGCTGTGGCTTTACCGAAAGGGGAAAGGCAGCGGTGGTTAATCGAAAAAATAACAGAGCTGGGGGTAAGTGTTTTAGTGCCTTTACAGGCGGAGCGATCTGTGGTCAGAGTGGGGGATACGTCTCTGGAACGCCTGCAGAGAATGGTGATAGAGGCCTCAAAACAGTGTGGGAGAAATACGCTGATGGAAATTTCTTCTCCCATGACCACTCGGGAGATTTTTTGCGAAAATTTTCATCCGGAATGGATACGGATGATCGCGCATCCTGGAGGAGCATCGGCGGAAACGGTTTTTTCTTGGGCATACAGACAAAATACGCCACTTTTAATGGCTCTTGGCCCAGAGGGAGGTTTTACGGATCAGGAAATTTCAGAAGCAGAAAAAATGAATTGGCGTCAGATTTCTCTTGGTCCGACAATTCTTCGTACGGAAACTGCCGCGGTAAAAATGGCGGCCATCCATGCGTTCTTTGCGGAAAATGCTGGGAAAGTGGAAATTTAAAGTAAAATGAATTTTAAATGTTATACTGGTTCTTGTTTAAATTTCCGTTTTGTGCGGTTCTGAACGCAGGCATTTTTAGTCCAGCCTGCTGCTGGCAGGGAAACAAAAATGCCGGGGAAACGGAAAGTTATAGCGCATCAGGTATAAAAACGTCTGCTTCCAGAACCATATAAAATGGAATGTTAAAGTAAAACCAGTATAAATTGTGTTTCGCGGGTGGCAGTAAAAACGTAACGCCCAGGATTAAAATTAAAGGGAGGGAAGTTCCAGCTGTTCCAGACTATCTTCCGGAATGGTTTCCAGACTGTCTTCAGGAGATAAGTTGATTTTAGGTACAGATGGTAAAAATAAGGTGTCATCTTGAACCGGATCCACGAATGAATCACCATCCGATTTTATTTCAGAGGATTCTTGCGGAAAAGAATTCTGTGATTCATGAGGAGCAGGAGGAAGGGAATTTGTGGGTGATGTGGAATCTGTATTCGCTGGAGTGTCTGCTAAAAATTTTTGATCAGAATGAATATTTTTATTTTCTGAAGCATATGTGCCAGAGAAAAGTTTTTCCAGAGCAGGAAAAAGGGCAGACGTAAATTGATTCGTGGCCTGAACTGACGGACTGTTCACCAGTGTACTATTTTTATTTTGCTCATATACTAAAATGTATAATTTAATAATTGGCTCGGTGGGAGACCAGCGGTTTCGAGGAAGTTCGGGCGCGATCCAGTCTGAATCCACACCTTTCCATCCCCAAAAAACACGCTGCCGTTCCACGGTACCATCTTTGGATTCTCGAGTAAAAATTGCTGTTTTAAACGTGGCATCTTTCATCACGTTTTGGATCGGAACATTCTCGGAAGAGTTACTCGCTGGATTATTTGTGTTTTCCACGGGGGGCACGGGATACCGAAATGTCATGGTTTCTATATCCCCTTCCATGGTGAATCCACCTCCACGAAAACAGGCGTCGGGAGTGTGAATGGTAACTTTTCTTGCCAGTCCACAGATAATATTAATGGAAATAGGAATACCTGCTTCTGAAGAGGTATATACACGAGATAAAGAGGCTTCTGCACCAGCTTCTTTTGCGATTTCTTCTTCCATTTCACGCCGATCACTGCGGAGATCCCCCTCCCAGTTTCCAATTTTTTCTGGAAAATTGTGGATGCCCGCAATAAAAGATTTTAGCGTTTCTGTCTGTGGTGGATCCCACCAGCGGTCTGTCCGCATTCCTTCCATCCATGCTCCGATTACGATTAAAACTAAAACCATGAAAAGTAATAAACCATAAATGAGGTAATTTTTATTCATATGAGAATCCTTTTTTGTGTAATAAATCGGAGATTTAATAAAATTTTATTATACTGGCTCCACATTAAATTTCCATTTTTTGCGGCTCGGAAAGCATGCTTTTTCAGTGAAGCTAAATGCCGGGGAAGCGGAAACTTATAGTGTGTTGGGTACGGAAATCTATTATTTATGCCCGATGCATGAAAAATCTTTACTTTATATGTGTTTTGAGTACATAAAATACTCCGTATTTTTATGGCCGTACGGAACTTAAAATTCATAAAACAGAGTATGATCGAAAGACATTATAAATAATATCAGTAATTTCCAAAAATTACAAGAGGTTTCTAAAAAAACTGTCTCTTTATACACTTTTTACTTTAAGTTTCTGTTTTGTGCAGTTCTGAATGCAGTTATTTTTACTGAAGAAAAATCCTGGCCTGCCTGTCAGGGACAGAAAAAGAGGTAATTTATAGTATACGGGCTATATACCCGAGACACTATAAATTTTCGCTTTTCCGGCAATTTTTGTTTTACTGAAAAAGCCTGCTTTCAGAACCGCACAAAACAGAAATTTAAAATGGAAACAGTATATTTTTACTGAAAAAAAGAAAAAAACGAAGATAATCCTGTACTAAAACAGAAATCTCAGAATAAAATATAAACTCGGTGCTTATTCCTATAAATGATATTTTTTTAATAAAGTGCTGAATCTTTTTATTCTGTACAGCCGATACAAAGATAATAATCAGAACTTTTGTTGGCAAAACATACATAAGAGAAAAAAAGATGAACATATTTAAAAAAGTACAAAAACGAAAAATATATTTTCTTCTTTTTGCTGGAAGTATCATATGGTGTTTTTTACTAAAAACAGGAACGGAAACTTTACAGGCAGAAGATTTTAATCGTGATCATCAGAGGTCTGCTGTTTTTTCGGAAAATGCGTATGAAAATGAGAAAAATCAGAATGTAAAAAGAGGCCGGCCAGCAAGAACTGGATTTTCTGAATTACGTTCTCAACAAAAAAAATCGAAAAATAATTCTAAAGAGATGCATTTAGAGGAAGCAGATGTTCCGAACGCTCTTTCTTTGGAGGTTCCGACGGAGGATTTACAGGAAATGGATTCTGTTTTGAGACGTTCTGTTTCTCGCCGAAGTACAGATAATCAGGCAGATACGAAATTATTTACGTCAGAAATACCAGATGTGGAAGCGCCAGCTTTTGCATTACCAGAAGACTGGTGTCTGGAGGATATGTCGGATGCACAGAGATTAACATCTCAGCGTTATTTTACACGAGAAGAATATCTTCAGGCGAAAGCTCCGTCGTCAGAAACGGATGCTGCCGTGGACGTAACGCGAAAAGTCGAAGAAGTGGGGAAGGAAGAATTTTCGGGAGACACACGGAACATGGAATCTTTTGAGAAAATGGAGATACCGGTTCTGCCAAGAGGAGAAGTGAAAGATTTAAAATCGGAAGGGAACCTGCCTGAAGGGAGTATGCCAGAGATTTCAGAAGAGGAAGAGTCGGCGTTTTTAGGACAGTTAGAGAAGATAACGCAGGCGGAAAAACCGAAATTAGTGAAGACAGAAAAAGAGTCTCCCGCTGAGAAGAAGCAAAAGTCTGTGGTGAGACGGAGATATTCCAGTAATCAGCAGAAAATGTCACGAGGAAGGCCGACCATTTCGGCAGATCCATATCAGGCACGGCCATATTATACACCATATGTTCCCACCACGGGACCTGGCGTTTTAGTTCTTCCGCGCTAAACAGATGTCTTTCGGTGTCTGATTCCTTTTATACCCGATGCACTATATATTTCTCTTTCACAGTATTTTTGCTTCGCTAAAAAGCCTGCTTTTCATGCTGTACGAAGTGAAAATTTAAAGTAAAACCAGTTTAATTTTCAGGTGAAAATGGCATTTTCGTGAATCGCAAAATATCTGGGAAATAAAATGAGTGAAATGTATCGGATAAATATTATATACCCGATGCACTATAAAATTCCGCTTCTCCGAAATTTTTGTTTCACTGAAAATGCCTGCTTCAGAGCCGCAAAAAATGGTAATTTAAACGAGAACCAGTATACCATAAAAAAACGAGAGCTATTTATGAAATTTAGCTCCCGTTTTTTATTTTTATTTTATTTTAAATTTTTGTATGGTTCTGCCTTCAAGTATCCATATAATTATTATACCCGAGATGCACTATAAATTTCTGCTTCCACAGCATTTTTGTTTCACTGAAAATACCTGTGTGCATCAGAGCCGTATAAAATGGAAATTTAAAGGATAATCAGGTATAAACTGCCGAAACATAAATATTTATTTATCATATCTCCTGATATTATATCTGAGGTACTATAATTTTTGCGTTCTCTGTCCGCAGAAAGACCCGCTTTTTCCTTTTATGCTGGCAGCAGGCGAACTGAAAATATCTGTTTTTGTGGCCATACAAAACAGATATTTTAGATCAGTAAAATAAATAGACGGAATTCTGTCATTTCCGTTATCGGCTTTTTTCTAAAAGCTTCATGGGGAAAGTCAGTTTTCGGAGTTATTTTTTATTTCTTGAATCCAGATGTTTCGAAAACGCACAGGATTTCCATGATCCTGCAGTATAATTGGGCCTTTCGGTCCATGAGGCTCATATTCTGGTGGTTTATGCCAGGCGGTACTTCCCTGCAGTTTCCAATTATCCTGAATTAAAACGCCATTCTGATAAACTGTGATAAAAGCAGGTTTTACCAATTTTTCTCCTTCAAAAACTGGGGCGGAAAACTCGATATCATATGAATTCCATTCACCAGGAGGATTACATACATTTTTTAAGGGAGGGTGCTGCTTATAAATGGCCCCGCACTGACCGTCATAATAAGTGTCATTATTATAAGAGTCAAGAATCTGTACTTCATACCGTCCCATAAGGAATACTCCGCTGTTACCGCGTCCCTGACCGGAACTTTTCACTTTTTCCGGGGCGGCCCATTCTAAATGGAGTTTACAGCTGCCGAATTCCTGTTTCGTGGAAATACTGGGCTTTCGGACTTCTGCGTATCCATCTTTGACCAGCCATTTTTCACCTCCGTTCCAGGCGGACAGGTCTTTTCCGTCAAATAAAATGACTGCGTCTTCCGGTGCAGGTGTGGTAACGGCTGCTTTTCCTTTTAACACTTCAGGTTTTTTCCATGAAATGCCGCTTTTCCATTCACCGGAAAAACATACGGCCGGCATGAGTATCAGAAAAACTGACAAAATTTTAGATGTGTGTTTCATAAAAGGGATTCCTTTATAAATAATAAAAATGGAGAGGTAAAAATGGGGAATTATTAGGATGGCGGAAAAGGAACACGTTACGGAATGAGGTTATGTTTACCATGACAAAAGAATAAAATTTTCATCTTCTTCGGCTCCTCGGCGATTCATGTTTTTCAGAAACGCTTTTCCCTTATCCATTCTCTTTTCTCACGCTTCTTACGTATATATACTGGTTCCACTTTAAATTTCCGTTTTGTGCGGCTCTTTAAGCCAGGCATTTTCTGTGAAGCAAAATGCCAGAGAAGCGGAAATTTATGTGTATCAGGTATATTAATAGTGAAAGTAATGTTACGTTATCCTTTTCCCGCCCCCAATAAATGTTTTTTGATGATGTTATATACACGGATACTCCTGTAAATTTCCGTTTTACGCGGTTCTGAAAGCCAGCATTTTCCGCGAAGAAAAAATGCCGGAGAAGCATAATTTTATAGTGTATCAGGTATAAAATGAAATTAATATATTATATGCTAAAAATGCCGTCCATGCGGCCATGTAAAAATGGAGTCGGAATGGATTTTCCAAAATCTGAGGGTGATGGTGTTCCCGCAGATTTCGGAATTTCACGGTTCAAAATGTCTCCAGTTTATAAAGTTTTATGGTGTTTCCGTGGGTACCAGACTTTCAGGAGGGGATTTCGTGCCAGGTTTTTCAGGAGGAGTATTTTTATCAGAGGGTAATTTATCTTCTGATAAGTTTTTTGATGCCGGTATTTCTCCTGTTACTGAATCGGATGCCGATTTAGTGAAATTTTCAGTTTCTTGAAGAGTCTCCTCATTTTTTATTTCTGAATTTTCTTTTTCGGCCTTTTCAAAAAATCCATATAAAGTATGATCGATTTTTTCCGCAGTTTCTTTTGAAATTTTCCGAATAACGCGATCATTAATTGTAATGAAAGAACCGAGTGTCGCGACGATTAATGCCAGACAGAGAATACAGTTAAAGGCCACGCGTCTCATTCCTTTTCCCACCGCGTTACCGATGTATTTTTTGTTATTATTCATTAACAGGAAGATGAAATACGCGATCGGAAGCATGGTGAAGCAGATCGCGCTGGCGACGATCGGAAACCAGAATGGTAAATTGGTAATAACACCCAAAACGCCGATTACCGGAAGCAGAGCGCAGAGCCGAAAGGTCCATTTCGTGTACTTTAGTCCGAACATTTCTGGCAGAGTGAAACCGCAGACCACCATATGGGTGGAGATGGCACCACACGCCATTCCGATCAGACCTAAATCAAAAATGACTCGTCCCACCGGCCCTACGATATTCGTCAGAACCGAGGATGCTTCCAGAGGAGTTAACCCGCTGCGTAACATATCTCCGTTATATACACCGCCGACAGTCATTCCGATCATAATCAGAGAGGTGACCAGCGTAAACGGCAGAAACATGGTTAATCCAAGATCCCATTTCGCCACGTTTCGGTGATGTGGCCCCCAGCCTTTCGCCAGTAAAGAGTATGGATACAAAAACGTCATGTTAATACCCACGGCCGCGCCCAGCATGCCCAAGACAAGAATGACATTTTTAGGTTCTTGTAATACGGACCCCGCATCCAGTGCAAGAAATCCACGCAGTATGGAAATGAATTCCAGCTTCTGAATGTTACACGCCACGACCAGCGTAAAGGCCAGAATGACCAGTGCAATTAAAATGCGCAAAAACCATTCATAAAGCATAATGCCGCGCCGACTGCTGCCGTAACTCCATACAGTAATAATATTTATCGCTAATATAAATAGGCCGGTGAGATAACTGATTCCTTTTCCTGGATTACTGTAATATGTCTGCGGCGCATAATTTTTTTTCGCCATAACCGCCACCGCGGTATTCCAGGCATCTTCATCGGTCACCAGCTGAATCTTTGCTCGTGTCTGAGAGGGCGGAAGTGAAGAAAGCGTGGTTTCCGTGGAACGTGAAATCAGAATATCTGGTTTCGCCAGAGATTTTTCATTCGCAGCCAAAATTTCAGCCGCCGCTCTTTCCGCTTTTTGTCGCGCCTTAAGTGCCGCTTCTTGTTCTGCTTTTTTCAGTTCTTCAGAAGTCAGGTTTTCTCGATTTTTGATCGGTGCAGGGCATGCATGAATGAGATAAACATTTTCCAGAGGAGAATAATTTTCCATATTCATTTCCGGCGCGAGAATAACAGAGACAGATTCAGGAATTCCGTTTTTTATAGAAATTTCGGCCGCTTCTTTTTCTTTTTTTAGCGTTTCTTCCCAGCGTGTGACGTTTTCTGCGGTGAAGGGAAAGTCCACCCGTAATACTTTCGCGTCCGTCACCATTCCTGCCATCTGTGCCAGATCCCGTGTGGCACCTGCCGCCAGACCGTACTGTGGAAAATGCCAGATGACGGAAGCAAAAATTGTGCCGAATGCCCATAAGGCGACAAGAATCCAGCCGACTCTTTTTCCGAAAGCCCCGTATGGCCTTTCTTGAGTGGTAAGCACGACATTACTCAGCGCGGCCAGCATACAGACCCCTAAAAACATGGCCAGCGGCTGTACCCATAAAAGTTTATAGCCGAAAGATGCTCCCGCCACGACACTTGCCGCCGCGCTGCCTGCACCGAGAGTCATGGCACTCTGCAGTAAGCCGGGGCCTGACCTTTTTATATATCCTCCAATTTTTTGTAATGCCGGCTTTTTTTCCAGTGCTTCCAGCTGTGCGATTTCCTGTTCCAGTTTCTCTGGATTCCATTTCGCAGTCATGGGAAGGCCTTTACTATCATCGGACATAAATATTTCTCCTGAAATCTAATATTATCTGTAAGAGTAATGTGATTCTGATCCTTTTATACTCTGGTTCTCCTTTAACTTTCCGTTTTATACGTCTCTGAAAGCAGACAGTTTTGGTGAAGCAAAAATGCCGGCCAGCCTGAAGGCGGACAGGGGAAATGGAATTTTATGTACATCGGGTATAAAATCATCTCAAAAATAAAAAATTTGGGTACTTAAAACTTAAAAGTCATGTATTTAGAAGCTGTGCGTGGTATATTTCTATTTTGTACGTCATTCGAAATGAAAAATATTACCTTAAATTTATTTTTTGTACATCCACAGAGGAAGATATTCTTTACCTCATTTCACTGGCGGGCAGGAAAATAAAATACCGGAGAAAAGGAAATTTGCACAGATTCTGATTTAAACTTCGGTTTTTATAAGTCATAAAAGCCGGGAATTTTCAGTGAAATAAAAATAATTGAACAAAAATGACAGGAAAGCAAAAATTTATCGTGCGCCAAGTATAAAATTTATTTGTGAATATGTATGTATACCTGATGCACTATAAAATTCCCCGCTTCTTCGGCATTTTTATTTCGCTGAAAATGCCTGTTTTCAGACCCGCACAAAACGGAAATTTAAAAAGGAGAATCAGTATATTCAGAGAGAAGTAATATTTTTAAAATAAATCTAGTAAAATAAAAAAATGATTTTAAGTGGAATTTTATCCATTTTACTCCTTTTTTTTCTAAATTTCAAGACTTTTTTTAAGAAGTTTCCATTTTTTTTCTTTAGAGGACTGGAATTCCTTATTTTTTGGATTAAAATATATAATAGTCAGTTCTCTTGAGAGACAGTTTTTTATTGTCAGAATAAAATTTTATGTCAGTCCCACTTTAAATTTTAATTTTGGGAACTCTGCAGAGAGAGGTATTTTATACTGATTCTCTTTTAAATTTTCATTTTATATGGCTCGGAATACCGGAATTTCCCGGTGAAGCAAAAATCCGGTCTGCCTGTCGGTGGATCGGAAAATTTGAAATTTATAACATATCGGGGATAAAAACTACAAAATAATAACGTCACAAAATAAATTTAAGTGATTTTCATTCACGTTTTTTGGAGTGAGTGGTTAATAATAAGGGAAATATAAATGGGCGAAAAATGGTACTATAAAATATCTGAACAAGAAATTGGCCCTATAACGACGGATCAATTAAAAAAACTGGCGCACGAAAATCGTCTTAAGCCATCTGATCCGGTACGTCGCGAGAGTGATTCAAAATGGTATCTGGCGACAAAAGTTAAAGGCCTGTTTCCGGATGGTGGAGTACAAGCGTCGAAGACAGAAGATGCGGAAGAGTCTTCTGTTAAACCTGAGAAAAAACAGAAAAAAATGCGTGTGGCACGTGCGATTCCTGAGGATATGCCGCAGATTCCGAAAGCTATTCCCGTGGATGGCGCTTCAGGTATATTTGCCCAAGTTCCGAACGGAATTCCTGTCGCTGCGTCACCTTTTACATCTTCTTTATCGAAAGAAGATGCTTCAGAAGAAGGTTTTATGATGGATTTTGCTGCTTCTGCATCCGGGGTTCAGAAACGTGGTTATGGTAAAAAAAATACCGAAAAAAAGGATGATTTGAATGACCCAGCTCTTTTGAAAAAGCATCAAAAACAGAAACAGTTTAAAATCTTGGCAGGCATTACCGTGGCGGCCGGCCTAATTCTTTTGGTGGTGTTAATCCTTTCGGTAACAGGAAATTTAGGTGGTAAAAAAAAGGAACTGGCTTCCGATAAGAAACCGCCTGTGCAGGCAGAAGAAAATGAAGCGCAGCATGATGCCGAGGAAGCAGACGAAAATACGGAGTCCGCAGAGGAGGAAGATTCTTCTCCAGAAGCGGTGAATCTTTCCGATATGTTCGCAAAAAAGAAGCCGAAATCTGCTGAGAAAGAGGCGGAAAATACTGCGGAAGGACAAAATAACGAAGAAGCTAAAGATGATTCCACCGATAATAAAGAGGACGGTAAAGATACCGTGCAAAATAAAGAAGCAGAAACTTCTGCTCTGATTCAGGAGGTGGACGGAATAAATCTTGAAGTCACGCAGGGAAGTTTAACCGAAATAAATAAAGTTTCTGTTTTGTCGATTACATTTACGGCGAGGAAAACTCCAAAAACGAGAGATTTTGGCTGGAACGAATTTCAAAAGAAAATTAAAGACACGCAGTGTGAGGCACGAAATTCCCGGGGAAAAGTGGAGATACCGTTTAGTGCTCCTGAAAAAGACAGCCGTAATGAGGACAGTAATCATGATTCCCTTACGTACGTCCTTTCTTTAATGGTTCCTGCTGGCGTAACCCTGTCAGAACTGGCTCTTACGGTTCCCGGCCCACGTAAAACTCCATTTCAGTTTACTGTACCAGAAAAATTTTGGAGTGCTCCTCCGGCGGCAGAGAAGGCGTCTGTCGTGAAAACTGATAAAGATAAAAATAATGATGGCCAGAAAACAGAAGAGCTGGTTCCTGAAGAAGATGAGCGTGCCGAAGAGGGTGATTTTGTCGTCGAAAAAAGTACTTTTGAAGACGAAGAAGAGATGGATCCTGCCCAGAAAGAACGTATGGCGGTTCTCGCGGCATTAGGCGAAGAAGACGAAGAAGAAAATACAGAAGAAAACTCTGAAGATTTAAAATTTGATATGGATTTTGGTACAGATCCCGAGCTGGAAAAAAAGCGTAAGGAACTGGAACGGCAGCGGAAAAAGTAAAAGAGGATTCGTGGAAAAAATAAAAGAG
>JAUNBR010000105.1 GCA_030527015.1 Planctomycetia bacterium
AAAGCCGCCTTCCCCACGACTTTCCCCACGCCCGCGAAATCCACCTTCTCCACGACTTTCTCCGCGGTCTCGGAAACCGCCGCCTTCTCCGCGGCCTTCCCTGCGTTCACGAAAACCGCCGCCTTCTCCGCGGCCTTCCCTGCGTTCTCGGAAACCGCCGCCTTCTCCGCGGTCACGAAATCCACGAGACGATTTTTTCGGTGAGGATTCCTGATAATCTGCACCGTATGAGCGTAACTCTTTTAACTGTGTATCATCCGTCTGGCTCCAACTGTCGATTTCTAAATAATTTTTCTTTGTGGGAATTTTAATTCCTCTGACTTCACCTTCTTCCTCTGTGTGTGTACGCGGATTATCATCTCGAAACCTTTTCTGCCAGTTTCGCTGCCGCCAGTTCGTATCCTGCTGCACAGAATGTCTTCTTCGTGAACCCGCACTTTCCTGCTTCCGTGAATTCTGCAGTTTCTGGAATGCCTGCTGTTCTCTGCGTAACGTATCTTCCACACTCCGCTGCCGATATTTTTCTGGAAAAGGCTCTCCACGATCTGCATTCCCTTTTTCCTCTTCCGCTGGCGGGAAGGAAGAAATTAAACATGATTCGGACTCCCCGATTAAATCCGTTCTGCCCGTACGCTCCAGCACTTCACGCACACGAAAATAATTCTCTGGTAAAAAATACTGAAGCATGGCCCTCTGCATTTTCCGTTCTCGCTGTGAACGAGCCACATGTATTTCTTCCCCAGTTTCAAAATCTAAACCCGTATAATACATACACGTGGAAACACTAAAAGGTGTGGGCAAAAAATCCCGCACCTGTTCTGGCCTGTATCCTCTGGAATGTAAATATACTGCCATTTCCACTGCATGTTTCAGATCACATCCAGGATGAGATGAAATAAAACACGGAAGCAGACTAATTTCTTTTTCCGCCTTTTCCGCAGCATTTTTAAAGGCAGAAGCAAAAACATCAAAATCTGAAATCGGCACCCTGTACATGTATTTCAGCACATGCTCCACCACATACTCCGGCGCAACTTTTAAATACCCTTCCACATGATATGAAACCAGATCTTCTATAAATTTCGGACATTCACACGCCAGATCCGTGCGAATCTCAGACATCAAAAAAATATTTCTCACATTTTTCACCTGTCTGGCCGCATGTAAAAGCTCAATTAACTTTCCATGATCCGTATCCAGATTTTCACACTTCTCCGGATACAGACAGCTCGACCTGCCACAGTTTTTTTGCTCGTCCGGATTTTTACATCCCGTACCATACATATTTACCGCAGGACCACTGAGGTCCGTAATCGCTCCCGAAAAATGAACATCCGACGCGATTTTATTTATTTCGCCCAGAACGGATTCCTGACTGCGGCTGTGCACAAATTTTCCTTCATGCGCAGCAGTACTACAAAACGCGCATGCCCCATAACACCCACGCAGTAACGGAACAGAATCTTTCACCACCTGTAACACGGGAACCTTATTCTCTCCATACTCCGGATGCTCCTTTCGTGTAACAGGTAAACTGTAAACCGCATCCAGTTCTTCTGTACTTAAAGGCCGAGATGGTGGATTTATCACCACACCCTCTGTTCCATGAACCTGAAGCAGCGCTCTGCCTATATATGGATTTAGCTGCGCATAAATCTGTTTCGTCATTTCCAGAAACACACGTTTCTCCTCACACACTTCCTCATAAGAAGGAAGTACATGAACATCTTTGGGTAATGCCGCATAATTTATTTCCCGTACTTTCTCCACCTTTTCTTCACCAGAAGAAACTTTATTTTGGATGATCTCCACTTCCTCTGAATGATGCGGCTCCTCGTCTGACTTATCCTCCTCAGAAACATTTTTTATAAAAAGCTCCGACGCTCCCAGCCGATATGCGCTGCCCGGTACATCACGAATCTCACGCACCGGAATGCCCGCATCCAGACGTTTTACCACTTCAAGAATCGATAACTCTTCCTTTCCAAAAAGAAGTAAATCCGCTTTCGCATCCAATAAAACAGATCGGCGAACTTTATCACTCCAGTAATCGTAATGCGCCACACGACGTAAACTCGCTTCCATTCCCACAAGAATCACCGGTACAGATGGGAACGCTTCTCTCGCTCTCTGTGCATATACAGTCACAGCACGATCTGGCCGAAGACCAGACCTCCCGCCCGGTGAATATGCATCCACATTTTTCGGTTTTCGGTCCACCGCATAATGATTCACCATGGAATCAGTATTTCCCGCGCTAACTATAAAACATAACCTGGGTTTCCCATATTTCCGCCACGCTTCACATGATTTCCATGACGGCTGCGAAAGAATCGCCACCCGAAATCCATGACTTTCCAGCCATCTGCCTAATAATGTACTGGAGAAAAAAAGGTGATCCACATACGCATCTCCCGTTACAAAAACCACATCCACCTGATCCCACCCACGTTCTGATATTTCTGTTACCGACATGGGCAGCGGTTTCAGTTCTCCTGGTTTTTTCATCTCTTCCTTTTCACCTTTCTTCTTGGTTTTTAGCCATTTTCCGATATTATTATTTTTTCTCAGACAATATTTATTCTAAACTTTTAACTCAATAAAATGAACTCTTTAAACACTCTTCTCAAAAACTGCTCTTTATACTGACCTCTCTTAAACATCCGTTTTTGCATCTCTAAAAGCAGACATTTTCATCGAGAAGCAAAAATACCTTGCGGCAAAAATTATAGTACCCCGAGTAATAAATTTTCATTTCTTCAGTTTTATATTTTCACACAGACAGCGGGCGAAACTGAACACACCTGGTTTTCGTAATTACAAAAAATTTAAAATGAAACCAGTATAAAACATTAGAGACAGAAACTCTTTCATAAGAGAAAAAGTATATACTCTCACAGCTCAGCATCACAGAAAAGTTGGGCTGAGAATGCCTATTTCAGAGCCGCACAAAACGGAAATTTAAAAGAGAAGCAGAGTACATGACCGCACGAACCGAAAATTTAAAGTAAAGTCAGAGTATAAAACAAAATTTATAGTACATCAGATACAAAAGTTTCTTCACTCATTCTGCATACATCTTTTCCTGCTTTACTCTTCCTGTCCTTCCTTTTTCTTGGCAGACGAAGACTTCTGGTACATCTCTTTTTGCATGTCCCTGTATATTAATTCCTCGATCACACTTCCAGAACTTATCTGTTCTGAAGAATCCGTTCCTCCTTCTCCTGACACCTTACGCTCCATTTCCTCAGACGACTTCTTCTCCATTTCCGCGTCACCATGTTCCACCATCTGTCGGGAATCCTCCGTCTGCCTCATGCCATTTTTGGCCTTATTCACATTCACAGACCGCCGCCTGACCGATTCCTGCTGAACATGAGCATCACCCACCGTTTCTTCTCGAACCGTCGGCTCATTCTTAACTCCTGAATTCACTCCAGACACTTTTTGAACTGCCTCCACTTCATGAACCGGCTCTTTTTCATCACCTTCTAAATGCCCGGCTTCTCGGCGTTCTGATGCATCCTCAGACTCTCCTTCTTTTTCCTTTTTCTCTTCCTGTTCACCTTTCTCTGTTTTTGCTTCAGACAGGTTCTGACGTTTTATTTCCGCTTTCTTTTCAGGGGAAATCTCCACCACTTCACCATTTTTATCATACATCAGACCGAAACGTAACAATAAACGTGTGGCTTCCATTTCATCCAGCCACATTCTGATACGATTCCAATTCTTCTGAAGTATTTCTCGTTCCGCTTCTGTCAAAACATATTTCTTATCCTGAAAACTTTTTCTCAATAAATTTAGAGCATGAAATTCCTCATCTGTGTATAAAAAAACCTGCTTCATGTTCCCGATTAACTGATCTTTCCGCGCCCCTTCTCGGGCATATAAAAGTAATTCTTCCTCGATAACCTCTAAACGTTTACGTAACACCGCATCCACATCCATCCGCTCAAGAGCTTCACGTTCCGGAAGAGTCATATCCACGATATTCCCCCAATCATCATAACGCATCTCCAGCCGATATAATAAATTTTTCTTCCCTTCATTCGTCTGATTATGCGAGATAACTCCCCAGTATTTCCGAATTAACTCCCGATCCTTCACCGTTAAAGGAAATGCCCTGTCCTGCTGACGTTTCTGCACTAAATCATACGCCATCTTTTCCTCAGCATCCGTCACCGCCGTTTTTTCCTGGTGTTCCTTCAGTTTCCGCAGCTCAGCCTCCGTATTCTCAATATTCGCTGAAATTTCCCTCGTATCAGGTGGAGGATTTAAAATGTCATTTTTATATACGATTATGATTAAAATACTGGAAATAATTAACACTAAAAAAAACATCCGATACAGAAATTTACGCAAAACATCCGCGATATCTTCTCGGGGACTCTGATAATTCTGTGGATCCCGACGACGTATAATAATTTCTTCGTTATCATCCTCTATATATCGCGGCATAACACCTCCCCTTAAAATATCTCCTTAAAATTTAATCTCTCGGTCTCTCTGGAATATTTCTTACTTCCTCTCGGATTCCCAGAAAGCTTTTAAACTTTTTCCCGTATGTCCTGCAAAAGTCCTCTTTCAGTTTCAGACTTCCTCCTTAAATTTCGCTCCGGCCTGTTCCGCCTGTCTGTCTGCAGACAAAAATAAATGCATCCGATGCATTCCATACATCTTCCACATTCATCTCACCAGTTTTCCGCTAATCGTTCAAAATACATCTGTGGATGCGCACAGGCAGGACAAAGATCCGGGGCTTCATTACCTTCATGAACATACCCGCAGTTCAGGCACCGCCATTTAATCACCGTTTCCACTTTAAAAACACTCCCATTTTCTATATTCGACAAAACCCCAAGATACCTTTTTTCATGCTGACGTTCCGCGATCGCCACCGCCTGAAAAATACTCGCGATTTCATCATATCCTTCTGCCCGTGCAGTTTCTGCAAAATTTGGATACAGTTCTGTCCACTCTTCATTTTCCCCAGAGGCCGCCGAACGTAAATTTTCTATCGTCGTGGAAATCGTGCCCGCCGGAAATTCCGCCCTTACCTCGACAGTACCGCCTTCCAAAAACTTAAAAAATCTTTTCGCATGCTCTTTTTCTTGATCTGCCGTTTCCTCAAAAATTTTGGAAATCTGCACATAACCTTCTTTTTTCGCCACCGACGCATAATAATTATAGCGATTTCTCGCCTGTGATTCATTCGCGAACGAAAACATTAAATTCTTTTCCGTCTGACTGCCTCTAATATTCATTTTAACACCTTTCTTCTTTTAATTTTATCCACAAAGAATCTACTGTTATTTTATCTTCATTTAAATTATACTGGTTCTCCTTTAAATTTCCTTTTTGTGCGGCACGAAAGCAGGCAGTTTCTTCAAGCAAAAATACCATGAACGCAGAAATTTATAGTACACCGAGTATAAATATATATTTTACTTTCATTTTAATAAAAAGTAAACGTCTCCCCCAGGAAAAAATAATTTCCCTTCTTTTCCAGAACCCTTTTTATCTTCACAGACTCTTCCCATACTGGTTCCACTTTAAGTTTCCGTTTCGTGCGGCCCTTTAAGCAGGCTTTTTCAGCGATGCAAAATGCCGAGGAAGCGAATTTTTTTAGTGCAGCCGATATAAAATTTCAGTTTCTCAAATACCGAAAATACCTCATTTCACGTCCAGAAATGCAGAAACAAAAAATTTCCTCTTTTTTCAAAAAATCATTACTTTATTCCTCTTATGATTCTCCTTCCGAATTTCTTCTTCCCCCATTTTTATCCCCGAGTGAGTATTTTCAAATAAAATTTTACCTTTTTTATATATCACCCTGTATTCTTCATAATATTTAATAGAATCCCAGATAAAATTCGCATTTAATCCATATACTTTTAAGCATAAATGTCAAAATACACATTTATGTAAAAATAAACAGAATAAACATACATTTACAATTAGGCTTTCTTTTATTTTTAGGAAGATTTTCTGGATTTTAACGATTATTATTCCGATGATAACATTAGACCGGTTTTATCCTTATTTTTGTAAATATTCTTAACTTTTTTTACCTGACACACTAAAATTTTCCTTTTATTTTCAAAAAACCAGTATATTTCATGAAAATATACTGGACCAAAATTTATTGTATTTTGATTCAAAATTTTATTTTAGAGATCTGAATTTCAGACTTTTATTACCACTATTTTCCATTTTTATTTTTTATTTTGTGTTATTCGAAAACAGTTCAAATAATTTCAGACGCGCTATTTTTCGGAAACGCAAAACACCGACTAAATTCATCACACTGCGTTTCAGGTATCGACAAAACATCCTGTTTACGGCAAATCAGCGAGGAATATAATGAAAAAATTAATTTACGGAACCATTTTCAGTTTTTTAGGCTTCATTTTAACTTTTTCTCCGGGATGCCGGCTCTGCTGTGCCCCCTATGATTATTGTGGCCCTGTTTATGAAGGGGGAAACTGTTCTAATTTAATGACGAATCGCTGCGGTTCTGGCGTAAATGGTGCCGCATGCTGTGGGAATGCGTGCTGTGGTGCGCAGCCCGTATATTCTCCCTCCGCTTCACCTGCTCTTGTTCCCACGAATAAGACACCTCAAAATATTTCACCTAAGAACATTCCTGTCGCGCCCAACAGTCCTCAGGTACAATATTTCACTCCGACTCAGCAGCCCAACCAATTAATGACGCGCCGACCCAGCAATTTACGTACCATCAGTAACACACACACTTCCGGCCCCACCGCTTCTGCTTCTGCGAAGATTCAAAATACTTCCCTGCTTTCTCAGGACGGACTCATGGAAGTACAGGTGTACGATGAAAACGGAAAATTTTTAGGAACAGAATACATGGACGCGCAGGGGAACACGCTGAATCAGGTTTCTTTTCCTGCCGATTCCGAAAATACCCCCGTTTCTTCCAAAAATTCCGCCCAAAACATTCAGGTTACCTTTCAGGCTCCGCACTCCGCAAGTTACGCGCCTGCCCAATTAAATTATCCCAAAACGCCCGTTTTACCGGCCTCTGGCGGATGGAAAACTCGGACGCGTCCAAGATAACACCGACTTTCCTCTAAATTTCACCTGTTTCAGGCCATACCTTTCATCGCACGTGGGAAACTCTGATTTCTCACGTCTTTTTTTTGGGGGAGACGTGGTGCCATTTCTTGACATTTTATTTATAATTAGGCATCAGAACCCACTTCAGGTCCACATTAATTTTAACTTTTGCACCGCCGCCGAACCGTAACATTTCATGGATCGCAAAACGTCTATTTTGGCCAGCAGCGACGAAATTTTATCATTCCTCAGGCACAAAACGGAAATTGAACGTGGAACCAGTACAAAAAGAATTTCTCACAGGAGAGAGGAGCATTTACTCATGAACAAAAAGGAAATTGTCGTCGCCATTACCGGTGCCAGTGGAGTAATTTACGCTGCACGCCTTTTAGAAGTTCTGACCGCCAGTGAATGTGACGTTCACCTCATCATCAGCGACTCTGCTTTTCGCATTTTCGAAACGGAGATGAATATTCACACGAACCACGACCATTTTGATCCGAAATGTCTCGGAATTTCCCAGAGCTGCATTTCGGAGCTTTTTCCTTCTGGCCAAATTATTTACCATAAATCCCATGATTTTACTGCGCCCATCGCCAGTGGTTCTCACAAAACAGCGGGTATGGTCATCTGTCCCTGCAGCATGGGAACCATCGGCCACCTCGCCTCCGGTGCGACCATGAACCTCATTCACCGTGCCGCGGACGTCCACTTAAAAGAGCGGCGAAAATTAATCCTCGTTCCGCGCGAAACGCCTTTTTCCCTCATCCATTTAGAAAATCTGACGCGTTTAACTCAGGCCGGCGCCGTGATTTTACCTGCCTCACCCGCTTTTTACCATAAACCACAGGGAATCGCCGACCTGGTAAACTTTATCGTTTCGCGTATATGTGACCAGTTAGGTGTCGAGAATAACCTCATTCACCGGTGGAATTCGAAAAATGACCTGTCCCGGGAAGCCGAACCCTCCGACGAACGATTCATCGAAGTCACATAATACATCTCCTTTTACTTTTCCTTCTGCGCAGCTCTAAAAACCGGCTCAATATTCCTAACCGATTCCACCTTTAAATTTCCGTTTCGTGCGACTCTGGAAGCAAACATTTTCTGCGAAGCAACATGCCGAGGAAACGGATTTTTTTCGTGTATCGTCTAAAAATACCACTCCCCCCTTGTCTACCGCCGAAATACGGATAAAATACACAGGTTCCTTTTTATACTGTATCGGGAAAAAATTCCTTTTTTTTCTGGCCGCCGAAAGGCTACCTGGATTTTTTGCATCTCTGAAAATACCTGCTTTCAGAGCCGCAAAAACGGAAATTTAAACCTGCATATTGTCCATCTGGGTGAACTCCGGAAAAGAACACTGCGCCTGTAGCTCAATTGGATAGAGCAACGGACTTCTAATCCGTAGGTTTTGGGTTCGACCCCCGACAGGCGTGTTTTTTGCCGTTTTGTGAGAAATCGCAAGACGGTTTTTTTATGCCTAAAAACTTTAATGTTTATCGTGTTTTTTTCATTCGCCCCCAAAAAATTACCATTTTTATTCCCGATACACGATAAATTTTCGCCTCACCGTTAATAATGGCCATTTATGAAAAAAATTTTTAAAATTTTTTGAAAATTTCCCCGAAACTCTTGACAATACTTTTTTTTCTAATTATACTAATTTCACTTACCTACTTTAAATCTCCGTTTTTCACGGCTCAAAAAGTAAGCATTTTCAGCGAAGCAACACGCCGGGAAGGCGGATTTTTACAGCCCATCGGATAAAATTCTCTCCTTGAATTCTTAATGCGTTATCTAAAAATAAGATAAAATAAAAAAAATAAAAAAATTTTAACGGTCCTTCTTTCTCATGATTTGGAAATTTACGAAGGATACGTCGACAGCGAAAAGATTAATCCGTGCTTTTTTTACTCTACTACATCTAAAAACAGGAGATTTCCATGAAAATGAATCGAAACAGCATTCCCTTGCTTGTTAAAATACGGGGGGGGGGCAAGCTAGGTAAAGTTGTCGCCAAATACTTTTTATGCGGCGT
>JAUNBR010000106.1 GCA_030527015.1 Planctomycetia bacterium
TTTAACTCGGCACTCTGAAAATGAGCTTTCGTGTTTTTTGTAAAAAAATCGTGAGAACTTTTCGCGGAATAATTACCGCTTAAAATGTTCGTACGCCGAGAGTTCCGCGTTTCTGACAGGTTCTCTGCATAAAACATGTGGTTCTCGTGAAGCGAAAAAACGTGATTCGGAATTCCACATGAATATTTTGACGGAGTTTTAACTCGGCACTCTGAAAATGAGCTTTCGTGTTTTTTGTAAAAAAATCGTGAGAACTTTTCGCGGAATAATTACCGCTTAAAATGTTCGTACGCCGAGAAAAGGATTCTCTGAAAAAGAACTTTAACATGTGGTTTTCTGCACCGTTTTTTCTTTATCAGTAATAAACTCCACCGTTTTTTTTAATGCCTCTTCCAGCGACATTTCAGACGTCACACCCAGCTGACTCGCAGCTTTTTCGCAGCAGCACGCCCAGCTCCCGGCCAGAGCCTCCCGATATTTATCTGGATTAAGAATAGGAGTTTTTCCTGTAAATTTTGCGAAAATCCCGCCAATTTGGCAGATTAAATAAAAGATGATCGGTGAAGCAGCCAGCGTAATCACTCGCCGCCGTCCGACTGCGGTTCCCAAAACTCTCCCCATCTGAAGATAAGAAAGTGTGCCCACGGCAGGAGCATAATAAATTCCTCGCCCCATATCTGTTTCCACCATCCAGTCATGACTTCCCGATAAACGTTCCCCCCTTTCGGCTGCCGTAATCATCACACGTAATAAATCTGTTACATATACCATGGAAAAATACATTCGCCGGTACGCAGGAACAAAAAAAATCCCCATACGCTGAACCGACTCGATCCATTTTTGAAAGTGAATGTCATGGGGACCAAAAACGATTCCTGGCCGAATAACGGTAATCGGGACCATATGCGCATAATGCCGAAGCACCTTCTCCGCAGAAAGTTTCGAAGCTCCATAATATGATACCGGCGCAGAAATACCGCCCTCCACATGGGGACAATTTTTTGGGGAAGGCCCTGCCGCGGCTAAAGACGAAACAAAAATCATCACAGGCGGCACCTTCTGCCGAGAACAAATTTTCACTATTTTTTCGGTATACACCACATTCACTGTCTGCATTTCCTTAAAATGAACGGTCGCGACACATCCCGCCACATGATATACCTCCTGAACTCCAGAAATACACTGACTTAATAATGCTTCATCTGAAAGCTCTCCCCAAAATACCTCCACCTCAGGCATTTTTGAAAGATACTCCGCACGAGAACTCTTGCGTACCAGACAGCGCACATGCCGCCCCGTTTCGATAAGTTTTTCCACAAGATTTCTTCCCACAAAACCCGTGGCACCTGTAACAAAAACGACTGTTTTTTCTGTAGAAGATAAATCTGACATCTTTTCTTTCACTCTTTTTTTACTGATTTATGATAAAGCTCCACTTCAGATGGAGGATATACTGGCTCCACTTTAAATTTTCGTTTTGTGCGGCTCTAAAAACAGGCTTTTTCCACGAAGCAAAAATGCCAGTGAAACGGAAATTTATAGTGTATCGGATATAAAAACCGATTCATTTCAGATAACATAAAAAATAGAAAATAAATTATCACCTGAGTTACATATAAAAATTCAGGTATATTTTCCTTTTTTTATAAATTATACCATGACAGGGTACCATTTACATTTACCCAATAAATATTTATGGAGGTCTTTAATATTTTAGGACTAAAAATTCAGGAATTTCCGTGATATGACATAAAACAAAAATTTACAGACATCTTAGAACAAAATATTCTTACACTTATACTGGTTCCACTTTAAATTTTCATTTTGCACGGCTCTGAAAGCATACATTTTTAGCGAAACAAAATGCCTGTGAAACGAAAATTTTAAGGTAAATAAAAAAACGGCATGAATATAATCATACCGTTTTTTATTTAACTGTACCATACAGAGTACCGCATCACACGCTTCTGATTTAACCTTCCACAGGCGCTGCGGGAGTAGGAGCCGGGTTATTCACGGCTGTCGAAGATACTGGAACCCAAGACATTACCTGCACCGGCACCTGGACTGTCGTTACTCGCGGAACACACCGGCTGACAGTATACGGCACCTGCTTCTTTACCAGCTGAACACGATTTACCGTTTTCGTAAACTGCTGCGGCTTCATGACCGTACAGGCCACGGTCCGGGTACGAGTTTCCTGAACCATACGGCACACACGCTGGCAGACCTGTTTCTGACATGTCTGCGGAACCATGCGGCACACACGATAATTAATCGTCTTCGTCACGGTTTCAGGCACCATGCGGCACACACGATAATTCTGGACACACGTTTTAGTTTCGGGAACCATGCGGCACACCTTATATGTGCATACACGCGTTTCCGGTACCATACGGCACACACGATAATTCTGGACACACTGCCGAGTCTGCGGTACCATACGGCACACCTTATATTCACACACTCTTACACGTGTTTCCGGTACCATTTTACATACTTTATACGTACATACACGCGTCTGAGGCACCATACGGCATACTTTATACGTGCACACACGCGTCTGAGGCACCATCTTACATACTTTATAATAACAATTCTTGACGCGCGTTTCCGAGACCATGCGGCACACTTTATAATTTACTGTTTTTACACACGTCTGCGGAACCATCCGCGTTACATTATACGTGCACACACGCGTTTCCGGCACCATACGACACACACGCTGGCAGACCGTTCTGGTAACGGTTTCAGGAACCACTTTACATACGGTATAAGGAACCACCTTTTCACAGACCTGACGCTCCATGCGGCATACTCGGTACGGCACGATTTTCTTACAGGTTTCTGGAACCATCCGCGTTACTGTATACGGAACCTGACATTCCACCACCTGACGTGTCATACGCGTACAGGTTACCGGACGCTCTTCACATGTGGGAACCCACACGCGCCGACAATAAACGCGGCACGGATCACACGGATCCACACACCGCTGTGTCTGCCAGCAGCCACCACGCACCGTCACCATTTTCGTTTCCGTGACGGGAGTACATACCACCTTACGCACAGTACGCATCCGAGTTTCAGTGACCGGACGACAGACCGTATAACATACTTCTCTCTGGCGTTCTTCCCACACCGGACGACACACCGTATAACGCACCACTTTTTGTCGCTGTTCCGCCACCTGACGATATGTCGTGCATGGAATCTGCTTCTGAATTACCTCAACTTGTGGACGACAGACCGTATAAGTTCTCTGACGCTGTTCCGTTACTGGACGACACACCGTATACGGAACCTGACGCTGGCGAGTTTCCCACACCGGACGACACACCGTATACGGAACCTGACGCTGGCGAGTTTCCCACACTGGACAATTCACTGTATATTCCTTCTGACGAAGCTCGTACGTCGGAACATTTACCACATACTGCCTCTGGCGCGTCTCCCATACAGGACAATTCACCACATACTGCCTCTGACGGGTTTCCCACACCGGACGACACACCGTATAAGGAATCTGCTTCTGACGCGTTTCCCATACAGGACAATTCACCGTATACTGGACCGTTCGCTGACGGGTTTCCCACACCGGACGATTCACCACATACTGTTTCTGGCGCGTTTCCCATACCGGACGATTCACCGTAACCTGATACTGTCTCTGGCGCGTTTCCCACACCGGACGATTCACTGTACAGGTAATCTGTTTCGCACGGGTCTCCCACACCGGACGACAGACCGTATAATTTATCGTTTTTACCTGATTTTCCCACACCGGACGGCAGACTGTATAATTTTCATTACGATAAACCGTCTCCGGAACCATCCGCGTACACGTTACCGTTTCCGGAACGCACACACGTTCTGTACAGGTACGATAACACGTATATTCCTGTTTTTCCCAAACTACTTTTTTGCACGTTTTCATCACCGTATGACACTGTAACTTGCAGCAGACATAATCACAGCACACAGGAGCTGTATTACAGTATCTGGCCACTCCACAGTATCTCGCCTCCGCCGTACTTACTGAAAACAGTAATAGTACGAAAACGGATAATAACGTTCCGTATATATATCTCTTCATGGGTATCCTCCACTCGACAACAAATCATGGATGAAGACACTCTACAGAGAATCTCCACTCCTATAACATATATTTTCGGTAATTTTTATATATTTCTTAATGCAAACTTTAAGAATTAAACTTTACTTATTCTCACCATACTTTTCATTTACATTATAACACGCGATCAGATTATTTCTAGATATTTTTCTTATTTTCACTAAAAAAACATTATTTTTTACTTTTTATTCCCAAATTAATACTCATAATAAGCATAATCAGATCCCAGAGTTCTTTTGATTTTCCCTCTTAATATGTAAAAAAATATAGTGAGATTCATAATACCAGTTCTATAATCGGTTTTCTCGGACAATTTCTCGAAGATGATTTTAACAGATATTCTGATTTTTGCAAAAAAGCAGCCTGCTTACGATAAACTTTTACGGTTTTCTTGAATATACTTAAAATTCCGGCCGCCAGGGCACTAGAATATGTCACAAAATTCGGAATTTATCTCTTTTATAATTTACGCTAAGTACTTAAACTGTATATTTTATTTATATTCTCAAAAATTTTTATATCTTATATTTTATGAATTTTCACATTTTTATAAATATTCCCCATCATAAAAATTTCTTTTCACTAAAAACAGAAGGTTCCAATAAAATTTACATTAAAAAATCCTCATTTATCCAAATTATATTCCAGATTCAGACCACATTTTTTATTATACTGTTAATATTTTTATATTTCATCTTCTGGAGGGACAATTAAAAAACGTTCATCATCCCAGTTTCCATTAATCAGATCTCTTAACAGTGAAAGATTTCCGCTCACACAATCATAATACCATCCATTATTTTTTGCTTCATCCCGACTAAAGTTTTCAAAAATTTGTTCTGCGCCCAGTCCCATTTTAATAAAAGTCAGCTGAGTATAATGCCGGTTATTCTTTTCTTTCTTATCTGAAAAAATTTCATCCTGTACGAAATAAGATCCATTTTCACTACATTTTTCTTCAGAATTTTCTTTGTGACATTCATAATTTTCACGAAGTAAATTTTGATGTGTAACCGGCGCAGAAAAAAATTGCCGCACATTTTCACCACGCTCGATCCATCCTGTGGTTTTATAATATGTCCCAGGATGAGTATGAAAATACTCTGAATATTTTTGTGAATTACCGAAAAAAATTTCCACACAATTATCTGCTCTCGGCACGACCATGGTGGTACTCTGTGTTTTTAAGCCAATAATTGCTCGATTACACAGGGCATATCCCAGCAGAATCGCATCATATGGCACTTTTTTATCCATTTCCTTCATTTCTTCACATGCGCGTATTCTTTCAGTAATTTTTTGCCTCATTTCACTCTCTTTTTTATTATGAAGAGAACTGGGCAAGAATTCCATATCCACCTGATGCGGACTCTGAGCCACAAGATATGCACATTCTCGATAAAAGATTTCGCAAGATATTAATTTAAAACGCATGGGAACGAAAAATTTTTTATACAGAAATTACCTTAAATTTACTGGTTTTATGCCGATGTACGACAAATTTCCACCTCCCAGAGTGATCACGATTCATAAAATGCCGCTTTCAGCAAAGCAAAAATGCCGGAGAAACAGAAATTTATAGTATATCAGGTATAAAATATTCAAAAAACTTTTCTAAATCAGATTTTTTATTTCCACTTCAGAAAAAATACCCTGCTCGACCAGCCAGACCCCCTGCTCTGAAATACTCTGATTAAAAAGTAATAAATCATCTGTAGCCAGCTGAAGTTTCACACCTTCCTCATAAAGCACCCGTAACGGACTTATCGGCTCATTCATAAGATTTATCGCATCTAACATAATATTACTGGCAGGGGAAATATTTAGTCGAATCTCCTTTTTCGCCAGCCATTTCGCGATTTTTCGAGATTCACCGGCGTGAATTCCATGCTGCACTTCCTGAAGGTCAAACATTTCTACTGTTTTTTGAACCGTCTCCGCAGAAGAAAATTCTCCGACATGCGCCTTTCTTTTAAGTCCCTCTCGGCCTGCCAAAAGATAAAATTTTCGAAACTTCTCATCCTCTTCTGTATTTTCCACATCATAAAGATCCAGACCAGAAATACGAAATAATGGGCTTTCAAAATCTTTTCGAACTTCAAGAAAACGCCGCATCCACAAAAACTGAGATTCCACCTCCGCAGTACGCCGAATCCCCAGATCCAGACCAAAACATAAATCTGGAGCCACACACTGACGTACTTCAGATAAACATTCCAGAAATTCTGGCACATCCAGCTTCAAAAGTCCAGGAAAGTCGACATTTATACTGGACTCTAAATATTTCACATGATCTGCCCGAGCAGCTTCAAAAACCGCCTGCGCGGTCAGAGCCAAAAAATTTTCCCCACGCATCAGAGGGACATATTCTGTCCGTATCCAGTCATTTATTCTGGTAATCGCCGTAACAGAAGACATTTTTCTCGAATTTTGGTTCCAGAAAGATGACAAAAATTGAGGAAATTCCACAAAATTCCACGCAAAAATTTCCCGCATCCGTCCGGAACGTGCCCCAAGAAAAAAATGATGATGGTAATCATTTTTTGGTAAAGAATGAAGCTGTGCGTATAATACGGAAACAGACATTATACTGACTCCACCTTAAATTTATGTTTCGTGCCACGATAAAAACAAAACATTTTATACCCGACATGCTAAATTTTCGTCTCCTGGTATTTTTTTATGCAGGAAATACATAAAATTCCGCTTCCTCTGTCTGTCGGCAGGCATTTTATACCCGGTACACTATAAATTTCGCTTCCCCGGTATTTTTGCTTCGCGGAAAATGTCTGCTTTCAGAACCACAAAAAACGGAAATTTAGAATGGAGCCAGTATGTAAAATTAGCATAAACATCATTTTTACTGCTTTTTCTTTAAAACGATCATCGCCAGCGGAGGAAGCGTCAGGCGGAGAGTCGCAGGCTGTCCCTGACAATAATTCATATAAGCGGACACACCTTCATTTATTACACCACTTCCCGCATACTCCTTACGGTCACTATTAAATATTTCCTCATATTCCCCCGGCTCCGGAACGCCGATCCAAAAATCCTGGCGAACTGCCGGAGTAAAATTACATACCACCACGAGATAATCCTCTTTCTGCATCCCTTTTCGCAGGTAAGATAATGTACTCATTTCGCGATTTGAGCAGTCGATCCACTGAAATCCTCCGCTGTGATGTTCCATTTCATACAGCGCGGGATACTGCGCATACAACTTATTTAAATCGGCTACACATTTCATCAGACCCTTATGTTCTGGATACTGAGCCAGCTCCCACTGAAGCTCCGTCTCAAAATTCCACTCATTCCACTGGCCGATCTCTCCTCCCATAAATAGTAATTTTTTCCCCGGGTGCGTCCACATATAACCATACAGCAGACGGAGATTCGCGAATTTCTGCCATAAATCTCCCGGCATTCTGCCAAGCATGGAACTCTTACAGTGTACCACCTCATCATGAGAAAACGGCAAAACAAAATTTTCTGAAAACGCATACATCATACTGAATGTCAGCTGATCCTGATGATACTTTCTGTAAACCGGATCCCGACGCATATACGCCAGAGAATCGTGCATCCACCCCATATTCCATTTCAGGCAAAAACCTAAACCTCCGCTATAATCAGGCTGAGTCACTCCCTGCCACGCAGTGGATTCTTCCGCCACGGTAATAAAACCAGGAAATGTGGTCTGTACCTGATGGTTCATTTCTTTCAAAAAATTTATTGCCGCGATATTTTCGTTACCACCATATTCATTCGGCAGCCAGTCTCCCTCTGAACGACCATAATCCAGATAAAGCATGGACGCCACCGCATCCACACGCAGGCCATCCACATGATATTTATCCGCCCAGTACATGGCGTTACTTATCAGAAAATTTCGCACCTCATTTCGGCCATAATTAAAAATATACGTACCCCAGTCTCGGTGCTCACCACGGCGCGCATCTTCATGTTCATAAAGTGCCGTCCCATCAAAACGCCCCAGACCTTTCGCATCTTTTGGAAAGTGCGCAGGCACCCAGTCCAGAATCACTCCGATTCCATTCTGATGAAACGTATCTACAAAATACATGAAATCTTGCGGAGAACCATATCTGGCTGTCGGCGCATAATACCCTGTAATCTGATAACCCCAGCTGGCCGTCAGTGGATGCTCGCACACAGGAAGGACCTCTATATGTGTAAATCCCATTTCCTTCACGTATGCCACTAATTTATCCGCGATTTCCCTGTAATTCATCCAGTCATCTTTATCCGCCGGATTATTCTTCCGCCAGCTGCCAAGATGTACTTCATAAATGGAAATCGGCTTATGACGCCAATCAAAATTCCGCCGGTTTTCCAGCCACGTTTTATCATTCCACGAATAATCTTTTAAATCCACGATTTTACTCGCCGTTTTAGGCGGGCATTCACTTCCGAAAGCGTATGGATCACATTTCTCCCACGTCTGACCGTTCGCAGATATATAATATTTATACAGCATTCCCGGAGTGGCTCCCGGCACAAAACGTTCCCAGTAACCATTTTCCGTTATCCGTGTTAATGGACCGTCCTGAGCACGCCACTCATTAAAATCTCCCGCCACACATACTTCACTGGCGTTCGGTGCCCATACCACAAAATTCACTCCCGGAACTCCATCTTTACTGCATAACTGCGCTCCTAATTTATTATAAGACCGCCAGTGACGCCCCTCTCCAAGAAGGTGTAAATCGAAGTCCGACAAAAAATTCGGAGACATTTTCTCTTCTGATTTTTTAGAAAGATCATTCACAGGATCCGCTCCTTCCATGTCCGTATTAAATTCCATAATTTCGTTCTTAACTTTCATTATCCGAACGTCTTCCCTGACGCAAAATATACTGGTTCCAATTTAAAATTTCGTTTTGTGCGGCTCTAAAAGCAGGCT
>JAUNBR010000027.1 GCA_030527015.1 Planctomycetia bacterium
ACTCCATCTATCATTATAAGATATTTATTAAAGGATACTTGTGCGAAAATAAATTGTTGATTTTATAGAAAAAATATAAAAAAAATTTTTTGATGTACGAACTGAAGATGAAAATGCCACTATTATTTTTAGAAAAGGTAAATGGGGAGTTTTGCTGATGTGCAGAAGCGATTTTTTCTGTTTTATACCCGAGGCACTATGAATTTTCGTTTTCCCGGCATTTTGTTTCGCTGAAAATATCTGTTTTAGAGCAGTACAAAACGGAATTTAAGGAGAACCGGTATGGTAACTTAAGAGGTTCCATTATGAAAAAGGAAATTTTCTCCAGTCACGCTGAAATGGTTTCATGACATTTTTACTTATATAAAATGTATCTTTTGTGTTACGGAAAACGAAGAAATTTTTAATGGAAAATGAGTTTTTTGGTGAAAATTTGATTTGGTGATTATGTAATCTAAATTTAAACAGCGGAAATGGGTAAAATTAAGCAGGTGTAATTACTATATTATTATAGTATTATGTTATTTTTTCTTTAAGCAAAAAAATCCTTAATGGGAAGAGGAGTCAGTCATGCGTTTAACATTAAGAGCCCTTTTGGCATGGATGGACGATAATCTTCCTGCAGAAGATGCGGAAATTATTTCTCAAAAAGTCGCGGAGAGTGAACTGGCAACGAATCTTAAAAACCAGATTCGCCATGTGGTACAAATTCCGAATTTACCCGCTTCAATTATACTGGACTCCACACCCATGGGAGATCCGAATGCGGCAGCTGAATATTTGGACAATTATATGTCGCCAGAGGAAACGGTGGAATATGAAAAGCACTGTATTTATTCAGACGTCGTACTGGCGGAAGTCGCTTCGTGCCATCAGATTTTAACCATGGTGCTCGGAGAGCCAGCAGAAGTGTCGCCGGAAGTGCGCCATAAGGTATATGAATTACATGCACGTTATTTTTCTGAAGAAGTTTTGGAGTCTTCTGTCGCAGAGGTGATGCAAGAATTGAGTCAGGAAATTATTTCCTCACCTTCAGAAGAACCTGAAATAAAAAGTTCTTCTTGGAAAAAAGTGCTTTCCAGGGCGATTATTCTTGCCATTATTTTCTTACTGGCGTTTTGGTGCATGGGAAGGCTTATGCCGAATTCCACGCTGGGGCATTTAGCTTCAAAACTTTTGCCATTTTCTGCTTCAGGAATAACTCCGACGGATGCGGAAAGCTCTGGGAATGAAGAAGAGCCAAAAGTACCGTCAGCTTCTGCCACAGAAGATATTTCGGTGGAAAAGTCAAAAAACGTGGGAGATTCGTCTGTTTATGATAAAGATACGAAAAATGCAGTTTCGGAGGATCTGGAAGGTTCTCTTTCTAAAGATAAACCAAAATCAGGTGATTTGGATGAATCAGATTCAGATGTTTTGGATGAAGGAGAAGATTTTTCTGAAGAAGATGGTGATTTTCCAGGAAGGGACGTTCTGAATATAACGAAACCGGGTGAGCCGGGCAGTGAGGGGCCACGGAGAATTCCTCCACCACGGCGCGTGGGCAGGGTGGAAAGTGGTCGGAATCAAATTATCGGAGTGTGCCATGCAGGAGAAAAGACATGGGGGCGGCTGGGAGCGCAGGCAGGAATTAATCTGGATTCCACGCTGATTTCGTTTCCCACGTATCGGCCGATCGTTTCTTTTGTAAATCGTTTTGAAGTTTCGATGATTGATGCATCTCAGCTTCAGGTCTTACCTGGTCAGGAAGGTGCGGTTTCCACATTATCACTGGATTATGGACAATTTATTATTAAAACATATAGTTCCGCACAGGATACCATGGGTTCAGGGAAGGTCAGTGTAACATTTCCTTCTTTTTCAGGCTGGGTGACGTTCCCGGAGGCGAATTCCCGAGTCGCGATTAATGTATTTCGTGAAGAAGAAACAGGTCAGGATCCGGCAGAGGATAAAATTCCCGTTCATGTGTACGTTTATGTCATGGAAGGGACGATTGTGATCGAGCATTCTTCGGCAGGGGAACCGGTGGCGATTCCTGAAGGTTCGTTTATTGATCTGAGTCAGCTTGAAGTGGGGCCAGTAAAAAGGGTGGCGCCGGACTGGGTGCGTCCACGACAATTATCCATCGCGGAGGCGGCCGCTTCTCGAATTCTTGCGGAAACACTTGAGTCGGGGCAGTTGTTGGAGCATCCTTTGGATGAGCTGACACAAAATCAAAATTCGGAATTAGCATGGCTGTCCATGCAGTGCCTGGGGCAGATCGGAGATTTCTTGCCTCTGATTACGAATCTGAATGGAAATGAAGAAGAGCATTTTTTCCAAGAATCAAGCATCGAGGAGTTACAGCATGCGATTTTTCGTTCGGTTACACAGGCAGCGCAAGTAAAAAGGGATTTTCTGCGATTTACCCGGCAGGGTGAGGTGTGTTATCGGATGTTATGGGCGTATCCGATGAAGGAAAAAGCACAGATGTCCATAAACGAGGGGCGTGCTTTATTGGAGGCTTTAAAATCTGAAGAAATGCAGGTTCGTGTGTTAGGCCACTGGAATCTGATGAGGTTTTGTGGGAAAGAGGCACCAGAT
Source organism: Planctomycetia bacterium (assembly GCA_030527015.1). Classification (GTDB taxonomy): domain Bacteria; phylum Planctomycetota; class Planctomycetia; order Pirellulales; family Thermoguttaceae; genus RGIG3701. The sequence continues at coordinate 2,584 of JAUNBR010000027.1, forward strand.
TTTTATAGGCCTGATATGCCTGCGGATCAGAGAGCTGAGGGAATCCAGAAGTGGAGCGATTTTATAGATAAAAGCACGGATATTTTTATAAAAAATTAACTTTACGTAAAATATGTAAGTTATTATATTTATTTTTTGAAATTTTTTTGAAAAAATTTTAAGAAAGTAAAAAATTTTATCGCTCTCGTGGAGGGGGGTAGCTTGCATATTTGAGGAAAAGTAGTTATCATCATATCATGATAAGAAGTTTTTGTGTTACACGGTTCCTTGGAGGATGTATTTTATTTTTTCCATTTAATTTCTTATGGCAAAAACTGCGCAAAAGTATTTTGTGATTTATGAAATATGGATTAAATATAGAAAACTTTAAGTAAACTTGGATATAAAAACTCTTCTCATTACTTTTTTGCACTGGGGAATGATAAAATTTTTCAGTGAGAAAGGAAGGTTGTTATGCAAGTAAACATATCAGCACGTCACGGAAATATAGCTGAAGAAACGCGCGCGAAGATTACGGAAAAGGTGTCAAAACTTTCCCGTTTTTTGGATCGTATTACGGCAATTGACGTTACGGTGGATCTTGAAGAGAAAGAAACTCCGGTGGTAGACGTTCAGGTGCATACGGAATATAGAAAAGATTTTGTTGCGCAGAGTCAGCCAGGTGAACTTTTTATATCTTTGGATGAAGTGAATCGAAAGCTGGAGCAGCAGCTAAAGAAATATAAGGAAAAGTTAATTTCCTCTCATCGTGCGGAGTAAAAAAATCATCGTTTATATGATTTTTTGAAAGAATAAATTTATTTTTGATTTGTGGAATCTGTAAATTAAGGACAAATTTTTCTTTAAGAATTTTGATTTTATAAAGAATTCCTGATGTCATTATGTTAATGTTTTGCGAAACGTAACTGTATGAGTGAAGGGTGTGTTTTATAGTATTCATGGTGGATTTATTTATTAATACGGTTAAAATTTTCTGAAGAGAATAGGGCAGGTGTGAAAGCCGGCGACATTTTGAGAAGGGAAATTTTAGAGTATTTTATGGTAAAGAAGCCTGAGGAGGGGGTTTATACCCGATTTATTTTTGTTGCTGGAAGGTCAGTTTTTGGCTGCACAGAGATGAAATGTAGGGTGGATTCAGGTATATTTTTTCGGGATATGGTATTTTCCCCAGGTGTCAGGTGGATATTTGGGGAATATAACTAAAATTTAAGATGAAATGGCATTATGTCTGATACACTATAAAGTTTCGCTTCTCCGGCATTTTGCTTCGCTGAAAATACCTGTTTTCAGAGCTGCACAAAACGGAAATTTAAGGTGGAACCAGTATACATATCGAGAAAATAGAGTTTTTTAGTAAGTGTTAAGAGAAAATAAGGAGACCCGCGCAGATGAAATTCGCGGAATTTATATGTACAGATTCGATTCAGGTATCCCTGAAAGCGACGGAAAAAGAAGATGTGATTCGTGAGATGGTAGCCTCACTTCGAGACGCTGGGCAAATTGCGCCGGAGGAATTTGATAATGTCGTGAAGGCTATTATGAAACGTGAAGAATTAGGAAGTACTGGAATCGGGCGTTGTGTAGCGGTTCCGCACACAAAACATTCCAGCATTAAAAAAATGGTTGGAACGGTGGCCGTAAGTCCTGGCGGTGTAAAATTTGATAGTCTGGATGGTCAGCCGGTTCATGTTTTGTTTATGTTGGTTTCTCCTCCGGATGATCCGAATGAACATCTTCGTGCTCTGGAGCATATTTCACGTCAATTACGGGATGAAATGTTTCGCCGTTTCATCATGCAGGTTAAATCCCAGGAAGAAGTATGTCAGTTACTGGAAGAGGCTGATAATAATATGTACGCTGTCTGAGAGAGTAAATTTCTGTGAATAATATAAAAAATATAAGTGTGGAAAAAGTTACAGTATGTAACGAGAATGGTTTACATATTCGTCCTGCGTCCATGGTGGCAAAATGTGCCTCAAAATTTCAGTCGTCGATTGAATTGGAAGCGAATGGCCAGAAAGTGGACGCTCGCGGAATTTTTGAGGTATTATTGTTGGCTGCCAATAAAGGTACTACTGTTACGATTACTGCCACGGGGCCAGATAGTGTCGAGGCGACTCGGGCCATCGCGACGTTATTTAAAGAAGGTTTTCCTTTTGAGAATATCCCCGATGAATTAGGCTGAGTCTTTTCCATTCGGTCACTATAAATTTTTGTTTTCTCTATTTGTCGACAGGCTGGTATTTTGACTTGTTTAAAATGCCTGTGTCCGTGTCTGCACAAAACGGAAAATTTAAATGGGGGTCTGTGTGTACTCGGGACAATTGTTCTGTTTCAGGATATTTGCTGAAAGAGGTTTTTGTCCACGTAAGGCTGTTTTTAAAATGGATTCGGCATGTTTTATGTCTGTCGTGCTATCACTCTGTTTTCCTGTCTGTCTGTTGGCGGGCAGGGAAACAGAAAATTGATAGTGCATCGAGTATAAAAATATCTTTTCGCCGTTTTATAGATTTTTAGCGATCATGATTAGATTACAGGGTATCGCAGTTTCACCGGGAATAGCTATCGGAAAAGTACTCGTTTTCGATAGTGGAGGATTCCAAATTGCCAAAATTAATTGTCTGAAAGAACAGGCACCTGCGGAACTGGCACGTTTTGAGGAAGCGTTACAAGTAACGTATGAGGACATACGCCTCAGCAGTGAAACGGTCACGGCCAAATTAGGTGGGGAATATGGGGCAATTTTTGAGGCGCATCTTGCGTTACTGCATGATAGAAAACTGCTGAAGAAAATTAGGGATGCGATTACCGAAGATCATCTTGTGGCAGAGAGTGCGGTAAATGAGGTTTTCCGAGAATATATACGCTTCTTTCAGGGACTGGGGGACGAATATCTTGCGGAACGCTCGAATGATATGATTGACCTGGGACGGCGCATTTTACATGCGTTACGTCATGAAAAAAAGTTGCCGGCACAGGTTTCTGAAAAAGTTATTCTGTTGGCGAATGAATTAACTCCCAGTGAAACGGTGTCGATGGATAAGGAAATGATCCAGGCGCTGGTGACGGAAAGGGGAGGCCCCAGCAGTCATACTGCGATCGTGGCGGAGGCGATGCAGATACCTGCGGTGGTCGGAGTGGGAGAATTTTTAGATCGGGTTTCTGCGGGGGATCAGGTAATTGTAGATGGGAATCATGGATTAATAATTCTTGATCCGGATGAAGCTACGATTCGGTATTATGCGTATCTGGAAGCACAGCAGCAGTCGATCGATGATCAGTTGAAAATGCTGCGGGATGAATCGGCCACGACTCTGGATGGGGTGGAGATTCAGTTATTAGGGAATATAGAATTTCCTGCAGAGGCGGAAACTTGTCTGGAGTATGGCGCCAGTGGAATCGGGCTTTATAGGACAGAGTTTCTTTATTTGTCGGGAGGTTTTCCTGATGAGGAGGAGCATTATCAGGCGTATCGACATGTGGTGGAAACGATGAATGGTCGCCCGGTAACGATTCGTACGGTGGATCTTGGTGCGGATAAATTATTAGAGCATAAAGTCGCGCGTCCCTCATCAAAAGATTATTATGTGGAGGGGGAGAAGAATCCTGGTTTAGGATTACGTAGTATTCGGCTTTCCCTGAAGCGAATAGAGCTTTTTCGGCGTCAGTTGCGTGCTATATTCCGTGTCAGTGCGATTCATCCAGTGAAAATTATGTTTCCTCTGGTTTCCACGTTAACGGAATTACGTCAGGCAAAAATGATTGTCGAAGATGTAAAGGAAGATTTGCGAGAAGAGAATATTCCGTACAGTGATAAAGTGGAAATCGGGATTATGGTGGAAGTGCCCAGCACGGTACTGATGATAGACCAATTTGTTTCGGAAGTCGATTTTTTAAGTATCGGAACGAATGATTTAACACAGTATACGCTGGCGGTGGATCGTACGAACAGAGAAGTGGTTCATCTGTTTAACTCATGTGACCCGGCCATTTTAAAGTTAATTGTTATGACGCTGGAGGGAGCGAAGAAGAAGGGGGTACCCGTCAGTTTATGTGGGCAGATGAGTGGAAATCCTCTTTATACGATGCTCCTTTTGGGTCTCGGTTTACGGACGCTGAGTATCGCGCCGCGAAACATACCGGAGGTAAAGAATATTTGTCGAGGAGTGAATATTACTCACTGTAAGGCACTGGCTCGGCGTGTGTTATTAATGGAAAGGGCGGGAGAGATTAAAGGTTATCTGAAATCGGAACTGCGTAAGTTGTTTCCGGATCCGGATGATTTACTGGATTAAAAGTCTGGCAGTTTTCCCGAGGTACGGTGAAGGTGTTTTTCTGCTGTGAAATTTTATACCCGATACACTATAAATTTTCGCTTCCCCGGCATTTTTCCTTCACGGAAATGCCTGCTTTAAGAGCTGTACAAAACACGGAAATTTAAGGAGAATTAGTATAAATTGGTTTACTGCTTTCTGTACCACACGGAATTTTATTAAAATGAGGGTTAATCTTTTCAGAGTAATGTAAATTCGGCTGTTGGTTAAAACCGGCAGCCACAGGATATATTTTTATTCTGACATATTATAAACTTCTGTATTGTGGTGTTTTATGCTGTCGGAATGTCAGTTTTAAGTACCACGAGAAACAGAATTTTATGTGTGTTAGGACGTGTATGAAATACATTAAATTTCCGATTTATCGGTCTTTGTGCTGTTAAAATATTTTCAGCAGTAGTCATATGAGGGTGAAATTTAAACGTAAAATCGGTAAATAAGTTGAACGGACAAGATTCGTTAACGAATAAGAATATGATATGGCGAAACATGGTGAGTTTTGATTCATCTGTCATCGTGATTTTGTGCAGAGTTTTTTGTTTTTATAGGAGTCATTTTCACTGTAATAAATCAGTTTTTCTTTTAAAATATACATGGGATGGATTTTTAGTATAATTTTTATACCCGATGCGCTATAAATTTTTGTTTTGGGCATTTTATTTAATGGAAGATGCCTGCTTTTAGAGTCGTACAAAACGGAAAATTATAGTAGAACCCGTAATTATATGGGATGAAGGTTATCGGAACTAATTCGGTTTTATTTTAATTTCACTTTCCTGTGCCATAAAAGCCAGGGTATTTTAAGTATATGTGAAATGTCGGAAAAACTGAAATTTTATGTAAATCGGAAATGAAATCCTGAATGAAAGGTGAAGAAAAGCCATTTTTTGAATGACGTTCAGACAGTAAAAATGGCGGCGCATTTCGGCTGTGGATCCAGTTTTTTTGGAAAATGAAGTCAAAATCTCGGTGTATAAAATGGTTTCGTGTGCCCGTGGAGCGTCCCGAAGTATTTTCGGCCGTTTTAATTGAAGCAGGACAGGAATTTTATATTTGACATAAACGGTAAATTTATTTAGGCATTCGTGAGGCAGGAATATCTGTTACGGTGTCCATATGAAATGAAGTTTTACCGTCCTTCGAATATTTTGTCGTGTGTGGAGAAAGAGAAAATCTGGTGTTTTAATCGGGGTTTTTGTTTTTTCCGGAAGACGGGTAAACTTTTCTTTAGTTGTGCATGAAGCCTTATGGTTTTCAGAATTCATGAGGAACAGTTTTCGGGAATGTATATATTTCCCGTGGCTTTATGGGCAGCTTACTGTTTTTTCATAATTATTCTTATTCTTTTTCACAGTGCATTTTGCGTCTTGTACCGTTCTGGTTTTTATAATTCATTTTAAGTGCGTTGTGCATTTAGGAAAGAACAGAGTGCTGAAACATGACACAGGAAATGTTAATTAACGTCTCGCAGCCAGAAGAATGTCGGATCGCGATCGTCGAGGATGGCGTTTTGGAGGAGTTATATGTTGACCGGACGAGTCTGGACAGTTATGTGGGAAATATTTATAAAGGAGTCGTGGTAAATCTGGAGCCGAGTATTCAGGCGGCGTTTATTGATTTCGGAATCGGGCGGAATGGTTTTTTACATATTAGTGATTTGGAGCCGCAGTATTTTAAGCAGGGTGGGATTTCTCCCGAGAGTTGTTATGGAAACCAAAGAAGCATGAAATCGGGTGCTCGCCCTCAGAAGAAGCCTCTCATTCAAGATATTTTATCTCGGGGGGATGAAGTCTTGGTGCAGGTTATAAAGGATGGAATCGGCACGAAAGGGCCGACGCTTTCGACGTATATCAGCATTCCTGGACGGTGTTTAGTTCTGATGCCTGCGCTGGGGCGTGTCGGTATTTCCAGAAAAATTGAGGATGAAGCGGCCAGGAAACGCCTGAAACATATTATGAATGAGCTGAACCCTCCTCGTGGCCTGGGGTTTATCGTGCGTACGGCTGGTGTGGAACGAACTAAAAAAGAATTGGCGCAGGATCTGAATTATTTACTGATGCTGTGGAATTCCATCGTGAATCGTGTTCGGGCTTTTCCTGGGCCGGTTACCGTTTATGAGGAAAGTAATATTCTTATTCGTACCATTCGCGATATTTGTTCGGATGATGTGGATGCTATTATTATTGATGAACCGGAAGCGTATGAGCGTGTTCGGGATTTTCTGGAACAGGTCATGCCAAATTATGTGGACACCCTGAGGCTTTATGAAGGGACGGAACCTCTGTTTCACCGTTATAAGTTGGATGAAGAAATTCGGAAAATCCATAATCGGGTCGTGCCGCTTCCGAAAGGTGGGTCGATCGTTATCGATCAGGCAGAAGCGCTGGTAGCGATCGACGTGAATAGTGGAAGTTTCCGAACGGATGATTCTGCGGAAGATAATGCATATCAGATAAATCTTTTGGCCGCGAAAGAAATTGCGCGTCAGCTGCGTTTACGTGACTTGGGTGGTGTGATCGTGAATGATTTTATCGACATGCGTCGAGAGAAGCATCGCCGCGGCGTGGAACGTGCTCTTCGGGATGCGGTAAAACGTGATCGGGCACGGACAAAAATATTACGTACCAGTCCTTTTGGTTTAATTGAAATGACGCGTCAGCGGATACGCCCCAGTATTAAGCGCAGTGTTTTTCAGGAGTGCCCATACTGTCATGGCCTGGGAGTTCTGAAGTCTGTGGAAACCATGGTGCTGGACGTGATTCGCATGATTCTGCTGGCCAGTCAGCGTCCGGATGTCGCGACGGTCGAGATGACTGTCCATCAGAACGTGGCGGATATTATGAATAACGAAAAACGTGAGAAAATCGCGGAAATGGAACGTGCTGGAAATATGAAGGTTCAGGTCAGAGGCCGTGAATCGGTGATTCCAGATTTCTTGGAAATTATCTGCCGAAATGAAAAGGGAGATATGCTGCAGTTTAACGAAAAGTAATATCTTCTTGGAACGGTCGTTCGCTCGTTTTCCATTTTTCACGGAGCGGTAAGTCTTCCGTCTTTTTTGGAATCCACTTTTGTTTTATGTTTGGCGTCACTAGGAAAACAGGCATTTTAATTTTGAAGCACGATTATACTCGATTATATTTATAATCCGACACACTATAAAATTCCGTTTCACCGGCATTTAGCACAGCAGAAAATACCTGCTTTCAGAGCCACTCAAAACGAAATTTTAAAGTGGAACCAGTATAATTTCGCGCCCTGGTTTTTGCTTCGGTGAAATGCCTGTTTTTATACCTGATGCTCTATAAATTTCCGCTTCTCTGAATTTTTGCTTCAGTGAAAAAGCCTGCTTTAGAGCCGCTGAAAATGGAAATTTAAAGGAGAATCCGTATAAAGTAGAATCCCAGAAAGTATTTTTCATGAAAGAACACGGAACGAAAGTGATAGGTATTTCCGGAGGTGTCGCGTCGGGGAAAAGTCTTGTGGCACGAATTTTTGAAACGTGGGGCATTCCTGTCTTTCGTGCCGACGACGTGGGGCATGAAGCGTTCCTTGATTCAAAAATTCGACAGAGTTTACATGATATTTGGGGAGATACTATTTTTGATCCTGACGGAAAGGTGAACCGATCACGACTGGCGGATCTGGTTTTTGGGAATACCTCTCGTTCTTCCCAGGATCTTCGGAAGCTGGAGTCTCTTATTCATCCATATATTTTTCAAAAGTTGGACGAATTTCGTCATAAAATGAGTGTGCGTGCATGTCCTTTTTTTGTTTTGGATGCGCCTTTATTATGGGAAACGAATTTAGCGGATTCCTGTGATGTGATTCTTTTTGTCGACACACCGCTTGCGCGACGACAATTTTTTGCCGCCGGCCGTGGCTGGACGCCAGAAGAATTAGCTGCCCGTCAGGCACGGCAGATTTCGCTGAATGAAAAACGAAAAGCGGCGCACTGGATTCTTGATAATTCTGGTGATAAAAGTTTTTTAGAGTCTCAGTTACGGTCTTTTCTCACACAAACTTTTCCTGAATGGGAAAAAATGGAATCTCAGTCTACTGACTTTTCATGCTTCTGATTCTGGGAGCGTCGGACGGTTCTATTTTTGCCACGACAGAAAGTAAAATACTTCGGTTCATGAAGTATTTTTGTGCTTTTAGACATTTTTATATCCCTGCTGCACGAAAAAATCTGTTTCTCTGGCCTTTTTGCTTCGGTGAAAATGCCCGCGTCAAGAACTGTATAAAACGAAAATTTAAAGGAGAGGCATAATATCCGCTGCATGATAAAATTCAGGGCTCTGTCCGCGGTGCGGGAAAATCCTGCTTTCGGAGCCACATAAAACTGAAATTTATACCTGATTTAACTTTCAATTTTTAAAAACAGTCATTTTCAGCAAAACAAAATTCGGGGAAAACGGAAATTTATAGTGTGTCGGCTACAAAATAAGACCAGGTATTTTGCGGAGAGCATCTGCTGCTTCATGGCCGTGGAAAACGGAAATCTAAAGTGAAAATTATTTAGAATATAAAGGGGCAGAGGAAAAAATAAAAAGAAAAAAAGATGAAATCATATAAAAAAGATGAAAAAAGAAAAAAGCGGGAGACGGGACTTGAACCCGCGACGTTCAGCTTGGGAAGCTGACATTCTGCCACTGAATTACTCCCGCTTCAAAATTTATCTGAATGAACCCTAAATTCGTACTTCACCCGTTTTTATGGATAAACACCAGCTGGATGAACCGCAAAAAACGGAGATTAATAACGAATTCAGAGTATATGAAGAAAAAATATTCCAGATAAAAAAGACAAAAAGAATCTGGGGAAAACCTACTTTTTCTTGGCTTTTCCTGTTCCCTCTTCTTCCTTCTTTTCCTTCTTCTTTTTCTTCATCTGTAATTTATAGACACGGACTTTTGCTAAACCTAATGGACTTTCTTCCTCTGTCCACCGGTCAGCGGCCTTCAGCTTTTCAATTCGCTCTGCACGGGAAAGAACACTCCGTGCGCGAACCAGTGCGGACCGGACTTTAAGGCTTTTATCGATGGTCATTTTCCTAACTCCCAAAAATATATTATGTTTATGTGTAATTATATACTCAATATACAATAAATTTTCGCTTTCCCAGATTTTTGTTTCACAGAAAATGCCGTCTTACGGGGCACACGAATCGGAAAACTGAAAAAACAGTATAAAAATTAATTTTACAAGAAATATATTATATATAACTTTTGTGCTTTGGCAAGGGGGGACTGATCCTTATACACTTCCGATTTTTATTATTTTATGCCTCAGATAAAAAATGGTTTTTCGCATTTAGAAGTTATACAGGTTCTCCTTTAAATTTCCGTTTTTTGCGGTTCTAAAGACCGGCATTTTCCTCGAAGCAAAAATGCTGGAGAAATAAAAATTTATAGTGCATCGGGTATAAAAAATTCAAAAAACAGTTTATCCAAAATATATAATATAATATTATTTTCACACTTCTTATTTTTAGAAAAACTGAAAGTATTAAATTTTGCACATATTTAGAGTGGAATTTTAAATAGATTTATATACGGACAAAAAAGAGCGCGTAATCAAAAAAAAGAGGCAGGGGGCCAGTTGGGATGGGTGATGGGGATAACCGACCGCCCTGCCAAAAAGCAAGGAGAAAATTTGCATAATATTCGTTTAAATTTTATACACGTAATAAGTGTACGGCAGTAAAATATTACAAATTTTTAATTTTTACTAAAAAAATAATCTAATATGCTTAAAAAAGATGTTACTGTATATATCGGCCAAAAAATAATTTGAAAATACATTTTTTGGAAAATTTTTTATTGCATAATCAGCCAGCGTTCCGCGTCAAGTGCCGCCATGCAGCCAGTGGCAGCGGACGTAATGGCCTGACGATATATGGAATCTGCACAGTCACCGGCCGCAAAAATTCCTTCTTGGCTGGTAAAAGTACGCCCTGGTTGGATCAGCTTTATGTACATTTTGTCATCCATTTCCAGAGTGCCCGTTAAAAATGCAGTATTCGGCGTGTGGCCGATCGCTACGAAAAGTCCAGAAACATCTAAAATACGCTCAGGCTCATTTTTTACGCTGGTAATGCGCACGGCAGTAACACCGTCCGAGTCATTTCCGAGGACTTCAGATACGACGAAGGATAAAATAGGGGTAATTTTAGGATTTTTCTGGACCTTTTCCGTCATGATTTTTGATGCACGGAAATTATCCCTGCGGTGAATTAAATAAACCTGGCTGGCAAATCTTGTAAGGTAAATGGCTTCTTCCATCGCGGAGTCACCACCTCCGACCACAGCCAGCGGGCGCTGATGGAAACGCGGCAGGGCACCGTCACAGACGGCACATGCACTGACTCCACGGTTTTTAAAATGCTCCTCGGAAGGTAATCCTAACCAATTTGCGCGCGCACCGGTGGCGACAATAATCGCCTCGGCTTCATACTGCTGATGATTACTGTCAAAAATATAGAAAATACGCTCATTTTGGAATGAAGAGGTTTCTATTTTTATCACATCTTCCATAATGACTTTTGTGCCGAAGTTCATGGCCTGCTGGCGCATTAACTCGACAAGTTCCGGGCCAGAAACACCGGCTTTCTGATGAGGAGCCATATACTGAAAGCGTTCTTCATGAATTGAACTTTTCAGATACTGTGATAAATCTCCATGAGGGAAACCGGGATAATTTTCCACTTCCGTGGTGAGCATTAACTGACCCATGGGTAAGGTCTGATTTTTCTGATTCTTTTCAGAAAGGGAACCTTCAAATAAAAGTGGCTCCATTCCAGCTCGTGCAGCATAAATAGCGGCACTCCATCCGGCCGGCCCACTTCCAATAATGATAATCCGGTGTGCCATTTTAAGGAACCCTTCTCTGCAATTTATGAAATAATTTTACATTTCAGGAACAATAAATTCGTACAGTCATGGTATTTAGTAATGTACAAAATGTTCGATTTCGTAATCGTGTACAGCTAAAATTTAAAGCAGAATCAATTAACCTGACCTTAATATATTTTCATTTTATCTAAAAAAATATTTTTCTCCAGACCCCCCGTCTAAATTCTTAAGTCGTCTTATATTTTTTGTGTCTGAATATATAATGCCTGGTGTGCCATGAATTTTTACTTTTCCTGCATTTCTATACTCGTTCTCCTTCAAATTTCTGTTTTGTGTGGCTCTGAAAGCAGGATTTTCAGTGAAACAAAATGCCAGAGAAACGGAAATTTATCGTGTGCATCAGATTATATCATATAAGGAAAATTTGTTTCGTAAGTGCGCAAAACTAAAATTTAAAGTGGCTGCGGTATTAAAAATAGAGAGTGAATTGACAGATGAAATTTAGATGTGTAAAATGAGGTATACTTGATGCAGCAAAAAATTCCGCTTCCCCGTTATTTAGCTTCACTGAAAATGCCTGCAGTCAGAGCCGCACAAAATGGAAATTTAATGTGGAATCAGTATAAAAGAATGACTCTATTTAAAAAGAGAAGATTATGAAATACGCAAAGAAAAATTATAAATTTTGTATGCGAAAGATGTTTATTTTTCGTATTTTCATAGGCATTTTTATCTGGTGTGTATTTCATCAGATTTTGGGCAGTAGTATTCTTATGGGGCAGGAAAGTCCGCCGAATGTGGTGATTATATCGGCAGGAGGTCTTGGCTTTTCCGATCTTGGCTGTTATGGAGGGGAGATTAAAACGCCGTATCTTGATAAGCTGGCAGATCAGGGGCTGGTGTTTACAAATTTTTATAATTGTGGCAGCAGTGAAATGACATTAGTGTCATTAATGACGGGGCAGTATCCGCACCGGATGGGCATGGGACGTCCGATGATGAATCTTGGCAAGAAAAGTTATTCGGGCAGTATGAGTAGAGATTCGGCCACGCTGGCTGAATTTTTGAAATTCGCAGGTTATCAGACGCTGGCTGTGGGAAAATGGCCGATGACGTTACATTATAAAGTAAATGCGTCGCAATTTGCGTGGCCGTTAAATCGGGGAGTGGACAGATTTTATGGTACCATACTGGCGCAGAGTTCATATTTTCATCCGGAAAACCTGATGCTTAACACCTCTGAGTTTAAACCTGAAAGAGATTTTTATTATACAGATGGAATCGGAAATGAAGCGGTGCGTTTCGTACAGCAGGCTGCCCGTACTAAAAAACCATTTTTTCTGTATGTGTCTTTTACTGCACCCTGCTGGCCATTACACGCGCGTGAGGCGGACATAAAGTTATACGCAGGGCGATATAATATGGGCTGGGATGCTGCACGTGCTGGCCGGTATGCAAGACTTCAGCAGAACCGAATGATTTCATCTCGGGTGGAACTGACGGCGCGTGATCCATATGTGGCTCCATGGACACAGGTGGGCAGTTTTTCACGGTGGCATGCTCGGAGGATGGAGGTTTATGCTGCACAGGTAACGGCCATGGATCGAAATGTGGGAGTTATTCTTGATGGCTTACGTCAGGCAGGCAGTCTGTATAATACTTTAGTTATTTTTATTTCAGATTCAGGTGGGAATTCAGATGAATTACGGCCTGATGGAAAGCAGTTTCATCCTGCGTTTCCAGAAAAAAAAGGTGTTAGGACACCGGTAAGCTTCGGGAATAATCCTCAAGTAATGCCCGGCGGTGAAATGAGTTTCCAGAGTTATGGAGTGCCGTGGGCGAATGTCAGTAATACTCCGTTCCGGGGGTATGCGAAAGAAGCATATGAGGGTGGAATTTCTTCGCCGTGTATTGTTTATTGGCCTCAGCGGATCATGGAGAAAGGAATGGTAACTCAGCTGACACATGTGATCGATATTTTTCCGACGGTCGTGGATGCTGCACAGCATATTTTCCCCAAGACATTAAATGGAAGAAAAACACTCAGACTGGTAGGTGAAAGCTGGTTTCCATTATTTGATCGGCATTCCAGGCTGGAAATGGCGGCTGCCGAAAATCCGCAGCAGAGAATGTTATTTTGGGAGGTGATGGGGCACAGCGCAGTGCGTTATGGAAAGTGGAAGCTGGTTCTTCCGAAAGGTGCGCAGCAGTGGGAGCTGTATAATATTCTTTTGGATCGCGCGGAACAGAATAATGTTTTTACCGTCCATCAGCGAGATCCTGAAGTTCTTGAAATGATTCATGGATATGACCGGTGGCGGAAAAATAATGGAGTGGAAACATGGAGAGGTACCGTGGCTCTTTATAAAAAGATACAGGAAAAAAAGAATCAGGAAGACTCTCCCTGAAAATGTATGATAGTGACCGGTGGCGTAAATTTTTTAGGAATGTTCTGATTTTTCGCAGTTTTACGTCACCCATGATTCTCATTTAAATTTTAGTTTTGTGTGATTCTGAATGCAGGCATTTTCAGTGAAGTGAAAATGGGAAGTAAAAACTTTATAGTGTATCGGGTATAAAACGTGGAATCTGAAAAAATCATAAAAGTAAGTCATAAAAAAATGAGCGGGATATTTTACCACGCTCATTTTTAATGGGTTAATAAAAGGGATGATCGATAAAATTACAGAGACGCCACACCTGCTTCGATTTCGCGTTTAATACTTTCGAAAGCGGCCTGGTTTTCGAGCTGCTCGACGGTATTCATGGCATTCGTGAATTTTGTCCGTTCCACCACTCGGTCTCCCACCGTGACACAGATCGTGCCATCTTCCTCGGGCCGAGACGAAAATGCCGCTTCCAGATCCACTCTATCTGTAATGTTTCTGCTTTTAATATACTGACTTATCATGCCCAATAATAATTGTCCTGGGCAATTTTCCTGTTTCGCACAGATCGTAACGGTAATCGGGAGGCGTTTTTTCGCCGTCCCCCGCATTACGGGAATTTTTGCGTCGAAAAGCTGGCTGCGATTCTGATAAACCGTATGTAGAGTGCGGTGCGCTTCATGAGAACCGGGGTGTCCGCCAAGACAATTTTCATAACACTGCTGCACTAAATAATTATCCTGTGACTTTTGTACCTGGTGCATTTTGTCTGCATGATAAAGCCCCAGCTGACGTGTGCGACGAATTTTATTAGTAACGCCGACTGGCTGGCCACCTCCGGAGATACATCCTCCTGGGCAGGCCATGACTTCTATAAAATGATAATTCGCTTTTCCGTCATGAATATCCTGTATTAATTTTTTTGCGTTCGCCAGGCCATGAACCACCGCGACGCGGATTTCGTGCCCGCCAAGATTCAGCGTGGCTTCTTTCAGCGTCTCCATTCCACGTACCATTTTAAAGTCCACGTTCGTCAGCGTTTTATTTTCGATTTTTTCGGCCGCATAACGTAATGCTGCTTCCATAACGCCGCCTGATGCTCCGAAAATAACGCCGGCACCAGTCGAAAAACCCATGGGCATGTCGAAAGCTTCAGGATCCAGGGAGGCTAAATCGATTCCTAGTGAATTTATCATTCGGCTTACTTCATCTGTCGTAATGACCACATCCACTTCTGGCTGGCCGTCTGGCGCATATTTAGGAAGTTTAGCTTCAAATTTTTTGGCCGTGCATGGCATAATCGAAACGACAAAAAGATTTTCACGGGTACATCCGAGCTGTTCCGGAAGTGTCTTTTTGGCCACCGCGCCGAACATGGCTTGAGGTGATCGGCAGCTGGAAATATTCGGAAGTAATTCAGGGTAATAAATTTCTGCATATTTTACCCAGGCAGGGCAGCAGCTGGTATACATGGGCAAAATGCCTTCTTGAGTGAAACGGTGAATAAATTCTGTCGCCTCTTCAAAAATGGTCATGTCGGCAGAAAAACAGGTGTCATAAACATGCTTAAATCCCATCAGGCGCAGCGCGGCCACAAGTTTTCCAGAAACATCCTGACCGGAAGGAACACCAAAATAATCTCCCAGGGCCACACGCACCGCAGGCGCAATTTGCACGACCACTGTTTTTGTGGGATCATACAGAGCATCCCACACTTCATGAGTATTATCTTTCGGGACGATCGCTCCTGTCGGACAGACCGCAGCACACTGACCGCAATTTACGCATTCCACACAGTTCAGACTGGAGTCAAAAGCTGGTGCGACTTTCGCTTTCGAACCGCGATTCGCGAAATCGATCGCTCCGATTCCCTGAAATTCAGAGCAGATACGCACACAGTCACCGCAGAGAACGCATTTATTCGGATCACGTACCAGAGAGGGAGATGAATTGTCCACAGGTGCTTTCGTCTTTAGAGACTTAAATCGCACTTCATGGACACCCAGTTTATGCGCGATACTCTGTAACGCACAGCTAGCACTGCGAGCACAGGTGGTGCATTCCCGGTCATGGTTCGCCAGCAGCAGCTCTACACTAATTTTTCGCATTTCACGAATTTCTTTCGTCTCGGTGAGAATATTCATCCCGGCCGCCGGTGCAGTGGAACATGCTGCCATGACTCCGCGTCCCTCCACCTGTACCAGGCACAGACGACACGCGCCGTAAATACTTAATTCGGAATGATAACAGAATGTCGGCAGATCGATTCCTGCCTTTCGGATGACCTCCAGAAGGTTTCGCTCGTCTGTAAATTCCACTTCCCGACCATTAACGGTTAATACTTTTTTGTCACTCACGATGAATGTGCTCCTTTCATATTTTGAGGAAAGCCTGACCGACTGAAATTTATGGTCAGTTTAACCTACTTTATATTTTTTACTTTTTTATTGTCTGAAAGTTTTGGGTTTTCTGAATATTTTATAACCGATATACTATAAAAATGGGCTTTATGAAGCGTTTTATGGTAAAACAGCTGTCTTACTGCATGTTTCTTTTTTATAAAATTATTCCGTAAAATCTTTTGGTTTACGGCAAATAAACGCACCCATACGAAACTGGGAGGGTGTGAGTCTTTCCAGCAGGGTAAAACCTGATGTGCTGAGCGATAAGTGATATTCTTCTTCGCTGAAAAGGGTAATGGTCTGAGTATGATGCTTCTGAAGGACGGACATATTTTTTCCTAAAAGATGAAACATTTCCACTTCTGCTTTATTTTCATCACGTCTGCGGATAACTTCCATTCGGCAAAAACTCAGCTTAGGAGTGGTATGGGCGGAGGAAAAAATTCCTTCCTGAAAGGTTTCACGAGTCGACCATGGAGTAAGAATAAATACTCCGCCGGGTAATAAGTGATTCCATACTGCCTGAATTCCAGCTTTTAACTGGGTGAGGTTTTCCGCGAAACCGATGGATCCGTAAAGATTCACAGCTGCGTCAAATTTTTTACCCAGCTCAAAAGCGAACATATCTCCCTGAACAAAATTTGCTTTAGGTACCTTTCGGCGCGCGATTTCCAGCATCTGAAAACTGAAGTCCAGACCCGTGACGGAAAAATGTTCTGACAGATAAGCTGCCTGTTCTCCTGTTCCGCACGCGATATCCAGAAGGGTGTTACCTTCTGTCTGTCCGTATAATTCTATCAGTTTTCTGACCTGGGCGCATTCCTGCTGATACCCTTCCGCGTCCACATACATGGCGTCATAATAATTCGCCACATCATTAAAATCGAGTGTCATCCCATTACCTATGAAAACTTTTATATCTGAAGTCTTATAAATTTCCACTTTTCAGTATCATTTTTATTTCGCTGAAAAACCCCGGGCTTTTGTGACCGCATGAAACGGAAATTTACAGTAAAATCAGTATATTTTTTTATGGAAACCCATTTTATAAAATCATCATTTCTAAAATTTAAGGATACTTTTATACCCGATGCACGATAAATTTCCGCTTTTCTGACATTTTTTGCTTCACTGAACATGCCTGCTTTTCGTGCCGCAAAAAACGGAAATTAAAGTAAAATCATTATCACTCTGAAACTCTGAATTTTCACTGGGTTTCCATTCCGAAATTTAAACTCCGCTAATCGCGTGAAATTTACATGCCGCTTTACATGCACCGCAGCGGATGCACTTATCGACATTTATAACATGTGGTTTTTTCAGCTCACCCTGAATGGCTCCCACGGGGCATTTTTTCGCACAGACAGTGCATCCTTTACATTTTTCCGGATTTATTTCCGGTAACGCCAGAGCTTTACATTCACCCGTCGGACAAATCTTTTTGAAAACGTGAGCTTCGTATTCTTCACGGAAATACCGCAGCGTGGAAAGAACTGGATTCGGCGCGGTTTTCCCCAGGCCACATAAAGAACCCAGCTGAACTGCCCGGGCGATCTGTTCAAGATGTTCCAGCGTTTCAGCGGTGGCACGGCCTTCCATAATATCATCTAAAAGTGCGAGCATCTGTTTCGTGCCCTCACGGCAGGGAACGCATTTTCCACAGGATTCATTCTGTGTAAACTGCATAAAGAAACGCGCCACTCCGACCATACATGTCTGATTATTCATTACCACCAGACCGCCGGAACCGACCATGGCGCCCGCGCTTTTCAGAGAGTCAAAATCCAGGGGCATGTCGAGCATTTCTGGGGTTAAGCAGCCGCCTGAAGGGCCCCCGATCTGGACGGATTTAAAGTCTTCCCCAGTAACTTTTCCCGCATTATTTGTAACGCCACCGCCGATTTCATACACAATTTTCCGCAGCGTGGTGCCGAAAGGAACTTCGATTAAACCGGTGTTCGCCACGTGCCCGGTAAGTGCAAAAGTTTTAGTGCCGGGAGATTTTTCCGTCCCCACGGAACGATAAACCTCTGCGCCTTCACGTAAAATATAAGGTACGGAAGCCAGCGTTTCCACATTATTAATTACTGTAGGTTTTCCATAAAGTCCACTCTGGGCTGGAAATGGTGGTTTCGGCATGGGCATTCCACGTTTCCCTTCCACAGACGCGATTAACGCAGTTTCTTCGCCGCAGACGAAAGCCCCTGCGCCTTCCATGATTCGGATATGGAAGTTAAAATCGGTGCCAAAAAGATTATTTCCCAGCAGTCCGAATGCTTCTGCATCCGCACATGCCTGCTTCATACGTTTAACGGCCAGAGGATATTCTGCACGGACGTAAACCACTCCTTCATCCGCACCGATCGCCTTTCCTGCGATAATCATTCCCTCCAAAACGGCATGTGGATTCCCTTCCATAACAGAACGATCCATGAACGCGCCGGGATCCCCTTCATCACCATTACAGATAACATATTTTTTGTCGCCCGGTGAGGCAAGAGTAAATTTCCATTTTAGCCCAGTCGGGAACCCGCCACCACCACGGCCGCGCAGTCCGGCGTCCAGAACAGTCTGGCATACTTCTTCTGGCGTCATTTCCGTAACGGCTTTTCGCGCTCCGAAGTAACCTTTATTATAAACATATTCTCCTACACTTTCTGCTTCGATCGTGCAGTTTTTCAGTACCACACGGTTCTGTTTCGTGTAAAACTGAATTTCTTCTTCCATCCGGCATTTTTCAGAAGTAACCGGATCCACATATACCAGACGGTCCACAATTTCTCCGTGCAGAAGCGTTAAATTCACGATTTCCGGAACGTCTTCTACTTTTACTCGTGTGTAAAAAATACCCTCCGGCTCAATTCGCATCAGAGGCCCCATCTGGCAGAATCCCTGACATCCACTTTTGGAAAGGTAAGTTCCGTCAAAAGGCGCGTGCTCCAGTTCTCCGTGAAGCTCGATTTCGACTTTTTCTCCTACTTTTTCCAGCTCTTTCGCCAGTGCATCCCGGACTTCCAGAGAACCGTTCGCGATGCACCCTGTCCCTCCACATATAATAATCCGCCGTTTTAACTGAGAAATCGATTTCTCAAAATTCGCGGCGATCTGTTCCAGTGTATAATTTTTTGTTTCATGTGCCATATTATTTTGTCCTTATTCCTCATTATTCCTCATTCTTCGTGTACTTTTTTGCTTTTCGAAAAACGCCTGTCTCTGTGACCGTATTCAATTATTCCTGACGCTATTTTCAATTTTCGTTTTAAATCTGCTCTGGCGCAGAATTTCAAGTATCGTGAAATACAAGAGAAACGAAATTTTATCACCGATGCACTGTGGATCTTCATTTCCCCGGCATTTTATTTCGCTGAAATACCTGCTTTAAGAACCGCATAAAACGGAATTTAAAGTGGAAATAGTTATCGCGTGTCAAATAAAAAATCAGGTGGTGCCGGTAAAGGCTTCTGAATGTCATGCAGATTTAGCGGAATTCTCCTGTTCAATAATTTTGTCTATTAAACGTTCCATTTCTTCTGGGGTGGCCTGACCATAAACCACATCATTTACCACGACCACAGGGGCCAGTCCACATGCACCCAGACAGCTAACCAGATCGACAGTAAACATCATGTCTTTCGTCGTCCGATTATCATCATTAAGGTTCAGTTTTTGGTAAAGTTTATTTAATATCCCATGAGATTTTTTGACATGACATGCCGTTCCATCACACAGGCGGAAGACATATTTACCTTTCGGCTCCAGCGAAAAATGGGCATAAAACGTGGCCACTCCATACACATGCGCCACCGGTACATCCAGGGAAGTCGCCACATAACTGATGACATCCTTCGGTAAGTATTTATATACTTCTTGGACTTCCTGAAGAATGGGGATTAATCGGCCGGGATCATTATTATTTTTTTCCAAGATTTCGTTAACGGCGGAAAGATGCTTTACCATTCCCTGCGTTTTTTCAATTGTTTCCTGCATAAAGAGGTCTCCAAATAAAACAAATTACACATATTTAATGTTTACTTTTTTTAAAAAGTTTTTTTCCAGTATGTTTGCCAGCCGCCGGACAATCGTTCGGCGTAATTCCAGATCCTGCGGCAGTCGAGGATCCTGATGTGCCTCGTTCACACGTGTGCCGGCGAGAATCTCAATAATATCATTTCGTAACATAATATCCACCAATTTTCCTGCAGGATCATCCGGATGTGTGCCATCATAATTTTCCAGGTACTGCGCAGTTTTCGTCAGTGTAAAAACCCCCTCCGTGATGAGATTTATCCCTTCCATCGTGGACATGGGAGGTAAATCGGAGCACATATTATGTAAATCCATTTTCAGTTTTCTTCCCAAAATTCGGGAGACGATTTCCGCTGTGGTGCCGCCACTAATGACTTTATCGCCTTCAAAATTTGCGACAAAATCAGCACATGCCTTATCACTTTTTTCGTTATATGGAGGCCCTGTAAACAGTAACATCTTTCGTGGAAAACGAAAAAATAATGAGACACACGTCATGTCATCTTTATTTACACCATTCGGTTCTTTTCGTAACGCCTGGTTAATAACTTCTTCACTGAGTTCATGAGAAGAAATGGCTGGACGGTCAATTAATCGGTGATATATAAATTCGGCGCACCCACGTTTTCTCCATCCTAAAGGATATGCGTGAGAGCCCATGCCGGCCTGACTGATTCCGTCTGAAAAAAAGATAAGTCGGTCGGCCGCTTCCAGCGAAAAATCATAAACGCGCATCTTCCGATTTTGCCATTTCTCTGATTCCAGCTGCTGAAACGGTACCTGAATTTCTTCTCCAAAACGAAATAATAAAAAAGGAGGGTTTCCCATTTCGATGATTCGTGCCTGGCCGCGTGGGTCTATATTTACGATCGTAAATGTGGCGTAACTGATTTTTCTTACCTGACAAATTGGTAATGCGTCCATCATAATGTCCGCCGCGTGTAAAATGTGATCTGCATTTTCACTGGCGAATTTCAGAGCCATGGTCGCGGTCATGGATGCAAGAATATTTGCTTTGACACCACTTCCCAGTCCATCTGAAAGCACCGCAATTACACGGCCTCCTTCACTTTTCTGAAATTTAAATGCATCCCCGCAAATATCTTCTCCATGTTTATGTCGCTGGCTATAACCCAGGTCAACAAAAAGTAAACGGGGAATTACTGGCACGTCATTCATTTCTTTATCCATGATTTCACAATTCTTGTGTATAAACACGGGTTATGTCCAAAACACGAATTTTTGTTCCTGTCATTTTTACACTCATAATATGGTCGGAAATATAAAACCTTATCGTATGTCAGGGAGGATGTGACTCTATTTAAATTTTTTGTTTTGCATGGTTATGAAACAGGGACTTTACGTGCCGCGAAAAGTCGAAAAACAAAAAATGAAAGTGTGTCAGTAATTATATTCGACATACTGTAAATTTCGCTTTCCCTGCGTTTTTACTTCGCTGAAAAGGGGGCATGGCGTGCGAAATGGAAATTTAATGGAATCAGTAAACGCCTGAAATTAAACATTTAACGCGCGTCAGGGAGAGTTCCTTCCACGGAAAGATGGTTAAGCTCTTTTACTCCTGGATCCGCATAACCCTCCGCGATACTCCTTAATAAAATTTCTGTTTCCGCCATATGTTCTCCCAGTTTACACGCGATATCTTGCACCGTGGCAAGATTTTTATTAATAACTTCCCGAGCTCTGGCGGCAATTTGTCCGCGACGAAATTCTGTGCTGGTAATATCAAAAAGCATGGCTCCGATTACCTGGCCGGGGTCTATATTAAAAATATTTAAACTCAGCAGACGATTATTTAACATGATCATATCTTTACTGAGTTCTTCTTTTGTGGCCAGTACTTCATCAAATAATTCCCAGAAAGGTAAAAGTTTTTGAAGTATCGCCCCCGGCATTCCAGGCGCGGCCTCATAAATCTGCATGGCGTCTCCACCTAAAAGTTCAGCAAAACGCCGGTTACACTCAATTAAGCGTAAATTTCTATCGACGATAACCGTCGCCGCGGGGATACATCTTAAAATGGCATTCGACTTTTTTTGTGCCAGATTCCGCATATAAGAAACACACATTCCAGGCTCCGCTTTTTGAGAAATAAGTGCGCGAGCAAAATTCATGCATGTGTCGTAACCGCATCCTCCACAATTTAATTCATCCTGTGGCCGAGTCTTTCCCACCATTCTCAGCGCCTGTTTAATGTCCTGTAAACTCGGGGATTCCACTGGGACGGGGGCTTTTTCATAATGTGTTTTGATGTTCGTGATTTCTTTCGAGGAAAGATTTTCGCGTATCTGAGAGTTTCTGATGATTCGTAGCCGTTCCAGTAAACCAGAAGAGCCGTGCTCCGTGGCAGGACCATGAACACATCCGCCGATACAGGCTAAAGTTTCAATAAATACCGGTTCCTTCACATCTGACGGGCGCAGGCCCCCCAATAATTGTCGGAGTGCGGGAATTCCTGAAACGGAGACAAAATGAATGTTTTCGCAATTTTTATGAGCGCGAATCGTTTCATTCATTCCTCCTTCGATCGGATATAAAGCACCTTCTTTCGCAGTTTCCAAAAGAAAAACATCTTCTTCTGTTACCTCGACAGTCCAGGGATTCACTCCCTCCGTTTTAAACCATTCTCGCAGCCGAGGGAAAATCATGGAAATCGAAATGAGGTCAGGATTCCGATCCGCCTCATTTTTTTTGGCGATACATGGACCGATAAAAACGATTTTAATATTCTCACCCAGTTTTTCATGTAACATTTTTGCATGTGCCTGAGCAGGAGAAAGTACGGGGGAAATACATTCCGTAAATTCAGGCATATATTTCCGAATCAGATCGACTGTCACAGGGCAGGCCGAGGAAATTATGATGCCGTTTTCCAGATGCTCCAGTGTTTTCGCTAAATTATCTGAAACAGCCTGCGCGCCGATCGCGGTTTCACTTACGCCGGCGAATCCTAATTTTTTTAGGGCCGCGATCATTTTTTGCGCGGGTAAACCTTTAAATTCATTCACCCAGGAGGGGGCCAGTGAAACATAAACAGGAACACTGCTGGACAAAAGTTGGTGTACCCGGCCTGAATCATTACGGATTTTTTTCGCTTTCGCAGGGCATACTTCCACACACTGTCCACAGGCGATACATAATTCTGGTATAATAGAAGCATGTCCACTTTCGATTTTAATCGCTTTTACAGGACAGTGTCTGACACATTTAAAACAGTCCTGGCATTCTGCGTCTGCTGTAAAAACAGGATAACTGTGGTTCATGAGCCGTCCGTTCCTCTTACTTTTTACTTTTATATCCGATATACTTATGAAAATTCTATTTATACTGGTTCCACTTTAAATTTCCGTTTTTTGCGCCTCTAAAAGCAGGCATTTTCTGTGAAGCAAAATGCCGGAGAAACGGAATTTTATAGTGTATCGGGTATAATATTCCACACTATAAATTACTTTCCAGTCAGTCGGCATGCTTGCCAGCATTTTACTTCGCTAAAAATACTGGTTTTGTGACAGCGTAAAACGGAAATTTAAAATAAAATCAGTTTAAATTAAATTTTTCATTTAATAAATCAATTAACGTTTCTTTATTTACACGGTGATAACAGATGTCATCAATTATAATATTAGGGCCGTTCGCGCAGTCTTCCACGCAGCACTTCCCGGACAGTTCGATTTGGGTGTCCAGTTTTTTTTCTTCAATAAAATTTTCAATAATCCGTAAATTTTCCTCGTTTCCTCTGGCAAAACAGGAACTTCCCATGCAAATTACGATTTTTCTCATGTTTTTTTCCTCCGTTTCGGAATTCGGATCTTTTAGACCGCGCTGTTTCATTTTGGCAGACAGAACAGCGAAACCGCCGGCGATCACTTCTCGCTGCACAATAATTTCATCCGGTACACGTAAACTTATATTCGCAAAATTCCAAAAAGCCTTCACTCCACAAGAAATCATTTCATCTACAATTTTTTGTGCATCCGTGGGGCCAACACATATTATTCCTACTTTAGGTTTCAGCAGTTTTAAAATGGTGGGCATTCGCTGAATATCAAAAACTTCATGTGAATGGATAATTCTGCCAATTTTTACAGGATCAGAATCAAAAACAGAGGTAATTCGCATTCCGTATTCCGAGAATTCTTCGTGTCCCAGTAATGCACTTCCCAGTGAACCCGCACCGACGAGTGTCGCGTTACATTCCGTATCCCAGCCTAAATAAGTTCGTATGGCAGCGATTAAATCTTCTGTACGAAAACCCACGCCCGGCTGTCCGGTAATTCCCGTCAGTTCAAAATCTTTTCTGACAATAATCCTGTCCAGATTCATATAATTTGCCAGAACCGTCGTCGAGGCAAATTCTTTTCCTTCTGCATGGAGGAGCATTAATTTATGCAGATAGGAAGGCATACGGCGAATGGCGGGTGTATTTTGTAATTTCATGCGCCCCATGACGATCTTCCTTAAAACAGAACAGTAAATGTTTACAAGAAAATTGTTTAAAAAATATTTAAAATTCTTTAATGATTCCCGATACACTATAAATTTCTGCTTCCCCGGCATTTTGTTTCGCTGAAAATATCTGCTTTCAGAGCCGCAAAAAACGGAAATTTAATGTGGAAACAGTATATATTCTGATTTTACGCTTTCAAATTTTTATTTCGTACGATTAATGATTTAGTATTTCACGAATAACAAAATACAAGAAAAATAAAATTTACAAAATATATTAGGCCTAAATGATTTCCAGTATAAATCATTTTTTTGAAGCGTCAAGTAATAGATAGGTATTTTTTTATCGAATTTATTTGACTTTCTCTGAAATTTCCATTTTTCAGTCAGAAAAACTGATTTTTGTGGATTCTGAAATGTCAGATCAACAAAAATTGATAGTGATGCGAAAACAAAAATACTTTTTTGAAATTCGGATATTTATTCTGATTTTACGCAATTTTTTTTGTGTTTATATTCAAAATAAGAGAAACTGCATTTTATATGTGGTGGATATGTACTGGTTTCACTTTAAATTTCTGTTTTGTGCAGCAGGCTTTTCAGTGAAGCAAAATACCGGAGAAGCGGAATTTTATAGTGTATCGGGTATAAAAATAAAAAAATACGTAAAAAAAGAACCAGAGAGGTAACATATTTCAGTATACCTCTCTGATTCCCATTCCTGGACAGAAATTTCATTTTTAATACACTTTATACTCGATACACTATAAAATTTCCGCTTTCTCTGTCGGTCGACAGACAGGCGTTTTGTTTCACTGAAAAGCCTGCTTTCAGAGCCGCATAAAACAGAAATTTAAGGAGAATCAGTATTTTTCTCGAAAAAATTTAAATTTGGCATTCTGCGCAACAAAAATCTTAAAATGAACCGGTCTGTTTTCCGTAATAAGCGTTTAAGTACATCTGCTTAATTTCAGAAATAAGAGGGTAACGTGGATTGGCCGCTGTGCACTGATCGTCGAAAGCGTCTTCCGCCAACTCGTCCAGCCGTTCAAGAAATTCTTTTTCTTGGACGCCGGCTTCCTGAATGGTACTGGGGATTTCCAGATCATCACATAATTTTCGTAGCTCTTTTATCAGGCGTTCAAATAAAATATCATCCGATTCTTCCAGACTGCCGAAACCCAGATAACGTGCCATGCGCGCATAACGTGCTCGTGCTTCAGGGAAACCGTACTGTGGGAAGGCGGCCTGTTTTCGAGGAGCTTCAGAGGCGTTAAAACGCAGAACCTGCTCGATCAGTAATGCATTCGCCAGACCGTGAGGAATATTAAATGCGGCTCCGAGTTTATGGGCCATGGAGTGGCACACACCTAAAAAAGCGTTCGCGAAAGACATTCCGGCCATGCTGGCGGCGTTATGTACTTTTTCTCGGGCGTGAATGTCTGTTAGGCCGTGATGATAAGCGGTACGCAGATATTTAAACAGTACTCGGCAAGATTCCAGTGAAAGCGCGATCGTAAAATCGGAAGCAGTAACTGCCACCATGGACTCCATGGCGTGTACCACGGCGTCTATTCCTGAGTAGGCGGTCAGTTTTTTAGGCATGGTACGCACTAAATCCGGGTCAATAATTGCCATGCTGGGTAATAACTGGTAATCGGTGATAGGATATTTTTGGCCAGTACGGTCATCCGTCACCACGGCGAAAGGTGTTACTTCACTTCCGGTGCCAGAAGTGGTGGGAATACAGATAAGTTTTGCCTTCACACCAAGCTGCGGAAACTGATATACGCGTTTTCGAATATCCATAAAACGTAATGAAATATCCTCGAATTCTATTTCTGGATGTTCGTATAACAGCCACATAAGTTTCGCGGCGTCCATGGGACTTCCCCCGCCGACAGCCACTAATAAATCCGGCGCAAAATTCCGAATCTGCTCATTTCCTTTATGGATGGTTGACAGGTCTGGGTCCGGTTTTACATCACTAAAGATTTTAACTTCCACACCGATTTTTTCCAGTTCCCGTGAAACCATATCCGCCAGACCGAGATCAAAAATGGGCTGGTCTGTGATAATCATGGCGCGTTTTGCTCCAGCCAACTCTCGAATGGCCAGAGGTAAACATCCACTTTTGAAATAAACTTTTTGCGGCACACGAAACCAGAGCATATTTTCTCGCCTTTCAGAAATGGTTTTAATATTAATGAGATGTTTTACGCCGACATTTTCACTGACACTATTTCCTCCCCAGCTTCCACATCCTAATGTTAAAGAGGGTTCCAGGCGAAAATTATAAATATCTCCGATCGCTCCCTGACTGGATGGCTGATTAATCAGTACGCGGCCCGTGGAGGCGATTACTCCGAACTGTAAAATCCGATCCTGATTCGTCTGATTCGTATATAAAACGGATGTGTGCCCCATGCCTCCGAATTTAATTAGCTCTTCGGCGCGAGTCACCGCCGCTTCAAAATTCGGCTCTGTATACATTCCCAGCACGGGAGACAGTTTTTCGTAACTCATGGGTTCATCTCGGCTTACTATTTCTGCCTCCCCAATTAAAACTTTAGTCTCTTCAGGAACTGAAAATCCGGAGATTTCAGCGATTTTCCATGCGGGCTGACCGACGATTGCCGCGTTTAGTTTTCCATTCTGAATGATCGTATTCCCGAGCTTTTCTTTTTCTTCGGGTGTACATATGTGCGCACCCCGTTTTATGAATTCTTGCTTTACTTTATCGTATACATCTTTCACGACGATAACGGACTGTTCTGAAGCACAGATCATACCATTATCAAAAGTTTTACTTAATAAAATGGAATTTACCGCGATTCGAATGTCGGCTGTTTCGTCAATAATCGCGGGTGTGTTTCCTGCGCCGACTCCGATCGCCGGTTTTCCAGAAGAGTATGCCGCGTGCACCATGCCGGGGCCACCTGTGGCTAAAATCAGATTAATATGTGGATGAGACATCAGGGCGCGAGAGAGTTCGACACTTGGTTCCTCGATCCATCCGATAATTCCTTCAGGTGCACCTGCGGCGACTGCGGCGTCAAGAATTAATTTTGCTGCCATGACCGTACTTTTTTTTGCACGTGGATGTGGAGAAAATATAATTCCATTTCGTGTTTTCAGAGATAAAAGTGATTTAAAAATAGTGGTGGAAGTCGGATTCGTGGTCGGAATGACACCCGCCAGAAGTCCCACCGCTTCGGCGATTCGGCAGATTCCGAACTGTTCGTCACGCTCAATTACGCCGCAGGTTTTATCATTTTTGAATTTATTATAAATAAATTCTGCAGCGAAATGATTTTTGATGACTTTATCTTCAGTGATTCCCATTCCCGTTTCTTCCGCGGCAGCTTTTGCCAGAGGTAATCGCGCGGCAGAAGCCGCCAGAGCGGCAGCACGAAAAATATAATCGACTTTCTCTTGAGGAAAGTTCGCGTATTCTTCCTGTGCTTTCCGAACACGTTCAATAATTTTATTTAATTGTTCCTCAGCGAGTGTGTTTTCGACATTTATTTCCATGATTTTCTCCTTTATAATATTAAAATGGTAAAATTTTGTCAGGCAGTTTTTGTAATTATAGGAAACTGTCAAGTCGAAATGAATAAAAATTTATCGATATAAATATATAGATATTTTTTTATCTATTAAGAGTGTACCACTTTTTTCCTTTTTGTAAAGGGGAATGCGAATATTTTTTAAAAAATAATGGTTTTTTATTTTTTAGATTATCTTTTTAATTTTCATTGTTTTAGATGATTTATATGAGAAATACTTTTTTATGACAGAAAAGAAGCGAGAGATGAATGCAGAATTTATGTGTATGCGCATACACTGGTCCCACTTTAAATTTCCGTTTTATGCGGCTCTGAAAGCAGGCATTTTAGCGAAGCAAAATATGCTTGAGAAGCGGAAATTTATATGTATCAGGTATAAAAATAAGAAAATAGATACCCGGTTTTTATAAATTTTGGGGGGCAGAAAAGATCGGGCCAGAGTTTATATTTATCGTATATAATGAAATATTCTTTTCGTCATCACAGACAGGAATTCTGTATAGATTCTGCTGGCATGCGAATTTTAATTTATACGGGTTCTATTTTAAATCTCATTTTGAGTGACTCTGAAAACAGAGGCATATTCGGCGAAGGAAAAATTCTTGTGGAGCAGACGTTTATATCGGGTATAAATTATTCTCTGGCCCTACTTTAAAATTCTGTTTTGTAGTTTCTGAAAAAGTTATTTTCCGTGAAAAAAATACCGGCCGGCCTGTCCGCAGACTGGAGAAGCGG
Organism: Planctomycetia bacterium; assembly: GCA_030527015.1. Classification (GTDB taxonomy): domain Bacteria; phylum Planctomycetota; class Planctomycetia; order Pirellulales; family Thermoguttaceae; genus RGIG3701. The sequence continues at coordinate 31,358 of JAUNBR010000027.1, forward strand.
AATTTATGGTGTATCGAGTGTAAATTTTGTTTTTTATACCCGATACATTATAAAATTCAGCTTCACCGGCTTTTTTGCTTCGCTGAAAAGCCTGCTTTTAGAGCCGCACGAAACGAAATTTTAAATTGGAACCAGTATAACTGCGGACGGATGGTGGTATTTTCAGTGAAAGAAAACAGGAAAAGTGAAATTTTATCGCGGGCGGATCATGTACCCGATACACTATAAATTTTCGCTTCGCCGGCATTTTTCTTCGCTGAAAAAGCCTGCTTTAAGATCCGCAAAAAAACGGAAATTTAAAGTGGAGTCAGTATAACTTACCATTTTACCGTACTCGTCGCTTTTTTTACCACATCTCGCATAATTTCTAGCGGTGGGGCGATTCCTGTAAAATGCTGGAACTGGAGTCCTGCCTGCAGAACGAACATGCTAAGACCGCTGACGGTGGCGCATCCTGCCTGTTTTGCCTCTTTTAAAAGCAGTGTATTTTCTGGATTATATACCACATCAAAAACGGTCATGTCAGCATTCAGATATTTTGCCTCAAAAGGCGTGGCGTCTTGGCGCGGATACATTCCGATCGGCGTGCAGTTTATTAAAATATTCGCTTTACAAAAATGGCGCTGTGTCCAAAGAATGGATCTGGCATTATATCCTTCCATATTCAGTTTATGCGCCAGATCATCAGCACGTGAAGTTTCGCCGTCTGCGAGGATGATTTCCGCGCCGCGCCGTGCCGCACCGATCGCCACGGCTTTTCCCACACCGCCGGCGCCAAGAATTAAAACGGATTTTCCGCTCAGAGGCTGTTTTATAGGCATTCCGGTTTCTGGGTCATCATTCGGTTCTGTCCAGGGAGTATACTGAGGAATTTCTGGATTATTCATAACTTCTGCCAGCGCGGTCATGGCTGCCTGGTAATCGGTGTTTATGCCGACACGTATTTTTTCTTCGGGAGAGCCTGCCCACAGGAGGGTATTACATGCGCCCACGACATTCACGCTGGTATCACGTTTATCCAGTTTCGGGAGAACGGATTCTTTATGGGGAATCGTAATGCTTAAACCCTTAATATTTAATTCAGGGCAGATCGTTTCCAGCATTTCATTTAAGAATTCCTGCTGAACGCGTAAAGGCAGGTACAGATGGTCGTCCATCTGGAGATGTGCGAAAGCGGAGTTATGGATCAGCGGACTGAGGCTGTGTCCCACGGGGTCTGCGATAACACCATAAATCTGGGTTTTCTCTGAAATTTTATCCACACGATAAAGCTGAGTCATTTCTTCCCAGGAAATTTGACCGGGGGCCGCTGGGGAGCGGGAGTCCATGCAGCAGTAAGTAAATGGTGCTCCGAAACGCGTGCACAAGATACGGGAGGGAATGCCGAAATCACCCATACAGAAACCGATCGTCGGCAAAAGTTTATTTTTTTGCTCGACCAGTTTCAGCATCCGTAATGTGTCCAGCGGATTATTCGCCATGGTGCAGATTTTAATAATGTCGGGATCCTGTTTTGCCAGGCGTTCAAAAATTTCATCCAGATTTTCCGGTGTCTGCTGAAAGTTATGGTAACTGATGATTCGTTTTGTTTTGCCGTATCTTGGCGTATCGGCGGCGACTCCGTCTTCTAAATCGATATATTCCACACCTTCGACGATCGCTGCCCTTAAAAGCATCTGTCGTGAATCTTCGGAAAACTGGTATTCTCCTCCATCACAGGGGCGGCGAATGGTGATAATTACCGGCGTGGGACGGTTACTCAGAAGTCGGGTAAAATTTACCCGTGTCTGTAAATGATCCAGGCGCATTTCCACTAAGGAAACTCCGTGTTCTGCTAAAAAACGGTGCTGGGCTAATATTCCACGGTGCCGCGGCTGGGTGATGGTGACGCATAACATGAGCAGTTCCTTTCGTGAGTAAAAAAATATCGGGTTCTCTTTAAAATTTCCGTTTCGTATGGCTCTGAAAACAAGCATTTTCAGCATGTAAAAATGCCGGCCTGTCTGTCGGCCGACAGGGGGAGCGGAAATTTATAATGCATGGAAGTATAACAGGTGCTAATTTACTTTAAATTTCGTTTTTGTGGTATTCTGAAAGCTGGCATTTCGTGTCTCGCAAAAAGCCAGGAAAAAGGAAGTTTATCGTAATGGAAATGGATGTGAATCGAGAATAAATATATATCTTATGTCCGATGAAACATTTTATCCAGTTCGGTGCATGACCATTCCAGAATGGAAGGGCGCCCATGAGGGCAGTGATCCGCCAGTGAACATTCGGCGTACATGTCCAGTAACATTTCGATTTCTTCTCGCGACAGTTTTTGTCCAGCTTTTACTGCCGCTTTACATGCCAGGGTGCTAAGCGTGTGGTCAAAAAGGATTTCGGACGTCAGGTGACTTCCCTCCTGTTTCATGAATTGTAGGATTTCATGAATAAGTTCATCCGCGTTTACTCGGCCTGTTTTAGCGTGCGTGAACAGAATCGCAGGTAATCCCTGGACTAAAATCGTGTTTCCGCCGAAAGGCTCAATCAAAACACCCAATTTTTCCAGGTCCGCCTGTCTTTCCAGTAATAAAGCTGCTTCTGTAGGGCGTAAGTCGATCGGTTCTGGCACCAGCAGACGCTGGGTTTCGACTGAAAGGGAGAGGAGCCGAATTTTCAGGCGTTCAAATAAAATTCGTTCATGCATGGCATGCTGATCGATAAGCATAATTCCGTTTTCACTGGCAGTAACGATATAACGCTGATGCAGCTGAATGGCGCGCGGTGGTATTTCCACGCAAAAACCTTCTTTTTTGGAGAGTGGGCCTGTGTGTGTATCCGGTTTCTTATTTTCAGCGGAATTTTGGGAGGCCTCTGCATTTTCTGATATGGTTTTTTCCGGTGGAAGTGTGTTTTTAGGTACGGTTTCACTGGAAATACGGGACAGGGAAAGAGGTTCTCGGTCCTGGAAAGGACGAAAAACAGGAATTTTGCCAGTCACTTTTTCCGTGAGGTTTTCTCTGCTGCGCTGTCCCCAGTCGGGTGAATGGTTGGGGGCATCAGAAATACCATTTTTCTCTGGTTTTTCTGCCCAGCTGGCCATCTGTTGGCGCCAGGGTGGTTCCGCCGAGGAACAAGAAGAATTTTGAGAGTCCGTTTTTGGTAATGGGGCCGATGCAGATTCTGCTGTGGATTTTAAGGGATCCATATCGGCGTCTGCACGCCACGGATTAACATCTGAAAGATTTTCGATAATATCCGTGTTTCTCTGATTTTTCGCTAAATTAACGAAAGTTACCATTTTGGATTCCAAAAATTTATTCCGAATCGCGGCCAGCAGATGACTGTAAACGACACCTGAATCCTGAAAGCGTACTTCCATTTTTGTGGGATGGACGTTCACGTCCACCGCCGAAACAGGCATGTTAATTTGAATGTAAGAAATGGGATAACGGTTCACTGTCAGCAGGCCACGATATGCTTCGTTAAGTGCGTGCTGCAGAGAACGGTCACGGATGGGACGCCCATTCAGGAATAAATACTGGTTTTTGGGATCACTTTTACTGTAATTTGGATGAGCCACATAACCATAAATATGAATATCTCTGTATTCTTCCTCGACGTAAATAAGGGAATCCGCCAGCTCCGCGCCTTCCACATCACGAATACGCTGGAGAAAATTATCTGTTCCGGGCAGACTGCGTATTATTCGGCCGTGTTTTAGCGTGAAATGAATGTGAGGATTCGCCAGAGCCAGGCGTTCAAAAGTTTCTGTGATGTGGCCGAATTCTGTTTTTTGGGTTTTAAGGAATTTTTTGCGTACTGGGGTGTTAAAAAACAGATTCCGTACTTCAATTTGCGTTCCCGGTGGACATCCACATGGATGAGGTTCACTATAATTTCCGCCCACGACTTCTATTTCTGTTCCGGAAATGGACGTGGACTGTGTCTCCGAAGCCTGTGAGTATTTTGGTTTCGCGTCCGGATTTACTCGGCTCTGAATGCACATCCGGCTGACTTCTGCCACAGAAGCCAGTGCTTCTCCACGAAAACCCATGGTCGCGACACTAAATAAATCATCATCACTGGAGAGCTTACTTGTCGCGTGACTGGTGACCGCCAGCAGCATATCTTCAGAAGAAATACCACAGCCATTATCCGAAATTCGGATGAGATCTTGCCCACCATTTTCGACAGAAATATCGATTCTTGTCGCGCCGGCATCAATCGAATTTTCCATAAGTTCCTTAACCACACTGGCCGGACGCTCGATCACTTCTCCTGCGGCGATTTTATTAATGAGGCTCTGAGACAGAACGTGAATACGTGGCATAAATAAAACCTTTAATATGAAATTTTAAATACTGGTTCTACTTTAAATTTCAGTTTTGTGCGGCTCTGAAAACAGGTAATTTTCAGTAAAGGCAAAAATGTCGTGAAGTGGAAATTTATAGTGAATCGGGCATAAATAGCAAAAAGAGGCGTTTTGTTTTGGAAACACATAATTTTGTACTGTTTTTTTAATGTAATTATGGTTTCATGAGGTGATGGAAACATCATTCTAAAGGAAATTTATCCGCAAAATAAATAACATATGACAAATATCAGTACAAATATAAATCCGGAGATAAATAAGGAATATATGAAAAATTATATCAGACGTAAAAATTCTGTCCAGAGAGAATTCTTTATCTGAATAAAAATATGTTTTAGGTAAAATATGTATTTTGCACGGCAAATATATGAAGAATAAAAGTTTAGTAGTTTAATTATTTTAATAAATGAAATTTTTTAGGGAATTTATGTAGAGAGTGTTTTTATATGAAAAATACTCAAAATTAAGAGTTAAACGAAAAGTATAAAAAATTTTCAGATTAAATTTTGGGATTTCATTATTTCATACGATTTATTATTTTACCATTTAAAATTATAGATATGGTTATATATTTGACGTACTGTAAAGTTTCACATACCTTATTTTATGATGTATGAGACGTCTGCTGTAAAACTGCATAATCTAAATTCAAAAAATGGGGATCTTTTCAAAAAAGATTGTTGCGCAATTTTTTGTTTTGAGTACTTGGCAGTTTTAAGATAATAAGGTATAATAATTAAAACTGGAAATATATAACGCTTCCATATTTTGTACGGCCAGAGAGGCACAGAAACTGTGTTTAATTGTACGGATCTGTGTATCTTTCGATATTTTTAGTATAAATCTGAAGTTTAAGCTGAATGTACGGAAACTGTATTGTCAGCAGAAGGCATAAAATAATGAGAAAATGTGGATTTCAGAAAAGTGTAACTCATATGTTATTAAGAATTTTCTTAATATGTGTGTGTTTAGGAGTGGTGAGAGACTGCGGTGCAAAAGATTTAGCGATTTTAATAGGAGTCACCCATTATGACAGTACGGAATTTACAGATGATCGAGATTTTCTGTATGTAAGGAATGACGTGGAGGTTCTGAAGTCACGACTTTTGGAGGGGACGCGGGATTCTTTTGAGGTCATTTCTTTAATGGATGAGAACACGGTGCTGTCAAAAATTAGGAGTACACTTCAGGATATGCTTTCGCCGGCAAATTGTCGTGGGCGCGAAAAAGTGCTGGTATTTTTTAGCGGTCATGGTTCGGTAAGTGCTCAAGACAGTGAAAAAGTGCTTTTGGCAGTAAGAGATACGGATCCCAAAAATGAGGGGAGTTTTCTTTCCGCGCAGGAAATCCGAGAACTTTTGGGAAATTGTGGAGCGAAGAATACACTACTTCTTTTAGATTCTTGTCATGCTGGGGGGGTAAAATCACTGAAAGAACCACTTCAGCGAATTACTTCGGTTCCTGGCGTGATTACCCTGGCCAGCAGTCGGGTTTTTGAAAATAGTGGAACCTGGGCGGAAAAAAGCATGTCCAATTTTTCATACTGGATTAATGAAGGATTAAAGGGATATTCGGATCTGGATAAAAATGGAAGCGTGAGTACGGAGGAACTCACGAAATACGTTTCTGAAAACATGGCGCGCAAGACTTCTCTTCAGACGCCGGTTCTGGTGATGAGTGATCAGACGCCGCATTTTGAGCTGTTTACTCCACGGGCGCGTACAATTTATAGTGTGCTGGATGATATGGCGGAACAAATTATTCTTTATTCCAGTCTGAGAAATATTTCTGATCTTCAGATGAAGGCATTTCGTCCGGTTTCAGCTTCTGGAACGACAAGAAGTGCAGATTTTCGTCCTGAAGATTTTAATCAGATGAAAAAATTATCTTTTTTTTGTTCAGAAGAACTGAAACGGCGTGTCACCTTAAAAAGTACGGGAAAACTGCGTGTTTCTGATGAAAAGACGCCAGAAAGTGCTGTTTTATCGTGTGAATTAAAGCGAAATGAGAAGTTTTATTTTCTGACATGCTCTCTTATGTTTCCTGATGTCGTGCCGGGAAGTGCGGATGCGGATTCCAAAAATAATGTATCGCGGAAAAGTGAGCGTATGGAAAATCCTGCGCCGGAGATTACCATTTCGCAGCGTGTTTTGGTAAAGGCCAGTTATGAAACGTGGGAACCGCGGGAGGTTCCTCAAAATTATATTCCTGCCAGAATGATGATTGAGGTGAAAAACAGAAATGGAGTGTTTCAGCAGAGGACGATCGAAAAAATAGACGGGCAGTATTATATCGTGCTTAATGAGGGAGAGGTTTACCGGATTCTTCTTCACCGTTTTCGGCAGCCGGGGAGTGATCCGATTCGTCTTGGCGCAAGAGTTTTTGTAGATGGGAAAAGTACGTTACCGCAGTCACTTTCAGAGGTGTGTGCTTCAAAATTTCAGATCGTCGGTAGCGTGGATACCGGGGAAAAGGAACCGGAGGTTTCTTCTGTGGAAGCGGGTTCTTCCAGTTCTGGTATTCTTTCTTCCGGAACACCTGTGGAGGCACCCTGTATGCCGATGGATGTTACCGGTTTTTATGTTTTGGGTGGAAAAAGTGCTGAGGACCCGTTTAATTATGACGCGTATCACCGTTTTCATGGGTTTTTAAAGAGCACAGGAAATCATGCCGCGTATCGGGAATTTCTTGTCGCCGCTTCCGCGGAAACTGCCGGACAGGAAGAACATATCGGAATCATTAATGTCGCCATTTATGAACTGGAGAAATCAGAGTGTACACGTGGTACCGTGGAGGGAAACTGGGGAGAAACCTCCGCGCCGGTCGTGGATGGGCTGGCGATAAAAAAGCTTTTACAGATGATCGTTCTGAGGTATGTTCCGGAAAATGAAATGAGGATGATCCGTCAAGGAAAATCGGTGAAATCTAATTTTTGGGCAGAATAAGAGGAAAAATCATGTGGAAATATTTGGGGGGAGTGCTGTTTTTTTGTTTTGGGATTTTTTTGGCCCGTGATGGAAATGCACATCCAGAAAAGTTTATGGTGGAAGCGGAAAATCGTTATGCGATTATTGTTGACGCGACGAAACCTGAAATGGCGAGAAAGAGTGAGTACCTTTCTTCGCTGGAAAAAATTTCTGAAAGTATTCAGAGTTTAGGAATTCCGGAAAAGAATATTCAGATTTTATCGTCTTTTCAGAAGCCTGCGACATTACAAGAAATTAAAAATTCTCTGAATAAAAAACATTTTAAGGAGTCAGATAAACCACAAGAATTACTGATGTTTATTACGGCATACGGCGTGACGAATGGCCAGAGGGATATGATTCTTCCCGCGGACGTGGAGCCGGAAAGTGTTCAGGAAACGGTGGATGAACGCCTGATTTCTTTTGATGCACTTCAGGAAGAAATTTACCGTACGGGTGCAGGAAAAATTTTACTGGTGATGAATTTTAAATCCATTCGGATCGTCGCGCGCTCTTTGGATGCTGAGTCTGCGCTGCGGAACATAAATATTAGGCGTTATCGTGGCCTGCGTGCCAGCGAGTATTTTGATGATCCTGAAGAGGAGGTGGAAACAGAATCCGGAAATGCGTCCACCGCGGAATCCGGAAATAATTCCACAAGGAATTTTCAGTTTTTGCAGATCGTGACAAGAGATCAGAATGTGTGGGAACAGAGAATCGACCATTTTTATTCATCTCTGGAAAATGCTTTGGCCGGGTATGCAGATATATCGGGAAATAATGATGGCTGGATTCAGGCAGAAGAATTGGCGTATTACATTCGTGATCACGCGGCGGTGACGATGGAAATTTCGCGGAATGGAAACGCCGTATATGTTTTGGGAAAATCAGCGAAATCAGCAAGAATTCCACCTGGTCTGTTTCGGGAAATCGGTAATACTTTTACACGTCAAGAATTTAGTCAGGAACGGGAATCGGCCATGCAGCGTGAGCAAAATCTGAATAAGGTAAACGCTGTAAAAAAAGAGAATCCGGAAAGAAGCGGCCGAACGACAAAAATTTCACGGGGGACTCAAAAATGAAAAATATAATGATATTTTATATGTCGGTTTTCTTTTCTTTTTCTGGGTTAAATGTTTTCGGACAGTGGAATTCGGATTATTATCATGGTGTCGTGCGTCCTGCGGTGCCGTTTTTTGATTCAGGTAAACCGGTGCATTCTGTGAGGTATTCTTCTAAAACTTCAGAAAATTCTAGAGGAGTGACTCATGCCATTCTCATGGGAATTAATCATTATGACGGAAAATTAAATACACTCTCAGGCTGCGTGAATGACGTTCATCGGGTGAAGGAATGGCTCGAAAATACGCACCAGGTGAAATCAGATCGGATGGTAATGCTGACGGAGCGGGATGCAAGCTATGAAAATTTCCATTTTGCTCTGCAAAAAGCGAAGAATCTCTCCTGTGATCGATTAATCGTCGTTTTGGCCTGTCACGGTGGTTCTGCATATGGAAAGAGTTTTATTTGTCCGCAGAACATGGTGGATCTCGATTTTCGTGGGGTGAATCAGGAAGATATTCTGAATGTTTTCCGGCAAAAGAATCTGGTTCCACTTTCTGAAATTTTGGATCTTCTGAAGAATGCTCGGGCAAAAGATGTGCTGCTGGTGCTGGATTCCTGCCGAAATACGCAGACCGGCGATGAAAGTTTTATGCAGGAATTTCAGGAACTGATGAAAAATGATAATCGTTATTTCCAAAAGAAAAGCGGTGTTTTTGCTGTAATTACCAGCTGTTCCTTCGGGCAGAAAGCAGAAGAATATTCCAGTTCTGATAAAGATTACGGGAAGTTTCTGTATTTTTTTACGGAAGGCCTGACCGGAAAAGCCGATTACGCGGGCTGTTATGATAATCAGGTAACGCTGACGGAAGCGTATAATTATGCGTATTCTCGGATGGGAGCGTCACAGACTCCGGAAATTTTTATGGCATCTTCCAGCGGAAATATGGTTTTAGCTCGATATGAGGATATACCACGGCCTGAAGATCCACAGAAGGAAAGTGATCTGGCTTTTTTATTGCGCACTGGGGTTCTTCTGTCGAATATTCAGCGCTGGAGTCCTGCGACAAACAAAAAGGGACTGCAGGCTTTAGACTGTGTTTTGGAGAATATCCCGAATAATGTTTTAGCCTGTTCTGTGCGTGGGAGTGTTCATCGTCGGCTCGGAAATTACGGTCAGGCTTTATTAGACTGGGATAAAGTGGGGCAAAAGTTACAGGTTTATGCTGGCCGTGCTTCGCGCGAGGTGTCCGCTTCGGATAAAGGCATGATTTTACGGAACTTACCTGGGGAAGACGCACAAACACTGCAGCAGAAAATTTCATCGAATGATCTGCTGACTATTTCTGGTGTCCGTGGTGATTATCTGAAGGTTTCTGAGGTTAATAATATTCCTGTAAATCCAGGCTGGATTCATCGGGATTATGTTCACTGGGATTTTCGTGCCGCCAGTGCTCAGACGACTGCGACTCGTGTGCAGCGTTCGCGTACGTATTCCTCTTCCGCGGCGCCGATGGAACGTTTAATGATGACCACACAGCCGGGACGTGGTGGCGGGCAGAGAGGGCCGATCGCCGGTGGTCCTTAAATCGCATGACGATTTACATGGATATTCATTTTCCTGTATTTCTTGAAACGGGAAGAATCCGCGTCTGATACACACTATAACTTTAACTTTCCTTTTTCTGTACTCTCGCGGACCGGCGTTTTTGTTTTGCTAAAAGCTGATTTCAGAGAAGTGTAAAAAGGAAATTTATACCTGATGCACGATAAATTCCGCTTCACAGGCATTTTTGCTTCGCTGAAAATGCCTGTGTTAAGAACCGCACAAAACGGAAATTTAAAGGAAAACCAGTAATAAATTAGAGCCAGATTTTAGATGCGTGCAGATTTTTTATTTAACTGGTTATCCGAGGAAGGAAGAGAGAAGCAGAATCCCTCTGTTTTTAACATTTTTGTAGGAGGAAGTTTAAATGGATTATGGTAAAACATTAACGAACTGGGTTTCACGTCTGGCGGCGGGAGATTCCAGCGCGATGGAACATGTTTTTTCTCGGTATTTTGATCAGCTGGTGACTCTGGCGGTTCAAAAAATGCATGGCTTAAATCAGGTCGCGCGTTCAGGTGAGGATATCGCGTTAAGTGCGATTAAAAGCCTGTATTTTGGATTAAAAAATGAAAAAATTCAGCTGTGTACGGAGGATGATTTATGGGGATGTCTTTTTTGTATTACTGTCCGAAAGACAGTCGCCGAGCGCAGAAGAGAATTTGCCCAAAAAAGGGGGGGCGTGGAAAAGCGAATTTTTAGTGGAAATGAAGCATTAAATGAAGATGACGGTGGAGAATTATTTGATCGCGTGGTCGGAAATGAGCCTTCTCCGCAGCTGGCCGCTCAGATGGCCGAAAATGCAGACGAGCTGCTTTCTTTATTTGAGGAAAACTCGACTCAGAGACAGATCGTGTCCATGAAATTACAGGGTATGACCACTCCGGAAATCGCGAATCATCTGAATCTGATTCCACGAACTGTATTTTGGCATCTCGAAAAAATTCGAAATCGCTGGGAATTTTTTAAGGGGATGGAGTATCTGACAGAAAATATTTTTCAAGGAATGTCGGTAAAAAAAATCGCAGTGAATCTTGAAAAAGAAGAAGAGATAATTATAAAAATTCTGGATCGAATTTTAAAATTTTGGGAGGAAAAAGTACCAGAGAAGGAATGTCAGCTGCTGAGGTTAATATGGGAAAATCCGAGTGATTTTGAGGAACTTCTGCTGCAGAAGGATCCCGCGGCGGTGAAGCTGGAAGGCCGACTGGGGAAAATTGCCGATCAGTGGATGCGTCTGTCTCGGAAGCTGTGGAGAAGTGATTTGGAGAAAATTTGGTCAGGGAAGCTGTAAGAATGACAAAAGTGGATGTAATAAAAGAAAATGATGATCTCTCAGAATCTGAAAAAAATGAGTATGTTCAGGAAGCAGGAGAATCGCCGACTTATTTGGCTTTTCAAAAATTGGAGGGGCTTCGGCAGACGATGCCCGTCTCTTCTTATTCTCGGATTTCTGAACTGAGTCTTTATTATGAAAAATCTTGGACGCCGGAACGAATTTTGACGATCGAAGAATGCCTTTCTTTAGCCGAAAAGGAAGATGAGAAGGATCTGCTGGAGAGGTTATTAGAAATTGACATTACCATGGGCGTTATGCGTCAGGCGGTGATCTCACGTCAGCAGTATTATGACCGTTTTCCTTCCTGGAAAGAGATAATCGATAATATTTATGATCAGATTGGCCAGCAGACGATTACAGGTTATGGGCGACTGGGCGTGAAAATCGGGCATTATATGATTTTGGAAGTGCTCGGAAAAGGGGCCATGGGAGTCGTTTATAAAGCCTGGGACGAGTCGCTGCACAGAACGGTGGCGATAAAATATCTTTTGCCGCAGCATGGCAGACATGTGGCGGCGGAAACGCAGATGATGAAACTTTTTCAGCATGAAATCGCTTTACTGGGGCAGTTAAAACGTGACACGATGTTCGCTCAGGCTTATGACAGCGGGAAAGACGGGGATTTTCTTTATCTGGTCATGGAATATGTTGAGGGAATGGATCTGGCGAAATATGTAAAAAGTCAGAATGCTGGGAAGTTACCTTTTTTTGAGGCCATTCAGTATATTCGCCAAATCGCGGAAGGCCTGAAGGAAATCCACGAATTAGGGATTATTCACCGTGACATTAAGCCCGAGAATATTATTCGTGATTCGCAGGGAAACATCCGTATTCTTGATTTAGGCGTGGGGCTTTTGAAAGATTCTTCGGTCGTCGCGGAGAAGCTCTTAAAGCAGCAGGCCGCTGGGCAGGAACGTGTGGCGGGTTCTGTCCATGATGAAATTCCACGGGAAGAGTCGGTAAAGAGTTATCTTTTTGACACCGGAAAAAATAAAATTGCGGGCACTCCGGCGTACTGGGCACCGGAAGCCTATTTTACTCCGGAAGCGGTGGATGCTCGAAGCGATTTATTTAGTCTTGGTGGGACCTTCTTTTTTCTTTTGACGGGAATTTTACCCAATAAGTGGCGAGACTGTACGGTAACGGTACCGGGGGAAGTAGAATCGTTAAAAGATTTTTTGACGAAGCACGCGGTGATTCTTCCTGCGGATGGTTTGGCGATGCTCGAAAAAATGTTAGAAAAAGAGCCGGATCGTCGATATAATTCGGCGCAGGAAATGATCGCGGCGATCGACTGTCTGATGGAAAAGCACCGGCCACGATCTTTATTTTCCAGATGGAGGGTGCCGATTCAGATTTTCGCTGTGATGATTTTATTGTTTTGTTCTCTTGTCACGTATCGGCAAATTGTCCGAAGTAGGCAGGACGTGAATAAATTCCAGAGTGCGCGCGAGATGAAATCTTCGGGGCAGGATGCGCAGGCGCTGGCTCTGCTGGTGGACGTGGAGCCGGGAAATCTTCCGTCGCGTCATGAAGAAGATTTTTTTTATCTCCGTGGCTGCCTTTATGAAGAGTTGGCGAAGGATGAGGAGTATCTTCATTTGGCTTATAATGATTATTCCAGGGTTTTAGAAATAAACGCAGAAAATTTGGAATGTTTATGCCGGCATATTCGTCTTGACATTTTGTTGGGAAACAAAAAAAAGGCGCGGGAATCCGTTATTCAGGCTCTGAAACAGTATCCGCAGAACGAGCTTTTACAGACTCTGGACGCTCAGATTTTGATACAGTTTGCTTTAGATGGTGACGTTCCACCTCAGCAGAAAAAGTCGTATCTTCTTGCCGCCGTGGAAATTTTAGACGAAGTGCTTCAGCGTGACATTCATTTTATTCCTGCTTTATTTTGGCGTGCCAGAGCATATCATGCCATGAACCATGTAGCTTTCGCGTTACATGATTTAGAATATCTTTTGAAGCTGAATCGTGATTATCCTCTTGCATGGCTTTTGATGGCGGACTTACATTTTACGCGCGAAAACTGGGCGGAAGCCATCTCTTGTTGGGATTATGTTCAGCGGCGAAATCCGAATTTAAGTTTTCGGCAGTGGAATGCGATTTATTTGAAGTGGGCGCAGAGTCTTTTTAATCTTCAGCAGTATCCGCAGTGTATCGCGTGTTGTAATCGGGCGCGGGATGACCGTTTCGAAACTCTTCCGCAGATACGGCGTTATCGTGCCGAGGCGGCTTTTCTTGCCGGGCAGTGGTCGCAGGCCATGGAAGACCTTCACATTTTATTGGACATGCAGTATCTTTTTTCTGAGAATGAGCGTCAGATGTATCGTTCCATTTTAGCTTTTTGTACTTTACAGCAGGCGCGGGAACAGATTCAGGCGGCGCAGCCTGCGGTGGAGATGCTCAAGGAATGTGTCGTGAGGGTGGATGAGCTTTTTGCTTCTGGGATTTCGTCGCCGTGGTTTGTTTTTCATGGGAGGGAATGGAATTTATGGGAAATTCGTCGGCAAGCGAATCTTTTCTTAGGGAACACGGAGGATGCGCGTGCCGATTCGGAAAGACTTTTGGCCGAGATGCAAGAGCAGTTTTATTCGCGGGCAAAGATGGAACTCGAATCGCAGGGTTTATCGCAGCAGCAGGAGAAGACGCCATGAAACACGGACGAGTGCTTTTTTTTCTTATTTTTATGTTTACGTTTTTGGGGGCCCACGTGCTTTGTGCGCAGACGTGGCCGCACACGAAGGAAATGGGTGTGTTTCTTTGTCATGCTTCGTTTTCTTTGAAAGAGATGGAAAACCATTTAGCGGTTTTAGATGACTTGCAGACCGAGGTACGGGAAAAGTTAAAGCTGGACGTGCCGAAGGAGAAGATCGAGGTTTACTTTTTTTCGGACGAAGCGTCCTGGCGTGCGTACCATGCTCGGGCATTTCCGAGTATTTCGTACCGTCGTGCGCTTTTTGTGAAGCCGGATGTAATTATTCAGACGAAGCGTAGCCGTGGACGTGTTTACGTTTATGTTTCCGACCGTCTTACATCCGACCTGCGTCATGAGGGAACGCACGCGCTTTTGCACGCCATGTTGGGGAAACCGCTGCCGATTTGGCTCGACGAAGGTTTAGCGGAGTATTTTGAGGCGGATCCGCAGTGGGCGGAGCCGACTCAGCAGCGAATCACTTCGGGAAAAATGATTCCTCTGAAGCAGCTGGAGAAAATTACCGGAATGCGCGGCATGACCCGGGACGCTTACGGCGACAGCTGGGCCTGGGTGACTTTTCTCCTTGACGGACCGGAGGACGTGCGTCGGATCCTTCCTGAATATTTGAATGATTTTTCAAAAAAATTATTTTTTTCTTCGATTTCTTCTCGACTTGGGAAGCTTCATCGGCGTCCCGACGCGCTGCTGCGGACGTTTTTTCTTGATCGGACGTCCGAAAACTGAAAATCTTTACTATTTTTATTCTCAATCTATGATAAATTTCCGATTTTCAGAGTTTCACTGAAAGTCTGTATTTTTCGCAGTCGTGCTGA
>JAUNBR010000132.1 GCA_030527015.1 Planctomycetia bacterium
TAAAATTTCGTTTTGTGCGGCTCTAAAAGCAGGCTTTTTCAGCGAAGCAAAAAACCCGGTGAAGCTAAATTTTATAATGTATCGGGTATATAAAAACCAGAACGTTCTGCCTTTCTGATTTTATTTTGTGCTAAATTCAGGGAAAGTATACACAGATTCCCCTGTAATTTCCGTTTTGTGTGACTCTGAACGCAGATATTTTCAGTGAAACAAAATGGCGGGAAAGCGTAAATTTACCATGCTCGTGTCTAAAAAGTTTTTCTCTGAAAGCTTATTGCCGGAAGGATTTACGGTGTCTGCGTGGAATACATCAGTTTTTCGCCCTGTTTTATTAAGGTTTTGGGAAATTTTGAATAAACCCATCCATCTTCCAGCTGGTAACGGAACAGCAGCGTATACTCTCCGTCTGGCAGGTCGGGCGAACAGCTGATTTCGTAGCAGCAAGAGAAAACCTTTTTATAGGGAAATATTTTTAATGATTCTCCTCCGATCCGATTTCCTGTCGCGTCTTCTAAATAGACATAAACGGTTTCATCACGTGGTTTTGTGGGAATGACGGTAAATCCGATCACGGATTGGTTTAGCTGTCCTTCATGCACCAGGTTATAGGGTACTTCTTTTTCAAAGTGGTTTAAATCTGGAATTTTTTCATTTTGTGATGGAGATAAAATAACCTTTTGGCGAGTCCAATTATTGTCTGCGGAATAATAAATTTTATCCCAGCGTTCTTTAAAAGATGGTTTTTCAGATTCCGACGGAAGAAAGAAAGGTGTGTTTCCTTGCGCGTTTTTCTCCACGGCCGCAATTAAAGCGGGCGCCACCTCAGTTTGTGGCAAGATTTCGTCGTTTTTGACCATGGATTCATGGTTTTCGTATGGCAATTTTACAAGAAATAATGGATTCATGCCAAGAGGAAGTTCCGTCAGTCCGAAAAAATTTTCATGGCGTCCGTGATCTCCGGCGATAATAATGAGACTGCCGTCATAAATTCCTTGCTCTTTTAACTGCTCTAAAAATAAAGAAGTCATTTTTAAGCATCCTTTTCCCTGACGGATATATTCATCTCGAGAAGTGCCAGATCCGCTGTAATCAGGATTACAGTTTTCGTCCATTATATAATTGTGATGGACGCCATGCAAATGATAATACTTAAAAACATTTTTAGATTCGCCAAGCTCTATTCCTTTTTGAATGGCATGGTAAAAAGTAAAGTTGTCTTTAAGTCCTTCTGAATTATTTTGTGCGGAAACATGATAAAGTGTTCCAAATTTACGAACCAGAAATCCTCTGATACGTAATGGCATAATTCGCAAAATCGTGGCGTCTGCAAGAAGCTGAACGGATCGTCGGTGACGCATCGAAAAAAAAGACATATCTTTATTCACTTCCGACTTATGTAGAATATTTGAAAGTAAAGCCTTATCGTGATGTAAAAAAGAGGCGTCAGTAGCGTATGACTCCACACGAAAATCCATTTCACGGAGCCTTTTCGGAACAGATTTTTCTGTATATACTCATGCCATTTTAAAATTCAGTTTTCGTCTGTGGCAAGATGAAACTTTT
>JAUNBR010000107.1 GCA_030527015.1 Planctomycetia bacterium
AATGAAAACTCGCACCGCCTCCCCACGGACGTCGCGCGGCAACATTTTTCGGAAATGTCTGACGTTTTTTTCGCCACGGTGCGGGATTTTTCGAAAACGGAGAATTTTTTGTACTTTTTTTCGAAACGGCGGAACGGGATTTTGGTACGGCAGCGCAGCGTTTCGGCGCGGCGGAGACGCAGGCGCGGATTTTCAGAAATGCGTAACGGACGTTTCGCCACGGTGGCGCAGGTGCGATGAGGGTACAGAATTTTCGGAATGGAAAAATTTTTCCTTTTTTTTCAGACGGTGGCAGAGAGTGGCGTGTGGCAAAAAAAGAAAGGTGCGATACATACGGCGCGACGTTTCGGAACAGCGGATAAGATTTTCGGAAATGCATGACAGGCATTTCGAAAATAGAAAATCCTTCCTCTCTTTTTCCGGAACTGCGGACTTCGTCCTGCGTTCACGGCTCCATGGTGTGAATTTTTGAAATGGAAAAACATTTCTCCCTTTCCCGGAACGGTGAAACGCGCAGCGGCAGAGCGCAGCAGGAAAAAACGTCTCGGAGGCGGACGTTTCGGAAATGGAAAATCTTTTTGTTCTTTTCCGGCACGGCACGGCGTGACGAAGAACAGATTTCGGCGCGACAGGGTAACGTGTGGTAAAAAGGACGGCGCGGCCTGACGGGATTTTTCAGAAATGGAGAAACATTTCCTCCTTTTTTTCCGGAACTACGGACTTCGTCCTTCGTTCACGGCTCCACGGTGTGAATTTTTGAAATGGAAAAACATTTCTCCCTTTTCCCGGAACGGTGAAACGCGCAGCGGCAGAACGAAGCAGGAAAAAACGTCTCGGAGGCGGACGTTTCGGAAATGGAGAATCTTTTCATTTTTTTTGAAATGGCGCGGCGAGATACAGCGCAGCAAGAAAGAACGTCTCGGAAACGGACTTTCGGAATGAAAAATTTTCACAATTTTCTGGACAGTAGAGGGCGGACGTTTTAGAAATGCGTAATGAGATTTTCGAAAATGGAAAATCCTTTTCCCCATTTTGCCGTCCGGCACCGTCCAACTAAAAATAAAATGTCGTACCGCAGAAAAGCGTGGACGTTTTGGAAATGCATGGCAGGATTTTTGGAAATGGAAAATTTTCACACTTTTTCGTAATGATGATGCGGGAAACGGTGGTGCGCAGCAAGAAAGAACGTCTCAGAAACGGACTTTCGGAATGGAAAAATTTTTACACTTTTCCGAAATGGGAGGAACGGCGGAACGGCACGGCGGGATTTTTCGGGAATGGAGAATCTTTCGCACTTTTTCCGGAACTGCGGACTCCGTCCTTCGTTCACGGCTCCTCCGGTGCGGATTTTTAGAAGTGGAGAAATTTCCTCATTTTTCCGGAACGGCGGGACGCGAAGGGTGACGTGCGACAAAAAGAAAGGCACGGCACGACGTGACGAGGACGGTATTTCGGCATGGTGGCGGTGGGGTCAGATTTTTCAGAAATGCATGACAGACGTTCGGGACGGCACGGCGGGATTTTTCGGAAATGGAAAATCTTTCGTACTTTTTCCGGAACTACGGACTTCGTCCTTCGTCCACGGGGACACGGTGAGAAATCGAAAAAGGAGGGAACGTCGCTCGGTAATTCATCCGGGACTGCGGATGCGTTCACGGCTCCTCACGCGCTCCGATCACGGGGCCATGAATGGCCCAGATCACGGCGGCGCACTGCGTTAAAATAATTATCCTCGCCGATTTAAACGCACGCGTCCACCAACAATTACGATCATCGCACGACCAATTAATTCTTTATTTAAATACGCTGAATTCACACTCTGAGAACGAAATTCTTCTTTGGTAACCTTCCAAGAACAATTCGGATCTATCATTACTACATCCGCATCCGCCCCTAAAGCAAGCGTCCCTTTCGGAATCCGTATGATTTTGGCGGGATTAAAAGACATTTTCTCAATTACCTGATTCCAAGTCAAGATTCCAGGTTTTACGAGATAAGTAGAAATCACACCTAAAGCTGTCTCTAAACCCGTTACGCCAAAAGGAGCGAAGTCGAATTCGCGCTCTTTTTTTTCACGGGCATGGGGCGCGTGGTCTGTGGAAATGCAGTCCAAAGTGCCGTCTAAAAGCCCCTGAATGCAGGCGGCCACGTCACTTTTATCGCGCAGAGGCGGATTCATTTTTAAATTCGTGTCGTATGATTCCAATAAATCATCGGTTAAAGTTAAATGATGGGGAGTCACTTCCGCCGTCACGGGGACTCCGTGCAGTTTCGCGTTTCGAATCAGGGCAACACTCGTTTTAGTGGAAACATGCATTAAATGAAGTCGGCCATGAGTGTATTCAGATAAAATAATATCCCGGCCTGTAATCACATCCTCCGCCGCGGAGGGAATTCCCCGCAGGCCCAGACGCACAGAAGTCAGCCCCTCATGCATGACGCCCTGAAGGCTTAAATGCTCGTCCTCCGCATGACTCATCACCGGTAAATCGAACATTTTCGCATATTCCAGAGCGCGCCGCATTAATTCAGCATTACTGACACAGCTTCCGTCATCCGTAAACCCCACCGCTCCGGCGGCCGCTAACTGCCCCATTTCTGAAAGCTCTTTTCCCTCCCGATTTTTACTGATGCATGCCACGGGATAAACATTACACCGATCCGCCCTGGCAGCCTGAGCCTTTATATACTCCACCGCAGCCTGAGTGTCCGTGGGAGGAGTCGTGTTCGGCATACAGGCGATCGACGTATAACCGCCATTTATGGCCGCTTCAGTCCCTGAAGAAATGGTCTCTGCATCCTCCCCGCCAGGCTCTCTTAAATGCACATGCAGATCCACCAGTCCGGGAGCCACAATCATTCCGGATGCGTCTATTTCGCGCTCACGCCCCGATGGCTGAATGTCATACGCGGTGATACGCCCATTTTCTATTAAAATATTTGTGATCCGATCCATATTCTGAGAAGGATCAATTACCCGACCATTCGTAATAAGAATTGTTTGTGTCATAAAATGCCTAAAATTAACTGCACCAGCTCTATTTTAAATTTATAATTTATTGGATATATACTCTGCTTCTACTTTAAATTCCCATTTTACGCGTATTCGCGAAAGCCAGCTTTTCCAGTAAATAAAACATCCGCCTGCCTGTGGGGCAAAGAACGTGAAATTATAATGTCTCGGGTAAAAAATCCGTAAATCATTCACGCCGAATTATTCATCCTTACTGTGATCATGACCACAGGCCGACTCGGGCACCGCGCCACCACGCGCCGCATTCATCGCGACCACCAGCTGACTGGCTCCACGTAACGCTATAATCGCATTTTTCGATAAAGTACCGTCATTCGCCACGGCTACGACATCACGTGTCTGACGTATGATATTTACGGAAACCGGTACCAGAGCATAAGCGTTTTCATGCTCGTGCACCATCTGAAACACATAATGCTCGATTCCGCTGGAAGCCACCGCCTCTTTCGGGAGCAAAATACAGTTCGGAATTCGATCATACTGGATCCTTACTTCGCACCGCTGTCCTGGACGATAACGCCAGTGCAGCGCACGATCCATCACCGAAAAATGCACGTTTCCATCATTTTTATTCACCGCACTTTCGGCCTGTACCCCCTTTCCATTTTTTACCGTGCCGGAAACCGTCTGCGAAAGTGTTTTCTGATGACACACACCATCCTCACAGGCACAATTCAAAAGCTGATTTTCGAATTCCACGTAAAATTTAAGCGTTCTGGTGTCCGTATTAATCAGATTATCCACATATTTCAGCCGAAGATCCGACATAACGTTTTCCTGACCATAAAAACTCTGCTGCCCCACGTCATGACTCTGGAAAATTGCCGTCACAGGCGCATTTTTGGCCAAAGAATCCATTAAAATCTTTTCGTCATAATCCCAGGCACTACCACAAATAAAAAGACGTGTCATATCAGAAATTTTCCCTAAAGAATCTCCCATATTCACTCGCTGCCCCTTTTCGACGAAAAGCTGCACAAGCTGTAAATGCTCCTGATTTTCAGCAGAACATTTTGCGTCATGTTCAGTCCGGGTCACATGAGAAAACAGAGCATTTTGATTCCGACTTTCTTTCTCTGACAAAGATTCTGAAGCCGCGGAGGATTCATCGCGCACCAGCAGCGTATTAAAACTGCACATACGATCATCATCCACCATGGGCACAGGAATCGTCACATGACGGATCAGCGTGCGCCCCTCTATAATTTTTTGCCGAACATCTTCCTCAGAAAACCCACTGAGAGTCAGGGTTTTCACCAGAGCCTGAATATCAGAATCCAGCTGTAATTTTTCAAATTCTGTTTCGCGAATCGCTTTCACGACCAGGCCCTCTGCCACTTCACTGAGCCTTTCCAGCTCCCGAATCACGATGTCCCGTTTTTGGCACAGAGCCAAAAGCTCCATCTGCTGCGCCACCACAGATTCATTCGATAAATCCATATCTAAAAACGGCTCACCCGGAAACAGCATTTCGCCAGGCTGACGGTAAATCCGAAGTATAATTCCCGATACAGGTGCCGTAACATTCGTCGTCGACCGTCCAGGCCTTTCCGTAATGATCGCAGGAAAATTCATCGTAAGCGGTAAATCACCGATCTTCACTTTTTGAAGCGTTTCTTTCGTAATTCCGATATTTCGTAACGCCTGAACGGAAAACTCCATTTCCGCAGCATGATTATGAGATGAAGCACTTTTGGCTTTCACTGCGTCTGCGCTACATGATTCACCGGGTGCATGGTTATGACCAGCATGAGAATCTGATGCTGCGCTACATGATTCACCGGATGCATGGTTATGACCAGCATGAGAATCCGACGCTGCGCTACATGATTCACCAGGTGCATGGTTATGACCAGCATGAGAATCCGACGCTGCGCTACAGCACGTATCTTCACAGGGAAGCTCACCAAAAATTTTGGCTAAAAAAGGAAAATCGGCACCATAATAGTGCATGATCCGATTTCGATTAAACGAAAACGCCGTCAGCACCAGGCATATCAGAGCCAAAATAATACAGAAATATATAATTCTAGATTTCTTCATAAAAAATCCCCAAAGAAAAAGTTCATTTCCACACAAAAAAACAATAAGCTTCCATTTTAGAAGCGGGAAACTATTTTTTATCTGACACCATAAAATTCCTCTTTACCGTCAAAACAAGTTTTTGTATAGCACAAAATAAAAAGTTTTCACTCCGGAACACGATAAATCTTCACCGTACAGATATTTTCACAGAAAATATCTGAAACAGATCCGCCTGCCACAAGGAAAGCGGATAACGCGAAAATTTAAAATAGTACCAGGCATACCTGGAATCAGTAAAAATAGTACTGTTATTAAAACATTACTGAGTGAAGTGGAGATGTTCTTCCCTAAAAGAAAATTATTTGTACCCGATGTACTTTAAATTTCCGTTTCATCTGCCTGCCGAAAGGCAGTCCAACATTTTTGCTTCGCTGAAAATATCTCTTTCAGAGCCGCATAAAACGGAAATTTAAAGTGAAACCAGTAAAAGAAAACAGAATTAAAAATTATAATTCTTTAATAAAAATGTTCCGCCACTGAATCTCACCGCCGTGCGTCTGAAGCTGAATTCGGCCTTCTGCGGGAATATCCTTTGTTTTGTCCCAATAATTTTCCATAACGACATCTTTCACGGTCTGCTTCCCATTCAGCCAGGCATTTACCACGTTTCCTTTTATAATAATTCGGACGGAATTCCATTCTCCGAAAGGTTTATCTGCATGTACCAGCGGAAAACGTTCATTTTTTTGATTATTCCACAGACCACCAGAACCTTTATCCGCACCACGGTCCCATTTTCCACCTTCTTTCGTAGTATCCCAGATCTGAAACTGCGGACACATGCGTAAATAAATTCCACTGTCGGCTTTTGCGACCGTTTTATACTCCAGCAGAAGTTCAAAATCTTTGTACGATTTTTCTGTTGTCGCGTAAGGCCCTTTTCCATCATTTACCAGTGCACCATCTTTAATGGTCCAGTGTTTCACAAAAGCAGGCTGGTTTTTTTCAAAATGCTTTTTCTGCTGTTCTGCAGACATTTTTTCCAGTTTATGGGGACTAAAGTGCTCCAGACCCACCCAGCCGGTTAAATCTTTACCGTTAAAAAGCGGAACAAAACCTTCCGGAACATCCATCGCGGCACTCTCACAGACAAAACAGAATACCATTCCTATGATCAATAAAAAATTTTTCCACATGATTAATTATATTCTCCGCCTTAAAAAACAATTTTCAAACAAAAATCTACTTTTCAGAAATAAATTTTTCCGATACACTATAAAATTTTCACTTCTCCAGCATTTTGCGTCACTGAAAATGCTTTCAGAACCGCATAAAAAGGAAATTTAACGCAGAACCAGTCATAATTATTTTTAAATCTTGTACAACTTAAAACCAGATCTGCTGGGTTCCTCGTAAAGCCTGTGTGAGAGCTAAAATTTATAATTCATGAAATATAAATAATTATAACATCCGGAATCAGGTTCACAAGCACCCACATCCGTTTCATAATAATTTTGGAAAAATTTTATAATTTTTTCATTAAATTTTCCATTTCACTCAAATTTTACTGACCAGAAGGGAAATTCCATATAAAATATTAATGGATTCCCATTCTGACCTTATCATGTGTACAAAAATAATTTTTAGAAGAAATTTCACTCAAATTAAAATTTACACCCACCATACCTGTCGGGGGGTCTTGCGAAAAAAAAAGAATTGGTTAAAATAAATTCATATTTAGATTATATTTTGCTGGTTCCACACATTTATTTCGTTTCCTGTGAAAGATAAATTTATCTGAAGAGTAAAATTTTCTTTTAACATAAATGCGAGAAAAACGAACATTCTCATGGAACGGCAGAGGAAATCTCTGGAGGATAAGCGAATGGCTAGCGGCCTCATTGGAAATGAGGTGCTCCGTAAGGAGTTGCGGGTTCGAGCCCCGTGTCCTCCGCTTTTATTTATATAGTCTTTATGCACTGAAATCTCTGCATCACAAAAATCTCTGCTTCTGCTGAAACTCCGATACTCTAAAACTCTAAAACTCTGATGCTCTGATACTTTCGCTTCTCAGTCATTTATATCCGATGCACGATGAATTTCCGCATCTCCGGCATTTTTGCTTCTCTGAAAATGCCGGCTTAAAGAGCCACACAAAACGGAAAT
This sequence comes from Planctomycetia bacterium, assembly GCA_030527015.1. GTDB lineage: Bacteria > Planctomycetota > Planctomycetia > Pirellulales > Thermoguttaceae > RGIG3701. Next base: position 7,226 of record JAUNBR010000107.1, read on the forward strand.
TTAAAGGAGAAACAGTATAAATATGAAAATACCGTAAAACCGGATTTTATAGCGTACGGGGAACCGGGGAAAATAGGAATGAAACAGGAACAGGAAAATTAACCTGTCTGTACCAAAAATTGGTTGGCACTACATTCTTTCACGGTAATATTAATATCTAAAAATTGACGCAGAATTTCCATGTGCGTTACTGTGTGACCGGATAACGGACCCGTAAGAAATTCTGACGTCCCGGAATTTTGCCACGCAGCGATTCCCAGGGGTAAGAGAAGCTGATCCGCAAGAAACTCTCCGACAGGAGCTTTACTGTTCCAGTACAGTCTGTACCGGTCCACCACTTCTTGAACCACGCGCTGTGCGGGCACCCCACGAATGCCAAAAGCCGTAAACATTTCCGTTATTTCTTCCATCTGAAGCTGCAGCATGATGACGTTTCCCGAGCCATGAGAATTCAGCACTTTTTCGATTTTCACTTCCGAATCACTCCATCCGGCATGCAATAATAATTTTCTTTCATTTTCCACCACCTGCTCAGGAAGCCTGGAATCCAAAATCCTCGCCTGCCGGGAAATTAACTCTCCACGTTTTAATAACTGGAGGGGGCCCAGTTTTTGAGCAGGCTGGACATGAACACGAATCTCACCTCCACCGGCAGGAAAGAAACCATAATGAATCAGCTCCATTTTTAAATTCGGTCCCAGACGATTCACAAAAGGAGTAAACACTTTCTGTAAAAAATCGAAAGGCGGAGCCATGGGATTATGCGTCCCCCCGATAATCGTCAGGACGGAAGGTGTCTTGGCCATCATTAGTGCGGGTAAAACCGTCTGTAACACAAGAGATGCACTTCCTGCGGATCCGATATGAAAAGTATAATTCCCGCCAGAAACTGAACCTGGCTCAAAAACTAAAGTCTGAGAACCGATTTCCACATCACTGACCACACTTCCGGAAATTGTCGCAGCAGCTTTCACGGCCGTTAAATGCTGCCGCATCAGACCGGGTTTCTTGCGATTCGCGCGAATATTCTCCATTTTAAAAGGTCGGCCCGTGACTAAAGAAAGTGCCAGTGAAGAACGCAGAATCTGCCCCCCACCTTCCCCCTGTGAACCATCTATCAAAAGTAAGTCCGACATTTTTATACTCATGCCATTTTAAAATTCAGTTTTCGCCTGCGACAAGATGGAACTTTT
>JAUNBR010000028.1:0-17752 GCA_030527015.1 Planctomycetia bacterium
CAGCGAAGCAAAAAAGCCGGTGAAGCTGAATTTTATAATGTATCGGGTATAAAACTCAAATTACACTATTTTTGTTAAATATACAGAAATATTACAGAAATATTTTGACATTTTTGACCTGACGAACTCTGAATTTTCGATTCTTCTGTCCACAGACAGGCCGATATGTATTTTCATCTCTCACTGAAAATCTTTAATTTTGTGGCAGTGTAAAATAAGAATTTAAAAAAAGAATTAATCGCACCGATTTCATGTTTCATTTAAATTTATACACATTAAGAAGTGCCTTTTATCCCCGATACATTATAAATTTCCGCTTCCCTGTCCGCCGACAGGCAGACCGACATTTTTGCTTCGCTGAAAATTTCTGCTTTCAGAGCCATACAAAACGAAAACTGAAAGGGGGCACCAGTAAATTTAAATAATATTTTACCTGTCTCCCTCATCATGCCATAAATTATACAAGAATTTCACCCCGGATCACCAGGTAAATCGCGAGAATATGGTGGATCTTCATGGTATGGTGCCATTTTTTCGTTCATTTCCTCCCAAATTTCCCGCTGCTGTGTCGTGGCATAATACGTCAGCCATAATTCTGGATTTTCATTTATACCCGCGCAGTCCCAGTGAAGAAAACCATTTCGTCGTTCTAACATTTTTTCACGACACGGAAGAATATCGTGACATATTAACAGATAAAGCTCCAGATCTGAAAGATGATCTGTAAAATCCAGCACAATTTGTTTCGAGTAAAGCCTGTAAATTAACTCCCACAGCGCGTCATGCAATTCTTTTTCCGGCATTCTGTGCGGAGAAACCGGCTTCAGAGGCGGTGTAAACCACTGATAGATCGGTAAACTCGGCGCCGTCTCCCACGCCAGCATGGACGCAAGATACTCATTCTCCAGACCCAGAGGAAGCTGTCCTGTCTCAACTTTAGCGATCGACTCATCATAATACGGTTCCAGCTCGGAACGTAACTCCGCATTCAAAATTAATGCATCCACCTCATCTGACGGGATCTGTTTTATTTCGATCATCTTTCTGCTCACTTTTCCCTGTTAAGCACTTTTTACCCGACTTTTATATCCGATACACTACAAATTTCCGCTTCCTCAGCATTTTGTTTCACTAAAAATGCCTGCTTTCAGAGCCACACTAAACGAAAATTTAAGGTGAAACCAGTATATACACCCAGCACACGATTATTTTGGCACGATTATTTCCGCATTCCTGAAATTCTCGCGAAATCCTTACTCCCAACTATTTTCACCCGCCATGATATGCATTTTGCTCTTCCAGCAGTTTCATGCTTCCCTTCCAGAAATACTCACTGGCTAAAAATATGCACTGGTTTCATTCATCCCAACTAAAAATACTGATTTACGGAAAATTCATACCGCCGAAATATCTTCCTCTGACGCGAACATTCGAAATAAAAAAGTATCCGCTTCCTGCTTCACTCCATTTTTATTTCTTCCGTTTTTTCTGAAGGATTTCATCTCGGAATATACCCTCCTGATCCTTCCCAAAATCACGTTTCCGGTTCTTTCAGAACAAATAAAAGTGTGTTTCTTTTACCGTATATATTAATTTACCAGCATTTTGGACATAAGCAAGTTTTTTTCTTCTTATTCCTGGAAAAAAGTATATCTGCGCAACAATTTTATTTTGCACAATCACTAAAAACCTTTTTTTTTAACATTTAAAAACACACAAATCATCACTTTAAGTCTTCTCAGTCCATACAAACAGCCAGATATGTTTATTTTATCTCAAAATTCAGAAAATTTTTTAAAAATTTATTTAACTAAAATGCCAGGATTCCCGATAAAACTCTGATGCCATATTATGAAAAAATAATACGCACCAGACGGCTTTTGGAATTTCCCTATTTACCACCCTCCTTCTCAAATTATAGCTTTCGGGAAAAGTTTTCGGAATCCCTTATACTTTTATACACTTTTCATATCCCCCCATTATAACTTTCAAAAACCATACACTCAAACTCTCTAGATTTACCTTTTTATACTTACTTTCTATACTTTCTTTGAAAAAGGCCTTATAAATTCATGCGAAATTTTTTTTATGCCCTGGGTTTTTTTCTTATCTTAGCAGGAACCGAGTGTTTCTTTATCGATAAATTTGTGTTTAAATATCAAAACACAGAATTAGTGGACGCGAAAGAACAGACATACCAAAAAGTTCCGTGTGAATTTCATCCCAGCCAAAATACTGCCTGGTGCCTGATTTTTGCCGGAGGATCTCTGATTCTATATAATATTACCTCTGCACCGGCGAAAAAATAAACAAAAAATAAGATTTCCGGCCCTTCTTCCGAATTTTATCAGATTTTACTTTAACCTTCCATTTCGTACATTTTTAACACAGATATTTTTTGCCCGCCCTGCCGGCAGACAGAGAAAGTAAAAATCATACTAAATCGGGTTCAAAATATCAGCGAAATGCAAAAATTTACTGTATTTTGAATATAAAAACTTCTTGCCACCATTTCTGATTAACGCACCACAAAACTTTTCTCCTAAAAATTCGTTCGATATAAAAAATCGATATAAAAAAAGGCCATGAACATTACTCGTTCATGACCATAATATTAATATTTATCTTTTCATTCATTCATGAATAAATATAACTTTATTTATATATCCCTGTTTCATTCTCTGGATTCTGATCATCCGTCATCGTCTGCTTTGGTTTTGCAGTCCGCGTACCAGGACCACCAACTTCTCCTCCACTACCAACTCTTCCAGCATCCATTTTACCACTATCTCTATAGAACGAATAGATACCACCATCCCATACGGATCCGTCAGGAGTATTAATCTCCCACGGCGCCAAAATGTAATAAGACTGGTCTAAAGCAATCATCGCTTCAGAAACATCACCCAGCTCGGTAATCACGGCATCACGCACACAAGACAGACCGCCTGTAATGCCGATCACCAGCACGGTCAAAAGAAGAATCCACTCGAACGTTAAAACGCCAGACTCTTCCTTCACGATACGATTCATCATACTCTTCATAAAAAAACCTTTCAAAAGTTTTTAAGAAATAAAAAACAAAAAATGATATTTTTGTGGTTTTACACCACACACCATAATCCAGAAAATAACAAGAATTGCCACCCCTGGCAAAATCCACACTTCCAGATTACTTACACCAAGCATTATACTTATCATATTCAGCATATCTTGCCCAGCACTCCTACTTTACTTCATAAAAACTCTACTGTCAAATAAAAAATCTCAAAAAAAAAGATTTTTTTTGAGACCGATAATTTTTTTAAAAAAATGAAGTGAAAAAATCTGTCACGTACACATATCATCACATTTTTTGTTATCTTTCGCGTCACGGAACGACTGATTTTCGGAAGCCATATTAAATTAAACTTTTAAGATTCATAATTTATATTTAACATATATTTAAATGGTATTTATACACAGGTTCTCCTTTAAATTTTCGTTTTTTGCGGCTCTCGAAGCAGGCATTTTCGCAAATTAAAAATGCCGAGGAAGCGGAATTTTATCGTGCATCGGATATAAAATAAATCGTAATTCATTTTTGATAATTCCCAGAACGCTTGAACGGTCAGAAAAAATGAGTATAATTATTAATATATTCACTTTAGATTTTATTTTAGCGGTCACACAAAAGCATTTTTTAAGCTGCGGCATTCTAAATTTTACTGTTCACTTATTATGCGATATTTATACGGACTCCATATTTTAATTTCCGTTTTATACCCGACACACGATAAATTTCCGCTTCCACGGCATTTTGTTTCGCTGAAAACGCCTGCTTCGAAAGCCGCAAAAAACTGAAATTTAAAGGAGAACCAGGTATATACCATCAGAAAAACCACATTTTCAGGAAAAAGCAAGAATTGCGGAGTAAATTTTACAGCGCACCAGATATAATAAAAATATTTTGGAATAAATCAGAGAATAAACAGCAGAAAATGTATTTTGATTTTTAGATAAAAATTGGAGGAAATCCCAGAATGCTTCATGCAATTATCATGGCCGGAGGATCAGGAACACGATTATGGCCTGAGAGCAGAAAAAATTTTCCAAAACAATTTTTGGCTCTGGGCGCAGACCGATCTTTTTTGCAAAAAACGGTGGACCGGCTGCGTGAGAAAATCCCTGTGGAAAATATTTATATCGTCTGCGGAGAACATCTCGTCAGTGCGGTTCAGACACAGCTTCCCGAACTGCCCGAAAATGGGATTTTAGTAGAACCTTTCGCCCGAAATACGGCCGCCTGTATCGCGTATGCCGCGATTTACTGCCTTCAGAAAGATCCTGCGGCGACGATGATCGTTCTTCCTGCGGACCATGTAATCTCCCCAGACAGAAAATTTCACCATGCAGTCCAGTTCGCGGAGGAATTAATCGGGAAATATCCCGAAAAATTAATTACTTTCGGCATTCAGCCTATTTACGCTGCCGAATCTTTTGGATATATAGAACGTGGTTCCGGGTTTTTACCGGGAGAATCTCTGAATGGCATTCCTCAAAAAGACATGGTTTCCAGCGAAGATCATGGTATTTTATCGCAGGGAAACGCATATAACGTAAAACGTTTTCGAGAAAAGCCGTCTAAAGAAACGGCGGAAGGGTATATCGAAAGCCGAAAATATTTTTGGAATTCCGGCATTTTTGTATGGAAAGCGGCCACGATTTTAGAATATTTGTCGAAATATGCTCCTGGTGTTTTTAAACCCATGCAAAAAATACAGGACACTTTTACTAAAATTACTGGAAGTCTGCCTGAAAAAATGCAGGATCCCGATTTAATTAACGTAATTCATCAAGAATTTAACGCCGTGGAAAGCATTTCGATCGATTACGCCGTCATGGAACCGGCAGCGACAGACGATAAAGTTCTTGTCGTAAACGCACCTTTTGCATGGGATGATGTGGGATCTTGGCGCGCCATGGAGCGTATTTTCCCTCAAGATGAAAATGGTAACACCATTCTTGACGTAACCCCTTCCGACGATATTTCTCAGGACGCCACCCGCCAAAAACCATACACAGAAATTTTTATTGACACACAGTCTTCTATTTTTCGCTGTTCTGATACGCAAAAAAAAATCATTGCGTGTGTCGGTGTAAAAGATTTATGTGTTATCATCACACCAGAAACGGTACTCATTTTTGATAAGTATCAGGAAGAATCGGTACGAGAAATTACCAAAAAACTTAAAGAATTAGGGTACGAGGAATATTTATGAGTATTTCAGACTGGCATCCCGCGTCCTGGAAAACGAAACCGCTGCGGCAGTGGATGGAGTATCCGGATCCAGAAGCACTGGAACGAGAAGTCGCCCACCTGGCCTCTTTCCCACCTCTGGTAACCAGCGGAGAAATCGAAGAATTACACGCTCAGCTCCGGGCCGCGGAAGAAGGCCGTTATTTTGTCCTTCAGGGCGGCGACTGTTCTGAAACTTTTGAGGCATGCCATTCTGATATTATCACGCGGAAAGTAAAAATTCTCCTGCTGATGAGTTATATTTTGATTTACGGTCTGGATAAACGGGTCATTCGTATCGGAAGAATTGCGGGCCAGTACGCAAAACCACGCAGCAGTAATACAGAAACCAGAAATGGAATCACCCTGCCAAGTTATCGTGGTCCGATGATTAATCGTCCCGATTTTACACTGGAAGCACGCACTCCGGATCCGGTAAACCTGCGTCGTGCATACAGCTGCGCCGCGATGACCATGAATTTCCTCCGCAGTTTAATTGACGGCGGCCTGGGAGACATGCACCATCCTGAATACTGGGAATTAGATTTCGTAAATCTGGCAGAACAGTCCAGGGAATATCGGCAGATTTTTCAGGCGATCGAATCTTCGATCCGCTTTATGGAAGTTATCGCAGGAAGAATTGACGGTCAGGCGCAAACAAAATTTTTCTGTAGCCATGAAGGACTCCACCTTCCATATGAAATGGCACACACGCGACAAGTTCCGCGCCGACACGGATATTATAATCTTACCACACACATGCCCTGGATCGGAGACAGAACTCGGGGAATAGACGGTGCACATATCGAGTATTTTCGGGGAATCGCGAATCCGATCGGAATGAAAGTCGGCCCCAGTATGCAGCCAGACGAATTAATTGAGCTGACTAAAATATTAAATCCGAATAATATAAAAGGGCGTCTGTGCCTCATTCACCGTTTTGGTGCCAGTAAAATCGCGGAATGCCTGCCCCCTCTGGCAGAAGCGATTCGTCTGGCGCGGCGAAATGTACTGTGGATCTCTGACCCCATGCACGGAAACACACAGACCACCGCGGACGGCATTAAAACCAGGAGTTTTGATGATATTCTTTCTGAATTATGCCAGTCATTCATTATTTTAGAACAGGAAGGAACACATCTTGGAGGAATTCATGTGGAACTGACCGGAGAAAATGTGACTGAATGCATGGGAGGTGCCCGTGGTCTGACCGCCGATGATCTGCACCGTGATTATCAGTCAGATGTGGATCCACGATTAAATTATGAACAGGCCATGGAAATGGCTCTTCTGCTGGCGACACGTCAGGCCTCCAGACGGAGATGACCTGAACCACAGAATATGTGCCGGCAATAAATCCTTATGTGATATAATAGATTACAGTAACAGGTATTCTGTAAAATAATCGAAATAAACAAAATATACAGTTACTTTTTATAATATTTTACGATTTTTCATAAAAACACCCTCATTTCAGTGGTACGGTTATATTTTACTCCTCCTGTATTTCAGCAAAAAATAAAAAAATGTAAAAACTTATTTTTTTTATCCTGAGCCGAGAATATAATGTACTGAAATGGTATTAAAAATATGTTTTTTGTCATTATCTCCCCCTGGTTCTCCGATAATTCTGTTTTGTACAGCATAAAAGCAGACTTTTTCAGCGAAGTAAAATACCGGAGAAACGGAAATTTATAGTGTATCGGGTATAAAAATCAAGAAAAATCCTTAAAGTGTGCATAAAACTATTTTAAAAAATACATTCTTTTTTCAAAAAAAGATAAAAAAAACGCCAGAAGAAAACTCGAGAATCCTTGTCTGAAATGATATTTATATGTTATAATGAAAATAATATGCTGGCTCATCAGATTTTTCTCCAGAGTATTCCCTCTGTTATTATACTGATTCCACTTTAATTTCTCGTCTTATCCGGCCATGAAAGTAAAATTTCATGTTTCGTGATATGCTGGTCTGCCTGTCCACAGACAGAGAAAACAGAAATTTTTAGTGTATCCGATATAAAAACACCGGGAAAATGAAAACATACACAGGTTCTTCATTTAAATTTCCGTTTTATGCGACTCTTCACGCAGGCATCTTCAGCGAAGCAAAATGCCGGGGAGGCGGAAATTTATAATCATCTGGTAAAATTAGATGTGTCGTGCATATTCAATTTTTGTCTTTCATTTACATCCTGTTCCTTTTTTGAAATTTTAGAAAAAATGATGTCATCTGCTGAAATTTTCATTACGATTTTAAAAGAAAAATCTCTCGTACCGGACGCTCTGCTTACTAAAATTCAGCAGCAGGTGGAACAAAAACAGTCTGCCGGAAAAAATATTTCAGCCAGAGATGTGGGAACGGTCTTAATTCGCCAAGAATATTTAACAGAACGGCAGTTAGGCATACTGCTCCAGGAAGTGGCAAAACAGCAGAAAAATAACCTGTCATCAGAAGATGAGCTGGATCTGGCGACTCAGGAAGATAATACAGAGAAAAAACCTGTTCCTCAAAAATCTGCAAAAAATGCGGCCTCCATTTCAGAAATCTCTCTGGATGCGGAATCAGATGAAATCGGACTGGCGATTCTTGAAGACGAGACGCCTAAAAAATCCACTTCAGATAAAAAGGAAAAGAAGAGTTCCGCTTCTTCATTCCCTGAAACGAAAAAATCTGTCTCGGACAAAACGAAAACCAGTGTACGCCACACATCCCCATCCTCTCTTTCAGATGATTTCGGACTGGAAGACACTCCTGCCACCGGTGGATTAAGTACTTTAGATAATATTTTGGACGAAGATCCATTAAATACGGATGCGCCTTTACTGCAGCCAGTTTCACCCAAGAAAAAAGGACTCTTCGGAAAAAAAACGAATCTTGGCACACAAAAAAATACTGCACCGAAAACTCAAAAAGTTCCAGCAAAAGAAATAGAACCGAAAATTGATGGCGGCACGAAAAGTACAAAAAAGAACGGAAAAACTTCTTCACGTAAAATCTCTTCGAAAAAAGCCAGTGATAATCCCTGGGACTCAAAATTAATGCTGCTGGGCGGTGGCGGTTTATTACTTCTGGTTTTAATGGCGATCGGCCTTTTTGTCTCTCTGACCTGGCAAAACGCGGACGATTTATTTAAATTAGCTGAGGAAGATTACTCGAAAGGTGCTTACACACAGGCGATCGAAAAATACGATAAATTCATTAAAAATCATCCTAAACACATTTCCATCAGCCGGGCAAAAGTACACCGAGGACTGGCTGATTTACGGCGAAATGTGGATGGTACTTCGAATTACTCTCACGCCTTAACCGAAGCAAAAAGGGTCATCGAAGAAATTCGGTCTGAAAAAGATTTTGGAGAAGCCTCTGCCGATCTGGGAGCTCTGCTGCCACGAATCTCAGAAGAACTCGCGAAATCCGCCCTGGAATCTTTATCCTCAAAAACGATCGAAGAAGCACAGGAATCTGTCACGCTGACAGAAAAATATGCGCCTAAAGAACGTGATTCCGTCCGGATGAACGACACACGTTCATATATCGCGCTGGCGATAAGAAATGCATCCCGAGATCAGGAATTAACAAAAACACAGTCTCTGATAACAGAAAAATTAAAGGCGGCAGATACCGCCGGGGCATACACGTTACGTACAGCGCTCGTGCGGCAGTATCCCGACCTGTCCAACGATCCTCGTTTATTACACTCCACTTTAAGAATCGCAGAAAAAGAACGTAAAACTCTCCATTATGTTTCTGAGAACATTCCCCCCACGGAAGAGCAGACGGAAATTACCGACCATATTTTTACTGCTCAAAATGTGGTGCTGGCGGAACCCGCCACGATAAAGAAAACCTCAAAAAATCTTAAAAATTTCACGCGGATTATCGATATATCCGGAACGATTTATGCTCTGGATGCATCCACAGGCACGGTTTTATGGAGTCACCTGCTGAAAGGGAAACCCGATACTAGAATGCCCACATTTTCCGCGCTACGTATTACAGACACACAAAATAAGGACAGTGAACGTGGACTTTTATTACTGGACCGTGCCAATCAAAAAATCGATTATATTTCCGATGAAAAATTACTCTGGTCACAAAAGATTCCAGGAATAATTGATGCGGGAGCAGTTCTTGCAGACACGGAAATTTTACTGGCCACTCGGGAAGGTAAACTCTTAACCGTTCAGAGGGAAACCGGCCAGCAGACCGGGTTTTACAGTTTCCAGCAGGCGCTGCGTCTGTCTCCCGCGTGGGACGCGAAAACGAATACGATTTATCAGATCGCGGAACACTCTAATATGTTCGCCATAAATCATGCAAAACGTGATCAGGCTCCGTGCACCCGGGTATATCATTTACAGCATCAGCCGGGGGAAATTCTCATCCCGCCGGTTATCGTCGGCGATTATATTCTCGTCGGAATCACACGAGAAGGAAACACGACGATAAAAGTATTTCCTTTAGCCGCACCAGACGCAGAATACTCCCTGCTTCCGGATAATCCAGAGCAAGAAGTGAAGATAGAAAAAAACACAGACACCCAAAAACAGAATGCGGAGGAAACAGAAAGTTCCCTTCTGGCAAAAATTCAGCCACTTCAGGAATTTCAGATCACAGGAACGGTCGACACACTTCCACAGGTTTTAGAAAATCGGGTTTTAATTGTCTCCGACACGGGGGAAATCCAGATATGGAATATTAGTGCCGCAGACGCACGGCGTCCGTTCCAGCTTTTGGCTAAAGAATTTAGTCGCGACACACGTCTGGCGGGAGAAGCCGCGAAAGAGAACCGGTCCGGAAAACTCATTCCTGTTTCCTGTTTTTCTCTGCTAAATCCCACGGAAGTTTTTGTCGGAGGGACGCAGCTTGACCGTTTTAATATTCAGGCCACGCAGAATCGGCTTCACTTACAGTGGACCCGGAATCCGAACAGTGTAACTCTGCAGCCGCTGAGCTGGCTTCCGGCCATGAAAGCGGTAATGCATGTCCGAAAAATAAATCATGCGGCGGGAGTAAACGTCTGCTCCATGGATGCCGCCACCGGAGAACCTCAGTGGAATGTGCAGCTGGCAGTTCCTCTGGTTACGGCACCTGTAATTTTGGATGATAAAAAGATTTTAGCGTTAACGCGTCTTGGTGCTATTTTTGATGTTACATCACCATTCACCACCACGCAAAACACAGATAATTCACCGATTACACACGATTTCATTTTACAAAAAACAGTTGCGCAAGTTCCGAAGGAATATGTGCCCGAGCAGATTTCACAGGGCTTATGTGACGAAAAGGGAAATGTGGTAATGGTGCCTTCCGGGAACACCACTCAATTACTGGTATACGTCCCTAAAAATAAAAAATTTATCTGTAATCCTGTTCCAGACACCATTTCAGGAAAATTACTTCCTTTCCGAACTGCCCTGCTGGTACCGGGAAAGAGTGGCCAAATTTTCCTCGTGGACAGAAATTTAGGAACCGTTCGGGCCACCTTCCAGCCGAAACTGGAAGGAGAGAATTTTTCATGGAAACTTGCGCAGATCGGAGAAAAAGCATCTTGGCTGGCGGCAGATAATCATGGCCGAATTTACCGTTTTTCCCTGACAAGATCCGAGGAACAAAAAACGCCAGCTTTTGTGGAAGAAGTTTTTGTAGAAATGGAATCTCCTGTTTCCAGTGAAATAATTCTCCATGAAAATACCGCATATTTTTTAACAGAGGACTCTATTTTTTACGCTGTGGATACCGCCAAAGAAAAATTGGAGCCGGTCAAAATAACAGAATTTCAAGAAAAAATTACGGCCGGTCCCTGGATCTTTCAGGATACATTCATCGCAGTAAAAGAAACTGGAGATATGTTCGCATGGGATAAAAATGGAGAAATTCACTGGAATATAAAACTGCCAGGAAATAATGAAAAGAAGAACACTCAATTATCGGGTACTCCTCTGATATATCAGCAGACACTTCTGGCCACGACAATTGACGGTACCATTTTTACCATGAATATCTCCACGGGAGAAATTCAGACAAAACAAAATTTTGATTATGCATTTTCCACCGCCCCAGTTCTCTGGAACGGAAAATTTCTTGTGGGAACGCAGGACGGCAGCATCATTATGCTTTCAAAAACTGAATCCACAGAAAAATAGTTTCCCAAAAACTGTTTTGTAAAATTTATATGCCCGACGCACTATAAATTTCCGCATTCTCTGTCCGCAGGCAGATGATGCTTCCGCGGATACATATACTGGTCCCACTTTAAATTTTCGTTTCGTACGGTTCTTAAAGCAGACATTTCAGTGAATCAAAAATGCCTGAGAAGCGGAATTTTATAGTGTATCGGGGATAAAATCTCCTGTTTTCATGACCACATAAAACAGAAATTTATACTGGAGCTCCTTTAAATTTCTGTTTCGTGCGGCTCTGAAAGCAGCATTTTCAGTAAAGCAAAAATCCAGGGAAACAGAAATTTAAAGTGCCTCGGGAATATAAAGCGGAACCCGCATAATTTATGCTGTTTTTACTTTAAATTTTCGTTTCGTGTGATTCTGAACTCCGACATTTTTAACGAAAATGCCAGGGAAACAGAAATTTATAGTGTATCGGGGATATTAAACTTTTATCAAAAAAGAAATCATTTTTTACTATTAACGGAAAGTATATGTGGCGCATTCCTTTTTTTTCTTATTCTCTGAGTTTTTTACACCGACATTTCTTTAAAATTCCTTTCGGTGTAATCTCACAGACGTTTTCTGTTAAGCGAAATTATCCAGGTACGAAATTTTATCGTACTTCAGGCACTCTCCTAATTTTTATAATCCTCTTTTTATTTATTAAGCCATTTTTTTTACTCGCTCAATTACCGACAGATCCGGTTCTCCCCGCAGGCACGGCATCCGCGGAAACCAAAATACCCTCACCAGATAACCCGGCACCTTCCGTTCCTGCAGCAGACGGAAATGCCCCCCAGAATACCGTTCTGAACATTTCCATTCCGCTCTGGGAGAGAGAACCTTTTGACCGAATCATTCTCAAAAATGCAAAAAAACGAAAAATTTTTGACATCCAGCCTCTGGTCATTCCTGAAGGAGTATCTTTAAATCCAGATGCATTACGGAAGGCTTTTAAAACATCAAAACTTCAGATCCGTCTTTTGGAAGATCCAGAAAATTTACGTCAGATTCCATTTTCAAATCTCGATAAAATTTTACGTTTTGAAGACATTTTAATAGAGGAAGCACGCCAACTCATTTTAGATAAAAATTTTGATGACGCATATGAATGTTTAAAATTCGTGCGCTCCGAATATCCTGAAACACGAAATCTTAACGCAGCATACCAATTTTTTCTGGAAAGGGAAGCCGCCAACTATATTCGGGAAAAAAATTACGAAATGGCTTTAGTCCGCGTTTACGCTCTGGCTGAATTAAATCCTAAATACGCCAGACTTCCAAATATTTATGTTCCACTGGTAAAAAACTTATGGAAAGAAAATCTTAACAAAAAAAATTACGCCGTGGGCGGCCAATTCATCCGTGAAATTCAAAAAATTCTTCCCGATCACCCAGATGTTAAAAAATTAGTGGCCGAAATGAATGAAAAAGTGGAAGAAATGAAAGCGGACATTCAGAAATCACAGAATACCGGAAACATTCATCAGGCCATTCTCGTCTCTCGTGAAATGATGGAATTAAGCCCTGATCGGAAAGATGTTATAAATCTCGCGAAAAAAATACGTGAACAGTATCCCCAAGTAAATGTCGGAATCACATGGTGCGCCACGCAGGTTCAGCCCGTGTTACTAAATGACTGGGCGTCCCTGCGCACCCGACGATTAATTTATCGTCCTCTGGTGGAATTTCGCGGCCCCGGACCAGAAGGTGGTGAATACATTTCACCTCTGGGAACGTTACTCGTGGAAAATTTGAACCGCACGCTGCGTCTAAACATTTTACCGGAAATCGGCTGGGACGGTACCGACGTAAAATTAACCGCTTATGACATTTCACGCCAGCTGCTTCGGTGTATCGACTCACAGGACGTTCAGCATGACCCGCTGCTGTCCGACATTTTCCAGTCCGTGGAAGTATCTTCTCCCACAGAAATCACACTTCATTTAAGACAGGCTCATGTATTACCAAAATCTCTGCTGCAGATGCCCGTTCTGCCTTTTTCCTCTGCGAAAAATATTTCACCAGACACCCTGACGAATGGACCTTTTGTCCCAAAATCCTTTAATGATAAACCTCTTTCCATCCATCATGGCATTCTAAATATTCCCGTAACGGATTCTGTGTCTGGAAATGCGCCCGTGATACTCAGATACTCCGCCAGCTCAAATTATTTTCTCGATAAAATCGAGACAGAAGAAAAGTCGGGAAACCGCCCTCTTCAAATTATCGAGACGAAATTTGATAAAGGCCGAAATGCGAGTGTCGCTCTGATCCAGAATCAGATTCAGGTACTGGACAGGGTAAATCCTTGGGAATTAAGCATCTTACAGAATGCGAAAGAACATGTAACTGTCACGCCATACGCCGTCCCGCGCACGCATGTTTTGCTGCCAAATCGGAATAAACCGCTGCTGTCCAACCGAATTTTTCGCCGCGCACTGGTGTATGGAATAAATCGAGATATTATTCTTTCCCATCTTCTGGGGAAAAAATCGTATCCTGGATGTCAGGTCATCAGCGGACCATTTTCTGTCGGTGCATCTCATGGAGATCCGCTGGCATACGCATATGATTCCCATATTCCACCACGAAAATATGATCCTTATTTGGCCGCACTTTTAGCACGTGTGGCCATTTCACAGGTCTTAAAACCTGAAGAAATTAAAAAAATCGAAAACCAGAGAAAAGAAGCTGAAAAAAAAGAGCTGCCGGAAGCCACTTCAGAAAAAACATCTGAAGAAAAAAATAAGTCGCCAGACCAAAATAAATCTCAGACACAAAAATCCGAAAAATCCGATTCAGAGGAAAAAAACCAAGAAAAACCCTCCGTACTTCCCATGGAGCCACTCATTTTGGCACATCCACCTCATGAACTGGCACGAATCAGCTGTCTGCAGATTCAGCGACAACTCGCGATTATAGGAATTCCCGTGACCTTATATGAATTTAAAACTCACGAAACGGTGGAAATGCGTGAAGATTTCGATTTAATTTACGCCGAATTAACCATGGCCGAACCGCTTCTGGATGCACGGCGATTACTGTCTGCTCAGGGGCCGACTGGCCGGTGCAGTTCTCACATGGACATGGCTCTTCGTCAGCTGGATGCCGCGACAGACTGGAATCAGATCAGCCGAATCTTAAAACGAATTCACCGCCTGTGTTACGATGATACCGCCGTTATTCCTTTATGGCAGATTTTGGATCATTACGCATATCATAATTCAGTAGAAGGAATCGGAGAAAAAGTTTTTTCTCTGTATGAAAATATCGAAGAATGGCAGCTGAAGTAATTCCTTAATATATACTGGTTCCATTTTAAATTTCCGTTCTGTGCGGCTCTTAACACAGGTATTTTCAGCGAAGTAAAATGCCGGAGAAGCGGAATTTTATCGTGTATCAGGTATAAAATGTATGTATACTCTGCTTTTATTTTAAATTCCCCTTTTTGTGCGGCTCTAAAAGAGGTATTTTCAGCGAAGAAATGCCCCGAAGAAACCGAAAATTATCGTGCGCCAGACATAAAAAAGCCACAAAAATCGTTTCAACGATTCTTGTGGCTATGAATCTCCAAGAAAGATTCCTGATACTCCTGCACATCACTCACATTTTGTCTGCTGTCAGCCTCTGATCTTTTTTACATGAACAGAATAAAATTCATTCCCAGTGAAAATTTATCCTGCACAGGTAAACGGTAAAAAAGTCTGTGCCGGGAGAAAATTCCCGACCTTCCTTTCCTTATCCACGATCAAAACACATCCAAAATGTAATGAAATCCCGAATGACTAGTTTTCGGTTCCGTATGATAATTAAACATTTTTTTATTATAAATGGGAATTCTCATTTCTGGAGGATACCGATTATAAAGATCATCCGCACTACGATAATATTCCTGCGGCCAAAAATTCTGCGGATAATAAACATAAGGGTAATGATACAGCCGATTCCAGTCCTGAGTCGAGTAAGACTGTCCCCATGACTGATTAAACGCTGGTCCCTGATTCCCCGGCGCATAAAGTGAATTCGCGGGCACTTCCGGATAAGTCACATTTCGCGTGCGGCGGAACCGCTGAGCTTCTGCAGAACTGGTCAAAAAAACACTTGCTCCCAGACAGAGCAATAAAATAAACGATGCACGTTTTAACATAAAACACCTCAAAAATTACTTTTTCAAGAAATATTTCCTGAAAAGCAGGCCTTTTTTACCGGTCACACTTTAAATTTCACACCGTATATGCCACAGCTGTATTTCCGCTAAATTAAAACAGAAATAATAAAATTTATCATAAACTGAGAATATACAGACTCCACTTTAAATTTTCATTTTACACACCACAGACACGAAATCTTTCCGAAATGAAAAATGCTCGAAAACAGAAATTTAAAATATACCGGATGTTTACACTGATTCTATTTTAAATTTTCGTTTAATACAGTCACAAAAAACGCATTTTCCTCCCAGCCTACCGCTGGCGGCAAAACATAAATATCAGCCTTTCTGTCAGCAGACAGATAAAACGGAAATTTATAGTGCATCAGGTATAAAAATATTTCACCCATTTTATGAACACACTTACGATATGTGCCGAAATATTTTAATATAATTTTCCAAAAATAGGAGGTCTTTACCTACATTCGGCATATTCCGTTTTATTGTTGAGTGAATATCCGGAAAATTTCATATATTTCATTCAAAATTTATTATGAAACACAAAAATTTTACCCCACTTTCCAAAAAACAGAGAAGTATTTTTCAGCAAATTCCCTGCGTGGACCGCGAAACCGCACGAGATTTGGAAGAATTAGGTTTCCACTCGCTGGAACAGCTGGCAGACGGAGATCCAGATGATATGTTCCAAAAACTCCAGCGTTTACGTGGCGGAACCCTTTCTCGAGACATTTTGGCCATTTTTCGCTGTGCCGTTTACACCGTTTCTGAAGATTATCCTGAAAATGATAAACTCAGATGGTGGAACTGGAAAGATTAAT
Organism: Planctomycetia bacterium; assembly: GCA_030527015.1. GTDB lineage: Bacteria > Planctomycetota > Planctomycetia > Pirellulales > Thermoguttaceae > RGIG3701. The sequence continues at coordinate 16,441 of JAUNBR010000028.1, forward strand.
ATGCGTATTTCATAACCCTCTGCATTCCTGGCTCTCTGATTTTTAAAAATAAATAATAAGATAATGAAACAAAAATAAAATTTTATACAAAATTAAAATAAGCTCACTCCATTTTATACTACACATACATATATTTTCTCCAATAAACCTGTTCTCTAGAATCAGAAAGTTCCTCCCACCTTTATTATCTTTCTAAAAAACCGGATTTTCACTAATCCGAAGATTTTAAAAATTGATATTGACAAAAGCCATAAAATGGATATAATCAAGATAATTGGTAATCTTGGTAACTCTGGCATAATTGGCACATTCGTAAAGATTTTATTAAAGTTAGGCGTAATACGTACACTGCGGGTTCAGGAAGGATGGATTAAAATATGGCGATCAAAACTGTTTTCACTACAGGCGAAGCGGCAAAAATCTGCAAAGTAAGCCAACAGACCATTATTCGGTGTTTTGATACGGGACAATTAAAAGGGTTCCGAGTTCCGGGAAGTCGTTTCCGACGGATCCCACGAGATCAGTTATTTATTTTCATGAGGGAAAATGGCATTCCCACAGATGCACTGGAAAGTGGAAAACGAAAAATCCTTTTGGTGGATGATGATGTGGATATCGTCAGCTTAATCGAGGATGTTTTGAATCGTGACGGACGTTTTGAAGTACGTGCTGTGAATAACGGTTTTGATGCGGGCATGATGGTGAAAGAGTATCATCCCGACCTGATCGTTCTGGATGTTATGTTACCAGATATTAATGGAAAGGAAGTCTGCCAGCGAGTACGGAGTAATAAGTCCATGGATGATGTCCGGATTATCTGTATCTCAGGTATGGTGGAAGAATATAAAATTAAAGACCTGCTGGAAAGTGGTGCGAACGATTTCATGCAAAAACCTTTTGATGTGGATAAACTGCTGGAAAAAATTTGCAGTCATCTGGATATGGAATCTTTACGCCGTTAAATTTTCCTCGATTTTACACACATTATACCATTCACGAAAAATATTTTCTGTCTGACATTTTATATCCGATACATTATAAATTTCCGCTTCTCCTGTCTGCCGACAGGCCGGCATTTTTGCTTCCCTGCCAGCAGCAGGCTTCACTGAAAATGCCGGCTTTCAGAGCCGCAAAAAACGGAATATAAAGTGGAAATGGCACGTTTTCAGCGTAATAAACTTTTACTTCACAGTTTTTTTGCTTCACTGAAAATGCCGGCTTTCAGAACCGCAGAAAACGGAAATATAAAGTGGAAACGGCACGTTTTCAGCGTAATAAACTTTTACTTCACAGTTTTTTTGCTTCACTGAAA